>JACCVY010000042.1 GCA_013697915.1 Blastocatellia bacterium | reverse complement strand
ATTGCAAACGCAGGCAATTGCATTCTGAAACCTTCGCAACCTCACGTTAGGAGTTTTAGATTTGCGTTATCAGCAACTCTGCTACACATCAACGTTCGCTGACAAACTCACCTGCCGCCGTACGCTTTTACGCGCGTAGTCGCTCAGCCAGGATGCGGTAAAAACACTTCAGGCAAAGTCCGCACGAATCTTCGCTGGCGTGGTCACGAATCTCCACGCCACAGGAAACGCACTGCACTTTGAATTCAGGATTGCGCTCAAGCTTCTTTTCAACCATCTCATTTAAGCTCCCAAAAAGATTTCTTGCGGAAATCGTGGCGCGGAGATGTTACATGCGCATAGCTCGCCAATTAAATAATCCTTAAGTTGCAGAGATGTGGTTGCAGATCGCAAGAACGCGCGTTAATTAATCGCAGGCGGTTCCTGGCTCCTTAATCAAGATTTAATTTAACCGTAACTGCCAGTTAGCACCGGACGCGGATAGTCCTTTTCAGATACTTCATTATGGTGGCTCGCACAAGCGACACGTTGCCACCGTGGATCAAGTCTCCAAACGTTGCACTTACTTTTCGGGGGAGTCAGCGCCACGTGTGAGTCCTGGAGATGAGATGGTGCCGCCAATGAGTATTCCCGCCAGCAACGCCTGACACGCTCGGAGCTTCTCCTAAAACGCGCGTGGTCAGAGAACTGAAACGATAGAGAGTCCCCAATGGGAGGGCCTGACTGTTGGGGACTCCTCCTTTGCGCAAGGCTCTTAAGTTGAGCTTCACGCGGCACCGTTTTCATTCGCGAACTTGCAGCCGTAATTTCCCTGGAAACCTAATTGAGCTCCCCCGTAATTCAGAGCGCTTTCAGACGCTATTCAGTCAACCGTGCCTGTGGAAAAGTTTCCTTCCGAGTCTGTTAACATTTTGGTAACATGCCGACCAACGCGCTGCCTTAGCTCGACGCTTCTCGTTAACGGCAGGTAAGTCCCCTTCGCCGTTCTTAATCTGGGAGAAACCTGAGATGTCGCTCAGAACTCGCAGCAAAGCTTTCTCTTCAACTATCGGCCTGTCGTGCTGCGCTCTCATACTGTTGTTAGGTTTTGCTTCGGGCGTTTCTGCCGAGGGAGAACCAAATCAAGTCGCAGTGCGAGATAACGTATCGCAGGCTCAACGTCTGCAATTGGCTCGAGCGCTGAACAAAATTGCCGGCTCCCCTCAACTTCGATTTGATGAGACTGGCGCGCTGCGCCTGGGGAACAAAGATCCAAAGGCCGGCTCCTCCATGGCGAGAGAACTGCTTGAAAGAGCGGTCACCGGCGCGAGAGTAATTATCCTAGAAGACGCCAGCAATCGCAGCGACGTAGCTTTTTGCAGCGTGTTTCCCGGTCGCTGGATACGAAATGCTGCTCACCGTCCAGCGGCTTACGTTGTAATGATCGACTTCGCAGACTTTCAAAAGCTAGTAGGTGATCGACGCGCGCTGGAAGCTTACGACGTTGGGTGGGCAGTCCTGCACGAGTTGGATCACGTGGTTAATGAGTCCGAAGACTCAACCAGCACCCGCGAGTCTGGCGATTGCGAAGATCATATAAACGCCATGCGTCGTGAGTTGAAGTTGCCGGAGAGAACCGAATACTTCTATACGTTGTTTCCTGTAAGCGGCGATGGAATTCTTTTTCCTACTCGGCTCGCCTTGCGTTTGAAGCGCGCGATCAATCGGAGAAGAAGAAACGCTACTGGCTCATGTGGGATGCTGCCTTAGTGGGTGGTGTGGTGGAATCGAAAGAGCTCGCCGTACTGAAATAACTCTCAACGCCTCAAAGTCAAACCCCCAATCTAAATCGCTAAGGTTGCAGCGCACTCGCTTGGACAATCGTCTAGTGTTCGCCGGTGGCTGCCCTGGATCGTGGCTTGGAAATCCCGCGAGCCTGCCTTTCCCGATCTTCCATCTGTTCAAGTGTCGAGTGCACCTCTTCGACTATTCGTTTGCGGTCTTCCAATTCCACCGGAGAATTTTTCCCAGTAGACAGGATTGCGGCAGCTATTTCGCTACTCAACTCATTTGCGAGTGCCATAGTTCAGAGGGTGACCGGGCCGAAAACAAGGTTTGGAATCGAGGCATCATCCTACGTCACCTGAGTTACCCTCACGTTAAATCTATCTTAACTAAGCGTTTTTTCTGCGCGCTATCCATTTCTCCCTAAGCCTTTCTTCATTGGTTTTCGCAGTAACAAACATTTAAGGCGCAATTCACAGCGGCTTAACCCTATCAGGCTAGATTGCGTCTTTGATACTGAACAGGAAACGCCACTCGCTGATTCAAGCACCTTTGTTAGTTGCCTCTCTGGGCACTTTATTCAAGCGGTGATTAAAACCACATTACCTAAACACTTTCGAGTCTCAAGGAGAATTGCTATGTCCACGAGAGCCCCCAGGAGGCTTCTTCGCGTCTCTCTAATCATGGTCGCCCTCGCGACTGTCGTTTTGTTTTCTTTGTCCGCAAATGCGCAGACTGAACAAGGTCGCATCGCCGGCACCGTGACGGACGTAAACGGCGCCCTCGTACCCGGCGCTACCATCGTGGTGAAGAACGAACGCACTGGTGAAGAGCGAACAGTCACAACAAGCGACATCGGCTACTTTATAATTTCAGCGCTGCGTCCCTCGACTTATTCGGTGACAGCTAATGCTAAAGACTTAACTGCCAAGACCACCAACATTGAGCTGTTGGTGGGCCAGGAGTTTACTGTCACCATGATTGTTCAGCCGACTGGCGTCGCTGCGACCGTTGATGTCACAAGTGGCGGTGAGACAGCGTTGGAGACGAGCTCAGCTAGTATGGGCGCGAACGTGAACCCGCGCGAAGTCGAAGGACTTCCGATTAATGGTCGCCAACTTTCGCAGCTTTACCTGCAAGCGCCTGGCTCCGTCAACAGCGGTTCCGGCACATTCGGCGATATCCGTTTTTCGGGCCGCGCCGTGGAACAGAACGCCATCCGGTATGATGGCATCGAAGGCACCGCAATTATCGACAGTTCGCCCGGAAACTTAAACGGCGAAATCCCGACGCCGTTTCGCTTGCAGTCATCACTGGAAAACATTCAGGAATTCCGCGTCGACTCAAACAACTACCCAGCCGAATACGGCACCGGCACGGGTGGACAAATCAATGTCCTAACCAAGTCAGGTGGCAAAAGCTTTCACGGCTCGGTGTTTGAATACTTCAGAAATGACAAGCTGGACGCGGCGAATTTCTTCGACAACATTATTGGCCAGAAAAGCAAGTTACGCTTGAACCAGTTTGGCGGCTCAATCGGTGGCCCAATCAAGAAGGACAAAGCGTTTTTCTTTTTCTCTTACGAAGGATATCGACTTCGCGGCGGCATTAATTCAATTGAAGCCGTTCCTGGTTTGGCTTCGCGCATCTGCGCCGCGCCGTTGGGCACGGGCTCGGTCGCATGCAACGCCGTCACCGGAGAACTGATTCCAGCGTTCCGAGCTCCGGGTGCAGTGACCTTGCGCACCGGTCCTGATCTTTTCGACACTGTCCAGCTTCAGGCAAATAATATTGTTGACGAGAATACCGCGGCGTTACGGCTGGACTATAGATTCAACCAGAAGCACTCAGCCTATTTCCGTTTCTTCCGCGATCAGGGTTCGAACTTGCAGCCCGATGGCGTGACGGGCCGGCAAATATCGATTCGACAAGTGCCGCAGAACGGTGTCTTTGCCTTGCAGTCAATCCTGACCCCGACGCTGCTAAATGAATTCAAGTTGGGTTACAACGGCGCGTATTCGCGCATCATCGGAGTTGCGCCGACGGTTAACGGAATAGACTTATCGAATCTTACCTTCAACATCTCTGGCAGCGTTGCCGGCTTTGCTCTACCAGGTCAGGGTTCTAACGCGGGTGTGGCGACGCCCGGCAGACTGATCCGAGCGAACAGCGCGCAGAACGGACGCGGTCAGCCGTACACACCTTACTCGCTTTCGTACATCGATAATCTGAACTACACCCGCGGCAATCATTCATTCAAGTTTGGCGGCGAACTGCGCCAGATCCGTTTGTACACAGACCGGCAAGGTGGCATCACTTACACTTTCTCAAGCATCAACAACTTTCTGGCAAACGCGGTCCAAACCGTGCAATACCTGGGTGACCTGTCAGCGCCATCACCGTTCTTTAACAACTCGACTGGCCAAGCCCTGGCCAGGCAGTCGTACTACATTGCCTATGCGCAGGACGAATGGAAAATTAGACCAAATCTGACGTTGAACTATGGCCTGCGTTACGAGTACTACACTCCGTTGCGCGAGGCGAACAACCGGCAGATTCTGTTCGACATCGTTACCGGGCAGTTGCGCGATTCGAGGCAGGATCCGTTGCACTCGTCGAAGACCAATTTCGGACCGCGCATTAGTCTAAGCTGGTCTCCAAAGCCGAATGGCACAGGTTTCTTCGGGGGTGGAAATACAGTGTTGCGCGGAGGCTTTGGCATCTACTACGGTCCGGGGCAGACTGAAGATCAGATTCAACCGATCGAATCCAACCGCATTAGTTCCACTCTCAGCAACGTGACCTTTCCGCAGGATCCGGCGGTGATTGCCGCAGCATTCCTTAGCAATCCGAATAACCGGCAATACCAGCCGCGCGCCTACGCACCGGAATATACGATTCCTGAAAAGGTTTATCAGTACAGCGTCTCTGTGCAGCAAACGTTGCCTTACAAGATGGTATTGACAGCGGCCTACGTCGGCTCGGAGGGTCGCAATCTGTTTCTGCGCAGCGTTGCAAATCGCATTCTGCCTGGTCAAACAGTGATTGCTAATGGCACCACGCTTCCAAACGGTTTCGGCGTTATCAACCGAACAAATGCAGCCGGACAAGTTGTTGCGGTCAACACGGTGCGGGAATTCTCTATCGTCTCCGGCACGTCGTCTGTACAAAATCCCTATGCCGAGATTGACGACAAGACCAGCGGTGGCCACGACACTTACAAAGCATTGCAGATGTCGCTCGCGCGTCGCTTCAGTACGGGGCTCACATTGAATTCGCAATACACTTTCTCGCGCTCCTTTGGTAACACTTCCGGTTCCAACGAGGCTCGCACCGCCGCGAACAATGCGCGCGCACTGACTGAGTTTGACTACGATAATGGCTACAACAACTTTGACGTGCGTCACACATTTAACCTGAGCGCGCTTTACGATCTACCATTCGGCAGCGGCAAAAAGCATGATCTGGGAAGCGTTGGCAATGCCATTCTCGGAAACTGGGAGATTGGCACCATCCTCAATGGCCGGTCGGGTCTGCCGCTCGAGATAGGAATTGTGCGACCGGACGTGGTTATCCAGTGCGTGGCTGCAGGCGGTTGCGTCGTGCCGACAGCAGCGGGCTCCACCACTTTCGCCACCGGCTATACGGCACAGTTGCCGACTTTCAGCAGTGTTACTCCACAACCTTCCAACACGGTGGCGGCGTTGCCACCCGGTTTTATCGCCGTTGTGAATACGCCGGGCGGCGGCGCCTCGCGCAATGTGCGCCGGCCGGATCTCGTTCCTGGAGTTAATCCATACCTATCCAATGATCGACTTATTCTAAATCCCGCTGCGTTTGCAACTCCGGCGCCTGGTACGTTCGGTAACGTTCCCAGAAACTTTTTGCGTGGACCAGGCTTTAAGCAGTTTGATCTGGTTTTGAACAAGCGCATTAAGTTTTCTGAGTCGAAGAACCTTGAGTTCAGGACTGAGATCTTCAACGTGTTTAATCACACGAATTTCGATGTCCCCGGCTCGCGCTTGAATCTTGCGCTGCCGACTGTGACTTCCAACGGAGCAACGTACACCTTCAGCAGTAGCAACGTGGTCCAGCCGGGACAGGCTTATACGCAAGCCTCCGCAGGCGGAACTTTCGGACTGCTGCGGCAAACCGTAGTTCGCGACGTCGGGCTCGGCACCAGCCGGCAAATTCAATTTGCGTTGCGCTTCAACTTTTAGGTTCTTCTGAAAATGTCACTTAGAGAGATGGCAGTATCTATTTCGGCAGGCGGGGCTCACGCCGTTGAAGATGTTTACGACGACGGCTATCTACGGCTCGAGCACAAGTCGTATTACATGGCCTGCGGCGGCGAGCCCGTCCGGCTTCCGCGCACGGAGTTCCTAATCGTTTCTCGCCTCACCCGCACTCCTGAAAGAATTGTTAGCTCCGCGGAACTGTGGCGTTATGCCTGGGGAGACGATAAGCCGCTCAACACCGAAAGTCTGCACGTTTACATCTACCGGCTGCGAACCAAGCTCGCTAAATACAATTTGAGAATCGATACGATGGTCAACGTCGGGTATCGATTGCTATTGCGTGCGGATTCGCCAACTTGAGTTCCCG
>JACCVY010000041.1 GCA_013697915.1 Blastocatellia bacterium | reverse complement strand
GGGACATTAGTGAATATCGATGGAGCCGTTGCCTTTGCGGGCGAGACGCCCGCGATCCCAGTAACCCGCGGTCCCAGTAACCCGCGGTCCCAGTAACCCGCGGTCCAGTAAATTGATCTCCTTCTGGGTGTCCTCATTTTTTCCTAGCCTCCACGCTGACTTCCCACACTCTGTGGTCAACTTGCGTCCCTTGTAGCCTTCTCGTATAATCCACAACTTGCTCGAAGCGCGGCGGTTTTGTCCGGTGGGTTCGCGCCCACTTTTTATTTTGGGCGAGAGGTTTTTTGGAGGTTGACAGTGGGAGCAGGTTCGGTTGAAGAGCATGTTCGGGCGATCGCCGAGCAAGTGGCAATCGATCACGGAGTCGAGCTGGTGCACGTCGAAGTGGCCGGGCCCGATAACAAACCCATTGTGCGCGTTTTTATTGACAAGCCAAACGGTGTAACTCACGAAGATTGTTCGGAGGTTAGTTTCCACGTTGGCACCGTCCTCGACGTCGAAGACTTCATTCATGCTTCCTATACGCTGGAGGTTTCTTCGCCGGGTTTGGAGAGAGGCCTTTACAAGCGTGACGATTACGAACGCTTTGCGGGCAATCTCGTAAAGATAAAGACGCGCAATCCTATCGGCGGCCAAAGAAACTTTCGCGGCAGGCTTTTAGGTATCGCAGGCGATGATGTGGCGATAGAAGATCGCACCAGCGGCCGCGTGATAATTCCTTTCGATTCAGTTTCCAAAGCCAACCTGGAAATGGACTTTGAACAGGAGCTTCGCCGCGCGAAGGCGAATTGACTCGGGGATAACGACGGCACGCGTTATGAAACGCGTGCAACTTACAACTGAATAACAATTGAATAGGCTCAAACGACGCGGCAACTTTGGCGTCCGAGCCAGCGGAGACAGTACAGCTCAATGAGTTCATCCATCGCACAAAACATCGAGGCGCTTTGCCAGGAACAGGGTATCGAACGCGACCTCGTCATCGACGCAATGAAGGAAGCTGTGCGCGCGGCAGCGAAGAAACAATTTCGCTCAGGCGAAGATATCCAGGTTGATTGGAACCCGGAAACCGGCATAGAGCTTTCAGCCTCGAAGGTGGTAGTTGATGAGGTGGCGAACGGAGCTACTGAGCTTTCGATCGAGGAAGCGCGCGAGCTGGCAGGCGACGAAGTGGAACTAGGCGACGCGCTGCTGTTGCCGCTGCCGATGGAAGAGTTGGGACGTATTGCCGCGCAGACAGCCAAACAAATCCTGTTTCAAAAAGTCAGAGACGCGGTCCGGAGCAATGTTTACGAGCAGTATGTCGACAAGATCGGCGACCTCGTAAATGGTTACGTCAAACGATTCGAGCGCGGCAATATTATCGTTGACCTCGGCAACCTCGAAGCTATCCTCCCTCGTTCACAACAATCACGCGGCGAACAGTGGAATCAGGGCGAGCGCATCCGGGTAGTTATCAATAACGTCTCGAAAGAATCAAAAGGCCCGCAGGTAGAAGTTTCGCGCACTTCGCCGGAACTGCTTTTGCGATTGTTTGAGATGGAAGTGCCGGAAATCTACGACGGCACGGTCGTGATCAAATCCTGCGTACGCGAGCCGGGCGAGCGCGCCAAGATTGCGGTTACTTCCAACGAGCGCGACGTCGATCCTGTCGGCGCCTGCGTTGGCATGAAGGGTTCACGCGTGCAGGCGATCATTCGCGAGTTGCGCGGGGAAAAAATTGACATCATCGAATGGTCCGACGAGCCTTCGGTGTTTGCCGCTAACGCTTTATCGCCCGCCAAAGTCAATCAGGTGCGTATAACCGACATTGAACAAAGGCAAATGGAAGTAATCGTCAATGAAGATCAGCTTTCACTGGCGATTGGTAAGCGTGGCCAGAACGTTCGGCTGGCCACCAAGCTAGTCGGCTGGAACATTGATATTCGCAGTGAAGAAGAAATTAAGCGCGAAGTTACCGAACAGATGGGCGCGCTGATTGCTTCCGGCGAATCGGTTCCGCTTTCAGCCATCGAGGGCGTTACTGCCCAGCAAACTGACGCACTCGGTGAACACGGCATCAACGACATCGATGCGCTGGCCCAAACTTCTGTTGATGATCTGGTTGAGTTTCTGGATGTGAGTTTGGACGAAGCTGAAAATATTCTCAGCGCCGCCCAGGCCGTAGTTGCAATGCGCGACAAAAGACTGCAAGAGGGCGAAGTGCCAGCCGGCGGCGAAGAAGGCGAAGCTGTCGAACAGCATGCGGCTTCCGCTGAATTCGATGAAAACATCGAAGCCGGCGACGTCGAGCCATCTCGAGAGATGACCGCTGCCGGTTACGACGAGGCAGTGGCAAACGGAATTCCCTTCAGGGCCGAGGCCGACATCCTGGCACAGGAATCGGCTGATCCGGTCGCCTTGACTGAAGCCGAAGCATTTTCGGAGGACGAACTCGGATTGCAGGGAGCCGGCCGCGATTTGCGCCCGGACACGATCACGCCGTCTCCGGAAGTGACTTCAAGCGGCGCGGCCGCTTTGGAAGGTGTCAGCGAATTTGTGAGCGAAGAGCTTATTGACGAGCAACTCGCGTCGGAATTATCTGCTGACGAAACTGAAAACTCAGCTCCCGCTATTTTAGAAGATGCCGCAGCGAGCGAGAGCACTGACGAAGAGAAGCAGGATGCTTCCTCAGATGCGGCAAATTAGTAGCGGCACAGGCGCTGGTTTTACCGGCGTGTTGCCTTGTTCGCTTCCCGGCCACTATTGCGCAGTGCACTGACACTGCTTCAACGGGTGGTTTGAGGGCGAGAGTTCTTTAATCACTTGTCGAAGCCAGACGCCGAAAGAATTAGCGGCGTTTGAAAAGGAGTGCATGAGCGTTACCTCTAAGATTCGTATTTACGATCTCGCCAAAGAGTTAAAGCTGGACACTAAGCGCCTCATCGAAGAAGTGCGGCGCGAAGGTGTGGACGTCAGCGTTCCTTCCAACTCTGTTTCGAAAGAGTTGGCAGAGAAGATCCGAAATAAATATTTCCCCAAGAAGGAAGCTGTCGTTAAGCGCGGCGTTCGAGTCGTAAAGAAAGCCGAGCGCGCGGTTGAAGAACTGCCTGCCGCCGAGGTTTCGGAAGAACCGCTTGCCGCATCAGCAGAAGCTGTCATTGCCAGTCCTGAACCAGAAGCCGAGCCGGCCACAACCAGCCAGCCTGAGCCGAAGCCCGCCACACCCGCGAGACTCGTAAAGAAACTGACGCCGGCCGCGCGTGCGCCGCTACCCGCTGAAGCCGAGACAACTGTCTTATCGGAAACCGAAACCGGCGCCGAAATGCCTGGCGCGAATGGCGCTCCCGTGGAAGCGGCAACCGCCGAAGTCGTAGCGGCGGGACCGGCTGCAACTATTCCCGCGCCTTCACATCAAGTAAGAGTCCTGCGTCCTACGGTTGCTGCTTTGAACGCGGGCATTCGGCCGGGCGAGCGCGCTCCTTCCCCGGTGGTAGCGCCCCTTGTCACGCCGCGCGAGCGAGTCGACCGCGCCGGCACTCGCGTCAGAGAACGCACGCCCTTGTCGCGAACTGAACGCATGGGCACGCCCGGGGAAACAGCCACACCGCAAACTACTTATATTCCCCCGCCCGATGCTGGGCGCCGGCGCTCTCGCCGCGCACCTACGCGTGGCGGTCGCAAAGCCGAAGGAAAAGGCGGACGCTTTGATAAGGGCGACTTTATTCCGCCGCCGAAAGCCCTCTCGCTGGAAGACCGCATCGCGGGCCGGCTCGAGGACGCGATTCCCGGTGAGATCAAACCGGTGCGTTTGGTTGAAGGCACGACTGTGAAAGAGTTTGCGGAGAAACTCGGTATCAAACCAAAAGACGTTGTGACTCTGCTGCTGCAACGCGGTGTCTTTGCGACTATAAACCAACCGCTTAACGACGATGTTGCAGTCGATCTCGGCAAACGCTTTGGTTACGAAGTTACGTTTGTGCCGTTTGAAGAGATGGTCGCAGAAGAAGAATTTGAAGAATTGATCGCCGCCGATGCAGACGATGTCGAGCTGCCGCGCGCACCGGTCGTCACGGTCATGGGCCACGTTGACCACGGCAAAACTTCTCTGCTCGATGCCATTCGTGCGACTGAAGTTGCAGCGGGCGAAGCCGGCGGCATCACACAACACATCGGCGCCTATAGCGTTCAGGTTCCCAGCCCAGACAATCCCGGTGAGTTTCGCCGCGTGGTCTTTCTCGACACACCGGGTCATGAGGCTTTCACGCTGATGCGCGCGCGTGGTGCAAAAGCAACCGACGTGGTCGTGCTGGTGGTGGCTGCTGATGACGGTGTTATGCCGCAAACGATCGAAGCTATCGAACACTCTCGCGCCGCAAATGTCCCGATTGTGGTCGCTATCAACAAGATGGATAAGCCCGATGCGAATCCCGATCGCGTGCGGCAGGAATTGGCCCAGCATGGTTTGTCGCCGGCGGAATGGGGCGGCGAGACGGAAATAGTTCAGGTCTCTGCCAAGAAACGCGAGAACCTCGACACACTGCTGGAAACGATTCTGTTGACTTCAGACATTCTCAACCTGCGCGCCAGTCCGACGCGTCTCGCTTCTGGGGTCGTGTTGGAAGCGAAATTGGATCGTGGCCGCGGCGCGGTCGCAACGGTTTTAGTGCAACAAGGCACATTGCATGTTCACGAGCCGTTTATCGTGGGCCAGATTTTTGGCCGCGTGCGCGCGATGTTCAACGACAAGGGCGAAGCGATCACTGAAGCGGCGCCGGCCACACCGGTTGAAGTGCTCGGGTTACAGGGCGTGCCCCAGGCGGGTGAAAGTTTTCAGGTTGTTGCCGACATCACTCGCGCTCAACAAATATCGGGTCATCGGCAGATGATGAACCGTCAGGCCACGCTGATGCAATCGACCAAGCGCGGTATCGAAGCGCTGGGCGAAACCGAAGTCAAGGAGCTTTTGGTTGTTATCAAGGCGGACGTGCAGGGTTCAGTCGAAGTTCTTAAATCCACCTTGCAAAAACTTTCCACTGATCGAGTCAAGGTGAAAGTTATTCGTTCCGGCGTCGGCGCGATTACTGAGTCTGACGTGCTGCTGGCTTCAGCCACGCAAGCAGGCTCGGCTGTTTCCGCGGTTGTGGTAATCGGTTTCAACGTGAGGCCGGGATCGCGCGCTGCCGATCTCGCCAAGCAAGAGAGTGTGGACATACGGCTGCACTCGATCATTTACAAAGTTGAAGAAGAAATTCGCGCGGCCATGATCGGTATGCTCGATGCCATTGAAAAAGAGCGCATCATCGGCAAGGCGGACGTGCGCGAAGTTTTCCGCGTTCCCAAAGCAGGTGTGGTCGCCGGTTCGATGGTCGTCGACGGCAACATTCGCCGCAACGCACGCGCGCGCTTGATTCGTGATGGCGTCGTCAGCTGGGAAGGCAACATCGCTTCGCTGCGTCGTTTCAAAGACGACGTTTCGGAAGTGCGTGAAGGCTTCGAATGCGGTATCGGCCTGGAAAACTTTAACGACGTCAAGGTTGGCGACCAGATCGAGGCGTACATAGTCGAGAAGGTTGCGGCCACAGAATTGTAAGGAGGCAGACGGCAGCAGCAGGCGGCAGGTGACGGACGTCTTTCTGCCTACTGCCTCCTGCTCCTGCCTACTGGTTATGCGTCGCCCGGAAAGAGTTGCAGACATTCTTCGTGAGGAGATCTCGCAGATTGTGGGCTTCGAACTAGAAGACTCGCGGCTCACGATGGTGACCGTAACGGATGTTAAGATTTCCGACAACCTGAGAGACGCCCGGGTGTACGTCACCGTTTCGGGAGATGAAAAGGAACATCAAGCTGCGCTCAGTGCTCTCCAACATGCCGCGCCTTACGTCCGCAAACAACTCGGCCTTTCCCTTAACCTGCCCCGCACCCCGGAAATTCATTTTGTGAGGGACCGCATTGAGGAACAGGGCGAACGTGTGGACCACTTATTGGTCCAAATTGAAAAAGAGTCGAAGGGCGAAGAAGGGATGAAGGATGAGAATTAAAGGATGAAGTCGGAAGGAGGAAGGATGAAACATGGAATGGTCCAGTTCTTCCTTCAGCCTTCATACTTCATCTTTCATCCTTGCTTACAATGCTTAGTCAAGTCGTCGAACTGATCGAAGCGAAGGGGAAATTCGCGATTACGTCTCACCGCCGTCCGGATGGCGACAGTCTGGGATCGTCGCTGGGTCTTTACTGGTTACTGCGCGCGCTCGATAAAGATGTGGAAGTAATCATGCGCGACCCCGTACCGCACGCCTATCAGCAGTTGCCGGGCGCCGCGCATGTTCGCGTTACGCCGGCAGTCGATGATTCATATCATGCAGTTTTCGTTATTGAATGTTCCGATGTCACGCGCCCCGGACTTGACGAGCTGGACAAGCAATTCGTCGTCAATATCGATCACCATTCGACCACTGCGCTGTTTGGCAAGATCAACTGGATCGATGCCACCGCTTCCGCAGTTGGCGAAATGATCTATAACCTCTGCAAGGCCACCGGCGTGCGCGTGACCAAAGAAATTGCCGAATGCGTCTACACCGCACTTATCACCGATACCGGCTCATTCCATTTCTCAAACACAACCGAACGCACTTTCAAAGTTGCTTCAGAACTGCTGCGTACCGGCGTAAAACCAGCCAAAGCGGCGGAGGCGGTTTTTGCCAGTTACCCCTGGAGCCGCATTCAATTAATGGGCGCGGTCCTGTCAACCGCCAGGCGCGATGTGACTGGGCGCGTAGCTCTGCTGCGACATAGTCTCGAGATGCAACATACTGCGCACGCTTCCGACGAAGACGCGGACGGTTTTGTTAACTATCCATTGACCGTGGGTGAAGTTGAGGCAGTCGCCATGCTCCGGGAATCAGAGCCGGGCGTTTATCGCGCCAGCCTCCGTTCGAAAGGCGAAGTTAACGTCGCCAAGGTGGCGGAAAAGTTTGGCGGCGGCGGACATCGCAACGCTGCCGGCTGCACGTTGCGCGGCACCTGGGAAGAAGCGGAAGAAAAGATTGTTGCGCTGTTGCAGGATGCGGTGGAACGAGCGAACGGCCTGGCCGACATCACCGAAGATGCACTTATCGGTTCGGAGTAGCAGCGCGCACGGAAAGCCACATTTTGCTTTTTCTTCTGACTTCTGATATCTGACCTCTGTCCTCTGACCTCTGGTCCCAATGTCTTCCAAAGAAAAAAAATACAAATGGCGCCGCGCGGATTATCAGGAGAAGACACACGGGCTGTTAATGGTTTACACCGGCCACGGCAAAGGCAAGACAACCTGCGCGCTGGGCTTGATGATGCGCGCCGCCGGTCGCGGCCTCAACTGTTGCATGATTCAGTTTATGAAGTCGCGCAACGATCGTTACGGTGAACATGAATCCGCAGCCAAGCTTGGCATCGAAGTGCATACCATGGGCGACGGCTTTACCTGGGACACCAAGAATCCGGAGCAGGATCGCGCGACCTCGCGCAAAACCTGGGAGCTGTGCGTCGAGAAGTTACGCAGCGGCGATTATGACTTGCTCGTTTTCGATGAACTGGTTTATGTCCTAAGTTATGACCTGCTGCCGATTGCAGAAGTTCTGGCAGAAATTCAAACTGTCCGTACTTCTCAGCCTGCCCTGCATATAGTCCTCACTGGACGCGACGCTCCGGCCGAGCTTATTGCGGCCGCCGATCTGGTTACCGAGATGAAAGAGATTAAGCATCCTTTCAACATCGGCATTCGGGCGCAGCAAGGCATTGAATTCTGACAAATCGCCTGTAAAAACGGGACTGGCCCAAAAGGGTCAGACTTTTTTTGCCTGCTTCCTTCAAGCGTTATCCCTTATGTGCTAGGCTCTATCCATACCAACAAATCATTGCGACGGCTTTTCTGGAACTGACGCTGCCATGCCTTGGTTTAGTAAAAAGAGTAAACAGATTGAAGCGGTGCCTCCTGAAGAGCGCGTCGTCAAAACCGAAAACGTGTTCGTCAAGTGTGACGAGTGCGAGGCACACCTCTACAAGCGTGACCTGGAGGAGTCGTTACAGGTTTGTCCGAAGTGCGGTCATCACTTCCGCATTGGCGCGCGCGAACGTTTAGCCATGCTATTCGATGGCGGCGCTTATGAAGAATTGGACGCGGAAGTTATTTCCATCGATCCACTCGAGTTTGTTGATACCAAGCCTTACAAGCAACGTTTGAAACAAGCGATAAAAAGTTCGGGCGTTCCGGAAGCGATAGTCAGCGGACGCGGCAAGGTTGCCGACCACCCGGTGTTCGCAGGCGCTATGGACATGTCGTTCATCGGCGGATCGATGGGTTCCGCTGTTGGCGAAAAGGTCACCCGCCTGATTGAACACACCTTGAAAGAACATGCGGCGCTGGTTCTCTTTTCCGCGTCGGGCGGAGCGCGCATGCAGGAAGGCGCGCTGTCACTGATGCAGATGGCAAAAATCGCAGCGGCGCTGGCCGCACTGGACGAGGCGCAACTGCCTTTCATTTCTGTTTTAACTGATCCCACTACGGGCGGCGTGACGGCGAGCTTTGCAATGTTGGGAGACATCGTCATCGCCGAGCCCAAGGCGCTGATAGGCTTTGCCGGGCCGCGTGTCATCGAACAAACGATTCGACAAAAACTGCCCAAAGATTTTCAGCGATCCGAGTTCCTGTTGGACCATGGCATGGTGGACGCTATCGTGGACCGACGCGAGTTGCGCGACTATCTGACCAAACTGTTGAATTTCATGTTAAATCCGGAAATCACCGGCGCGTCCGAAATGGATCGGCTGCGCTTACGAGCGATTTCGGGCGATTAACCCATTTCGCAACCAACCTCACAATTTCGATAAAGGCCAAGCTTCCTTCATGGAGTTCAGCGAGACTCTTTCCTATCTCTTAAGCCTGGGCCACGAAACGCTGGCCATGAAACTGGGGCTGAAAAACACCGAGTTGCTGCTTGCGGAACTCGGTAATCCTCATCATTCGTTTGCCTCAGTCCAAATCGCCGGCACAAACGGCAAGGGCTCGACCGCGGCGATGCTCGATTCGATTTGTTGCCAGGCTGGCGTCCGCACCGGTCTCTTTACTTCTCCGCACCTGATCTCAATTACTGAGAGAATTAAGATCTCTGGCTGCGAAATTTCAACCGAGGCATTTGCGGAACTTGCCACACGTGTGAGGGCTGCTGCTGAAAGTTTGGTCGCTCAAGGAAAGGTGCAAGCGTTGCCAACTTTTTTTGAGCATGTCACTGCGATCGCCTTGCTTGCGTTCAAAGAAGCCGGCGTAGCGCTGGCAATTCTCGAGACCGGTCTGGGGGGACGGCTGGATGCGACGACTGTTGCCGGCGCGAGTATCGTAGCAATTACGCCCATTGCACTGGACCACCAGGATTACCTCGGCGCAACGCTCGCAGAAATCGCTGCCGAAAAGGCTGCAATTATTCGACCGGGCACTACGGCGATAATTGCGGCGCAGCAGGACGAAGCCAACGCAGTCATTCAGCAACGCGCGGCTGAATCCGCAGTCGAGCCTTTGATGGGTGTTTACGAAGCAGCGGTTGAAGGGGCCACTGCCGACGGTCGCTTTACGGTTACGTTTCAAACAAAAGGCGAACGATATGAATCGGTAAGCATTGGACTGCGTGGACGACATCAAATCGAGAACGCCGCGACCGCGACTCGAATCGCTGAAGCATTAAATCAAGCCGGGTGGAAAATCCCGCAGACAGCGATCGTTGACGGCATTGAAACGGCGCAACACGCGGGAAGACTGGAACTCATCAACGGATATTTGTTGGATGGCGCGCACAATCCGGCCGGGGCCCAAACTCTGCTTAGTTACCTCCGCGAGTTTGTTAAGGTTCCTTTTACTCTCGTGTTTGGCGCGATGCGCGATAAGAACCTGGTAGAGATGGCCGCAATTCTCTTCCCTGCCGCCGCTCGCCTCGTTCTAACTCAAGCTAACAATCCCAGAAGCGCAAGCGCCGAAGAACTCCAGGAAATCGCGGTCGCCATGGGCGCGCCTAACGTTTTTGTCACGCACTCGGTGAGCGAAGCGCTGGCGATGGCGAATGAAGTAACATCGACGCCTGGTCTCGTCTGCGTCACTGGCTCGCTATATTTGTTGGGAGAGGCCAAAGCATTAATGAACACTTCGGCCTTAGCGGCTGAACAATCATAGGCAACAATTCGATCGACGAAGGAACAGCAAATGTCTACCCCGCGTCCACAGATTCTGGATAGCAAAGAAATTTTTCACGGCAGAGTTTTTGATGTGACCGTGGACACGATTCGCGAAGCCGGCAAGACTTACCAACGCGAAACGGTCCATCATTCTGGTAGCGCGGTGATTGTGCCCGTATTTGAGGATGGCACGTTGGCGCTGGTACGCCAGTATCGCCATCCGGCGGTTCGTTACCTGCTGGAAGTGCCGGCAGGCACCTTGAAGCACGGCGAAGATCCGGAAGAAGGTGCGGCTCGGGAGTTAGAAGAAGAACTCGGCTGCATCGCGGGGCGTTGGGAAAAGTTATCTGAATTCTTTGTGACCCCTGGTTTTTGCGAAGAGAAGATGTGGGTGTATCTCGCAACGGAACTAACAGAAACCGAGCAACGACTCGAAGACGACGAGATTATCGAAGTCGTTCGCATTCCTTTTCCTCAAGCCTTGAACATGATCACTACCGGCGAAATCGAAGATGCGAAAACGATTATTGGTATCATGCTGGCAGCACCGCGCGTTGGACCACCAATGTTTGAAACCGGCTATCCCGCGGTCTGAACCCTTTTGCCGGTGCCTGCCACCTGTACGACCTTCATGTTTGACCCCGGCAAGACAACCTCATAAACTGAAACTCATCGTGCTTAACTCCAACGAAGCGACGGCAATTCATCCTGCCGACGATCTGAAATCATATGTGACGCCGCTCGCCGAAGGCTCTCAGCCACCGACAGCTAATGCCGATGATCCTGCCTGGGGAATCGGTTCAGCGATCTTTGTTTGGATCGCCAGCCTCGTTCTGATGGTGTTCGTACCGCTGTTGTTATTGTTGCCTTACGCTTCGAGCAAAGGCCTGCATACCAGTGATCCAAATTACGTGAAGGCGTTGGCGGAGCTGGCACTGAGCGACAAAACCGCGGTGCTACTTCAGGTCCTTGCCATATTGCCCACCCATTTGCTCACCTTCGTCCTGATCTGGGCGGTAGTCACGCGATTTGGCAAACGACCGTTTTGGGCCACCATCGGCTGGCGCCTGTCAGGGCGATTCGAAATCTGGCTGTGGGTGGGGTTGGGAGTTGTTCTGTTCATCGTCGGATCGACCCTCGCGTGGCTGCTGGGTTCGGCTAAGCCCACGCAGCTGGAACAGATCATCAACAGTTCACTGGCGGCGCGCTATACGATTTCAATTCTGGCTGTTGGTACAGCCCCGTTTGTCGAGGAGTTTATGTATCGCGGCCTGCTTTACGCCCCGCTACAAAAACTGGCCGGAGCACCCACCGCTGTTGTTCTCGTGCTGGCACTCTTTACAATCATTCACGTTCCGCAGTACTGGCCCAACGTCGGCGTGATTGCCGCGGTTGCGCTGTTAAGCATCGTGCTGACGCTGGTGCGTGCCTTTACGCACCGCTTACTTCCCTGCATCATTATTCATCTTGTCTTCAATGGCATTCAGGCGGTGCTGCTGATTGCCGAACCTTACGCACAAAAGATTCTTCCCGGAAGTGAGCCGGTGAATCCGACGTTTGTGCTGCTACCGTTGCTTCACTTTATTCGCTGACAGATGGACTGCGAAGTTGTTGTCGTGGGCGGTGGCATTGGCGGATTGACCGTGGCTGCCTTGCTGGCGCAACGAGGGATGAATGTTTGCCTTTTGGAGCGCCAACCAGATGTAGGCGGATGCGCGGCTAGCTTCGATAAATTTGGTTACACATTTGAGCAGGGCCATGGACTCTATTCTTCATGGGAACCTGACGAAATTCACCCGCGTATTTTCGCCGAGCTGCCGGTTGAGCCTCCGGAAGTCCACGCCGTTGATCCATCCTATGTGGTCAGACTACCCGACCAGTCAGAGGTCGTGGTAGGAAATGGTAACGAACAATTTGAGCGGAACCTGCGCGAAGTTTTTCCAGAGTGTGCTGATTCGGCTGTTGGATTTTATCGAGAACTGAACCTTGCCGGCACAACCCTCCGCCAGTTACTGCAACAGAATCCCGATCTGCTTACGGCATCAAAGACCAGCCGCACCTACAAGCTCCTCAGCAAGGGCAAGGCCGGTGCAAGGATATTGGCGACTGCAACCGATCCAGTCTCCGCTTACTTGAACGGGCTCTCGTTTCGCTTTCGACGGTTCGTTGATGCACAACTGCAAACTCTGGCACAGGGCAACAGCAGCGAAGTTCCCTATCTTCAGGCAGCGATCGCGCTAAGCGAAGTCCAGCAGGGAACGTTCGCGATCCGTGGCGGTAGCGCGGCGCTGGCGGCACGACTGGCGGATTCTATTAGAACTAGTGGTGGCGCGGTCAGGCTAAACGCTCCGGTGTTGCGGTTGGCTTACGACTCAGCAGGCAATGCTGTTGGCGTTGATTTGTTAAGCGGCGAGAAAGTAACCGCATCGAAAGCCATCGTCAGCAATCTAACCGTGTGGGATACCTACGGCAAGCTGGTCGGACTAAATCGCACGCCCTCCGAAATAAGAAAAGCACT
The DNA here is from genome assembly GCA_013697915.1 of Blastocatellia bacterium. Taxonomy (GTDB): domain Bacteria; phylum Acidobacteriota; class Blastocatellia; order Pyrinomonadales; family Pyrinomonadaceae; genus PSRF01. Next base: position 87,662 of record JACCVY010000041.1, on the reverse strand, counting down.
GCAAAGGCTCCGGGGTTGGGGAGCGTACCTAATCTTTCTTTCGCTTGAAGACAATGCACCTGATGTATCCGGCTCTGATCGTTTTCTTGCGGTCACAGATTGGCAAACTGATGGGCCATACGATCCGGAGAAGCACCAATTGTTCTACAGCGCTGCTCCAAGGTGGGACCAGAGAGCACCGGCAGGCAAAAGAGCCGTAACCGTACATGCCTTCACCGAGGCAGAATCTTGGTTTACATTTCATTCGGACGAAGAAGAACTGGAGGAGCGAGACCAACTGATGCTGGAGGCTTGCTGGGAACGTCTCCACCGGGCAATGCCCGAACTTGGTGGCAGTGTCGAGGTAATCGAAAGCGTCAACCCGCGAGGCTACTACGATGCGACACGGCGAAAGCTCGGTATGGTCGGTAGCGTAATACCTACCGCCTTTCAATTCTGGCGAGACCAGGCCTCGTACCTCACCTCCTTGCCCAACCTCTTCAACATCAGTGACACCACTTCCTTAGGCGGGTTGGCCTCTGTCAGCCGCACCGCCCTCGCTTTCGCCGACAAACTTGCCGCGCGCCAATAAATACTTATTTACAAAACCATATTGTATGGTGTATATAGGCAACGAACACTTCTATGTACATCACCGTTGATGAAAAAGACCGAAGACCGATATATCAGCAAATTGTTGATGAGATTAAGGGTTTGATCGCTACCGGAGAGCTCACTCAGGGGACCTTTCTACCACCGGTCCGACAGGTGGCGGCCGACTTGGGCGTCAACTTGAACACCATCGCCTTTGCCTATAGGCAACTTCAGCAAGAAGGGCTCGTCAAGGTGCGACACGGTGCCGGCGCCTTAGTTATATCTCGCGTGATCAAGGTGCCCACCGGCGAGCAATCGCGCAGTCAGCTAACCGCCGCGCTGACTCATTTGGCCCTGTCTGGCCTAAAGGCGAGCGAAGTAAGGAATCTGGTAGATGAAGAGTTGCGCCGACTGTACGCTGACGCGGGCTAGAGCCCGCAATCTGTTGCTAGGGCATATCCGGTTGTCGATGCGATGGCGCCTGAGGTTGCATGTCGCGGACACGCGCTGGGGCTTCAGAACCCGTATTGGCGGGCGCTGCCGGACGCGCACTGATTGGTGAACCTCCACCAACACCGCCTCCGCTTGCATTGCCGATCCCGCTCCCGGACCCAGTGCCGGCTCCTCCACCTGATCCGCCATATGCTCCTTGCCAGGAGTAAGGACTCCAAGGCCCGCCGATAAATGACGTCGCATACATACTGCCGTAAGGGGAACCCCAGCCGAACGAGAATGGGAAAAACGTATAAAAACCGCCCGAAGGAAGGTAGAGCCAGCATCCGTGGCGCCCGGCAAAAGTTGTTAACCAATAATCGACGCGGGTCGTGGCTAGAAAGAGATCTACATCGCGTCGTGGGATCCTACTGTTCGCGTGCGCCAGTGTTTCCGCTCGGTCTTTGCTCCAGGCTTCAAGGTTATCTCGAGTCTTATCGCTCGTTTTTAGCTTGGCGACTGAGAAAGAGTTGTCGCTGAAAACTACCTTATCGCCACCTTTTATTTTGGTGTGAGTAGGCTCGAGCATCACCCTTCCCTTTCGGACGATTAACTCAGTAGCGTTCCCGGGAACCACGTTCACACGGTAAAGTCCACGTCGCACGATAGCTAAGCGAGTGTGTGGGGTAGTGATGTTGATGAGAAGTTGAGTATCGTCGGCGCCGGTCACCTCAACGATAGCCGTGCCCCGAATCAGATGAACGTTTAGGTTATCAAGGGTATTGTCACTCAACTCAATTTCAGAGTTCTCTCCGATCCGCAAATATGAGCCGGGATTGAGCAGCATCTCAACGCGCCCGTCCAATCCGGTTCGCACGACATCGCCAGTCTCCAGATCTTCCTTGGTTGTGAGTTGTTGCCAGTCGCCATTACCGTGGGCTCGCAAAGTGGCACGGCCAGTCACGGCATTAATACCGCCGGCGTGTGCCGAGATAACAAACCTTTCCCGGTTTTGCGCCCGGATGGAGAAAGGAATTGCGACAATAAAGGAAGCAACCAGCAAGGTAATAAATGAACCGAGAGCTTTTTTCATTACGGTTTCCTTTGGTTTGGCCGGCAATCAAATCGATCCTTTGGGAAGTTTCATTATAGTCTTCCCCCACTGATTTACAATGATTCCGCGTTCCCAGTGAGGCTTAATTTGCGTAATAACCATGCTTGCCGCGGGCCAGGGCGTTCGGCCGATTGACTGTGACGCGGATGGCGCGCCATTTTCCGTCCCGAGTTTTATCTGAGGGCCGGTAGGCCAGACTATAAACCGTTCCCAGATCGGCTACTACGCGCTCATACGCCCCGGCCAGGTCTTCCAGTCTTTCAACTTCATAGAATGCCCCGCCGCCGGCATCCGCCATGTCTTTCATGCGATCATGACCGGCGTCGAATGCTTCGGGTTGAGTATCCAGCGGACTCAGCGCTTCGTATTCTGTGTTTAGCCACAAGGCATAGAGCACACCGTCAAACTCACGAACTCGATTGACAAGATCATCGTAAGATAGTTTCGACCCATCGCCCTGCACGCCTGGAATATTGCCGTCCAAGCCGTCGCTCATCAACACCACAGCCGTGCGGCGCTTGTTCTTTGTGTCCTGCAATAACTGGGTCAGGGCAAAGTCAGCCGCGTCATAAAGTTTTGTATCACCTGCTTCCGTTTCGATGGCATTGACGCGTTGGCGCAGGGCCTGCCGGTCCAGCGTCAGGGGAGCGACTAAGGTTGGCCGGCCGGCAAAAGTAATTATGCCGATGCGGTCGAAAGACCGGGCGGCATTGATGAAACGCAGGGCCGCCGCGCGAATCAGACTAACAACGTCACGTGTCGAGCCAGACAAATCGATCAGGAGCATCAGGTCGAAAGGCGCCGATGATGATTCGAATTGGAGAATGTTTTGCTCGCTGCCATTTTCAAAAAGCCGAAAATCGGATTGTGTCAGTCCGACCAATCCGCGACTCGTGTTTCGATCGACGACGCTCAGGTTGAGTGTTACCAGTTGCGAATCGACGCGAATGACATCGCCTTCACCTATTTCCTGAGTATCTGAAACCGGCGCTGGTGTCCCCGCCGGTTTCCTTGGTGGTTCAATCGGAGACTCCTCGGGACCTGGTTTCGACACCGCGGCGGGCCCGGCGATGAGAGCTAACGAAATCGCGCCAGTCTGCGTGTTGACCCGCAACGTTTGCGCGCCCGCTCCCAAACGGCCCTGTAACACATGACCACTACTGGTGCGGAAGTCTGGAAGCGTTGAAGCAACTGATCCCGTAACCGAACGAGCAAGAATGTCGGCGTTGGGCGACTCACTAAATCCGACAGTGACATCACCGCCAATGGATCTCAGCGAGGCTGACGAGGGAGTGCCTCGTAACGAAATTGAATGCTTTCCGGTAACAATCTCGGCATGCGCGCTCTCAGGAATTTTGACTGTCAGCTTAATGACTACTGCTGGATCGGTAGGCCGCCGAACTATGCCAATCGACAGGAGTTGTTTCCTGTTTTCTATTACGACTGGAGATCGCGCGAGTGGTTTGCTTGCTTCAACTGTTGCGGAAACTGTGACGTAGTTTTCTTTCCATACTTCCGCGTCGACATCACCAAATTGGTTTTCAATTCGCAGATGACTACCGGCGACAAACTCAATGCGAATACCTTGCGACGTTTCACTCTGCGTCGCTTCAGCCGAAACAGACAGCGGTAACAAAGCAAAACATAAGACCAGCACGAATACACGTTTGGATGGCAGTGAGAACATAATGCGATTTTCAGTACGCTATTTTGGACGTCAAGGGGAGAGACAGCAGTTTCGAGGAGATTATAGACTCTTATGGCTATCTTTCAATCATATCAAGCATTGAATCCTCGTCCTTAGCCGGCTGCGCTGCGGCAGGTGCAGCTTCGCCCAGGTCGGTAAGTCTTAGCAGCAAATTATTGGCGTTCGTCGCATAAGGAAGCGCGCCTTCCCTGGTGAGCACGCCATTACGCACCATTTGCTCGATGACGCTGTCGAAGGTTTGCATGCCCTCCTGATCGCCTTGTTCCATCGCATCGATCAGTGACTTGCCTTCGGATTCCCCTTTCTCGATATATTCCCGGGTTCGCATAGTGGATTTCAGAATCTCAATTGCGGCAACGCGTCCTTTACCATCGCCGCGTGGAATCAGGCGTTGTGAAACAATGTAACGAAACGACTGTGCAATGCGCGTGCGGATCACGCGCTCTTCGTTTTTGGGAAACACGCCGATGATTCGATCAACTGTCTTTGACGCGTCAATGGTGTGCAGGGTTGATAGCACAAGGTGGCCCGTTTCCGCGGCCTCAAGCGCGACCTCGATCGTTTCCTTGTCGCGCATTTCACCAACAAGTATCACCTTTGGCGCCTGGCGCAGGGCGGCGCGCAACGCAATCGAAAAACTAGGCGTGTCCGAATGGATTTCACGTTGATGAATGGTCGAGCTCTTATGCGTATGCAAAAACTCGATCGGATCTTCAATGGTCACGATATGGTAGTACTGCGTATCGTTAATCAGATCGATTATCGCCGCTAAGGTCGAACTTTTTCCGCTGCCGGTCGGGCCTGTGACCAGCACGATGCCATTCTTGAGATCGACGATTTGTTTTAGCTGCGATGGTAAATCAAAGTCGTCAAAGGTAGGCGGTTTTGTGGGAATTACCCGCATGACAATGGCATAAGTGCCACGTTGCTTGAAGATATTCACGCGGAAGCGGGCTTCACCGGGCGCGCTGAATGAGAGATCCGCCGAGCCCGACTTCTCCAAACTCTCAGCGGCGTTTTCGTGGTTACCGATAATTATTTTTGCCATACCGGCAGTGTGTGCAGGCGTGAGCTTTTCCAACCCCGGAACATTGACCGGCTGCAGCTTACCTGCCAACTCAAGCTGCGGAGGCCGGCCGGGCGAAAAGATGAGATCGCTCACTTTGTCCGACGTTTTTAGCATTTGCCGAAGCACGGCGATAAAATTGAGTGGTGAAGGGGCGCCGCCCTGACTGGGATTTGAATCACTCATTTTTTATTTCGAACTTTTCTTCTGAAACCGGCGTCAAAAACCCTCAACTCGAAATCATTTTCGAGCGGATAACCCAAAGCCGGAAACTTACATCAAACGATTGGTATGGTTTCAGCGGAACCAATCGAACCAATCGATCAATGGGAGGCGTGAAGCATGGCAACCTACAGAGATCCGGTCATATGTTTTGCTTCGCTTGAAGTACTTGAGCGCCTGTTGGAAATTCGCGCTGACGCCGGCTTTGCCCCCGCTGTCTATCTTCGCTCACCGGACGATGTGGCAGATTATCTCGATGCCTTTGGTTTCGACGTTTATGCGTTTACCAGTGCCGAAACCGAGTTCCACTTTGGCGACTATCGCGGCCCACTGGCCCCGGGCGGCGACCATGCACATTGTTCTTTAACAACCCACTAATCACAGGTCGCTTACGCTTCTTCGAGTGCCTTGATCACAAAGAAAGTTACGTCGTCGGTTGCTCCCAGTCCGTCCGTCCAGTCAATGACTTCCTTGTGTAACGCTGCGATCAAATCGCGCGCATTGAGGCTGCGGTTTATCGTCACCGCCCGCGCCAGGCGGTCGCGCCCATATTCTTCACCTTTCGGATTCTGCGCTTCAGTCACGCCGTCAGTATAAAGCACAAGCATCTCGCCCGGCTCAATAGTTTGGTAATACTCATGGTAACGAGTGTCTTTGAACATTCCCAGCGGCAGGCTGCCACGCTCGATGAACTGATGCTTTCCGTCAGCCGTCAACAGCAGCGGCGGATTATGGCCCGCGTTTGTATAAGAAAGAGTGCGGTTCGTCACGTCCAGGATCCCGTAGAAGGCCGTTACAAACTGGTTTCGTTCAATTGATTCCCAAAGTAAGTAATTAACTTTCGCCATCGAGACGTGCGGCGAGTAACCGATGTGCGTTGCCGCGCGCAGGCTGGCGCGCAGAAAGGCCATCAGCAAGGCCGCCGGCACACCTTTACCTGATACATCGGCAATAACTAAACCGATCTGATCGTCGAAAATCTTCACCCAATCATAGTAGTCGCCAGAGACTTCTTCAGTGGGAAAGTTGTAAGCGCTGATGTCGTATCCAGCCAATTGCGGATCCTTGGCCGGCAGCAATTCCAACTGCACCTGGCGCGCGACTTCAAGCTGGCCTTCGAGGCGTTTCTTCTCGATCAACTGTTCGTGCAGCATGACCTTCTCGATGATGATGGCCACCTGCGAAGCCAGCAACACCAGGACTTCCAGATCGTCCCCCGAATAAGCGTTCAGCTCATCGCTTTCGAGATCAAATACGCCGATGACTTCGGTGTTGGAAATGATTGGCGCCAACATCTCCGACCGGGTCTCGCTGCGAGCGTTGATGTAAAGCGGCTCCTTTCGCACGTCGGGAGAATTGACGGGTTGGGCCGTTCGCGCTACCTGGCCCAACAATCCTTCGCCAATTTTCAAATGCAGGTGGGACAGCTCGTCGATGTCATAACCACGTACGGCCTCGGCCTGAAACACGCAGGGCTCTTCACCCTCGGCGACTTTTCCTTCGTCACATTTGACGACGAAAATACCCGCGGCATCATAGGGAATCAGGGAATCCAGCGTATCCATCACGAGATTCAAAACTTCCTGAAGGTCGAGCGACTGGCTGATTTTTCTGGTTATATCGAGCAGCATGCGCAGCTTGTCGGTAGTCGTCAGACCGGGCATTGCCAGCTCTTTAATTTGTTCGGACATAGATTCAATATCAGGCAGTGATGCAGAACAAGGCGATAGTAAGATTATAAGGGCTCAAGGTGAAAAGCAGGAAACTCTGCCTGAATCTGGGTGATTGAAGGCCAGGGAGCCAAGCATTTAAAGGGAAAGCGCTGTTTGATATAGCCGCCACAAACGAGTGACTTTCAAACGGTATTCAACCAGCTCGCGGCTAACGCGAAAGTGCCTGGAAATTTCCGAGGAACGCTGGCCGGCAAGCACGGATTTGCGCAGCGCTGCATAGGGAACCAGAGCAGCCGCACCGGTCGCGTAAGCGGCTTCTTCATCTGCATTGCGATAGTCCCGCGCGACTGTGCGGCCACTCTTGTTGGTGGCCAGCACTTTCAGCCGGCTCGGCTGATGGCCCAAAAAGACGTGCGAGATTTCTTCCATTAACGTGGCGTTCGTTCGTGCTGGTCCATGATTCGGATTTAGTATCACCACGCGACGCCCGTCGGGCAGTGCCTGAGAACACGCGCCGCCGGACCATTCTTCAGAAGCGGACCCAAGCAGCCGCTCGCGCGTAGCTTCGCTCAAGTTTTTGATCTGATCAAAATCAACAACCACTAGATTTGCGAACTTAGCTAATCGAAATGGATCAAGCGCGGCATCCGGGCGCACGCCGGCAAAATCACGGAAACCCGAGGCGTGAAGTTCGAATCGCCGCCACTTCTCGCCGGCGGGCAACTTCATCGGAGTAGACATGAACGGATTATAGCGGATGGACGAACTGTGGTCTTAGCGTCGTTTGCGCGCCGATTTCGGCTGGTCTTTCCGGCTGAACTGAGAATAGGCCACGCGAAATAATTCAGAGAGGGCGTCCGCTGTTTCTGCTGTCAGGTTTCGATCCGCGCGCAGGTGGGCCTCGACGATTTCGGGCGTTGTTTCATGAGGGTAGTAAATGATCGCCTTGGTTTCCTCGCGGCCCTCGCGTGTGCTGTTAAGAATTCTTTCCAGCGGAACATCGAGCCAGGAAGTGAGACGCGCGATATTGTCGGCATCGGGTTTTCCAGTGCCGTTCTCAATCCGGGACAAGGTCGACGCGGAAACATTGGTTTCGTCAGCAACATCCCGGAGGCTCAATTCCAATTCTTCGCGCCGGCGCCGAATTGCGCGGCCAAGCTCAGCAGTATTGATCAGTGACTTTGTAGTTCGTGCCATTTACTTACCTGTCTGATACTGGACCATATCACAATGCGGTTTTAGAGGCAAGACTTCGTTTTACGCGTGCAACACGGTAGCATAGACTTCAGTCTTGCTGTCTAGTAAGCAAGCACAGACTTGGTTTTTTAGGGTTGAGTGTGGTGAGTAGCTGTCATTGCCAGGTCACGCGCGCGCGGCAGAACATCAACGGCTCTGGCAAGTTGCTTGTCATCAGTGGCAAGAAACACTCGCTCGGCCATCACGCGGCCATAGGCAGACTGGACCATGTTAAATCGCAAATGCAGTTCGACGAAGGCACGGTTACGATCTACCAGGGACACTGAATTCTTGAAATCCGGATCAGCGGCAACAAAGTCCTTAAAGGCGCGCACGATTGAATCGGTAACCACAAAGTCGCTGGGTTTCAATTCATGTTCAAAGTTAATCGCGCCTCGTACTCGATAATCCGCCGGCGCCGGAATGCGTCCATTTACCAGCTCACGTGCAAACGCAAAGATTGCGGCCAACAGTCGCCGTTGGGCAACGGTAACCGTTCTGGGGCCGACTGCTTCGTCGGGGGCAATTCCACCGCCGCCATAGACGGGCCGGCCGCTGTCAGTTTTCTTTTCGGGTCCCACAATTTTTGCGGTGGCACTGTCGTCGCTGCGTTTCGAACCGCCATGAGTGTAGTAGTCATACAAACCGCTGTCCGCGTAGTCACGCTGAATCAGACGGCCCGAAGGCGTGTAGTACTTGGCTGAAGTTAAAGTCAATCCGGCGCCATAATCCAAGGGGATAATGCTTTGCACCAGGCCTTTGCCAAAGCTTGTCTCGCCGACGATCAGAGCGCGATCGTGATCCTGCATTGCGCCGGCGACGATCTCAGATGCCGAAGCCGTGTACTGGTTAATCAGGATTACGAGCGGAACGGGCTCCGCCGCGTTGTTCGCCGATCTGTAGGTATTGTCGCGCAGGCCGTTGCGCCCTTTCTGCGTCAAAATCAATTGGCCATTAGGCAAAAACACTTCGGCGACGTGAATGGCCTGGTCCAGAAAACCGCCGGGATTGTTTCTTAGATCGAGAACCAGAGAGTTCATGCCGCGCGCGTGCAATTGTTCCAACGCATCCTGAAGTTCCTCTGTGGTCGAATAGTTAAAGCCGCGCGTCATATCTATATAGCCAACGCCTGGCTTTATCAGGTAAGCATCCGGAATCGAAGGCTGCGGCACCACATCGCGCGCTATCTCAACCGTTTGCAATCGCCTGTCCGCAGCGCGCTCGATTGTGACCTTTACAACAGAGCCTCGTGGCCCGCGAATCTTGTCGCGAACTTCCAGCGAGGGTTTGCCAGTCATCTTGACGCCGTCAACTGCGACGATCCGGTCGCCAAAGCGGAGTCCGGCGCGCGCCGCCGGCGAGTTTTGAAAAGTCGCAGTAATGAAGGTGTCGCCGTCAGCACCGAAAAAATAACTCTGAATCGAAGCGCCAATGCCAAAGTATTCGGAGCGTTGATCGGTTTTCAGTTCTTCATACTCGTCACGGTCGTAGTAGTTTGAATGCGGATCGAGCGAGCGCAGCATGCCCAAAATCGACGACTTGAAGGCGGAGTTGTAATCCAGCTTTGAGCCATCGACGTAATGGCGTTCGATAACTTTTAGCGCCTCTGAAAAATCTTTTTCAATAACCTGAGTTGCCTCTCCGGCAACGCGAACAGGTCGGCGAGTTGTCGCGGTGGTCGGCTTCTCAGCGGGTCCGGTTGTGGCCGAGGAGCGTGGTCTTTGTTGCGCAAAACTAATGCCGGATACGCTAACTGCGATGACAATGGTCATCAGCCTGAGTGCGGGTTTCATGTTCACTGGCAAAAAACCTCGGGATTGGCTGGGATGAACTGCCGGACCGTCAACGCGTTAGGTCGATCAGTCAACAACTCGTGCGCGCAAATACTAGCGAATGGTAACTCCCCGGGCAAGCCAACCGCGTTTTGCCGGCGGCGACTTTTTGGAGTGCGGCGGCCTGGCGCCGCTTTGGCCCGTGGAACTGTAGCGCGCAATCTCCCGAGCAGCCTTCAACCAATGAGATCGAGTTCGCCTCCGTTAAGGCCAAAGCGGCTTTGCACAAAAAGTGGAAGTGCTACCCACTTTTTGAGAAGACTCATCAGAAAATGGATAACGCTGAAAGCGTTCGCCAATTCCAGCCCAGGGTTGCGCTTTGGCAACCCTGGGAAAACGCATCTGATTTCTCGAAGACGCAACTCTGAAGGAGTTGCGTCGGCGTTTGTTGACCACAAACGGCGCAACCCCTTCAGGGTTGCGAACAATCTCCTCGGGCATTTTGAACCCAGGGTTTCAAAGCAAACCCTGGGCTGCCATTAGCCAACACTTTCAGCGTTCCACCATTTTTGGAGGCACCCTGAATTTTCGACTTTTGTGCAAAGCAGGCCAAAGCGCCGCGGGGTCGGCGCACTCCATAGTTTTGAATTACTACCGTTGTTCGTTATAACGCTTGCTTGACGACTGTTTGCAAGCATCCTTAGAATGAACTTAGTCAGCATCTAAAACGTAATATTTAGCGAAGTATGAATCCCTGCGGTCGAAGGAGTTTTCTTAGATTATGAGCAATCCTTATCAAAGCGCCTCTTATCAAAAGGAAGAGCAAAAGCCGGCGGAGACTGTCGACGACTTAATGCTGAGAGACGACGAAACGGAGAGCGATTCCGAAGATAGATCACGCGCCGCTTCGTCAGTTAGAGATATTGCGTCGCGCATTCCGGAATCATTGAGCGCCATCGGGCGTGATATCAGCCGCACCATCGAACGCGCGATTTCTGCAAAAGATGATTACGTCGTGGCGGTAAAGATCACTCCCGGCGCGCAGGAAAAGGTCGAACAACTGGTCCAGGCCGGAATTTTTCGCAACCGCGCTGAAGCTGCGGGGTTCCTGGTTGAAGAAGGAATCAAAACGCAGTCAGCACTTTTCGAGCGAGTACAACAGAAGCTTGCTGAAATTGAGCGGCTGCGGGCCGAGTTGCGAGGCATGGTCAACGAGAAATCATCCTGAGCATATTAGTCTCCCACTAACCCCCACAGTACAATGGCCGCTTCCATCAGGGCCGAAGCGTGTAAACACTACCGGACGAAACGAGATTATAGTGGCCGACAGATTCGAGCTTTCACCGACACCGATCAAACAATTCACCCTCCAGAATGGCCTGCGCGTCGTCTTGTCTCCTGACAGCGCGGTTCCTGTCGTCTCCGTTGCGCTTTATTACGACGTTGGCTCGCGCAATGAGAAGACAGGGCGCACAGGCTTTGCGCATCTTTTCGAGCACATGATGTTTCAGGGCTCGGAAAATGTGCCCAAGGCGGCGCACTTCCAATACATCTTCAACGCCGGCGGTACGATGAACGGCACCACCTCGACCGAACGGACAAATTACTTTGAAACGCTGCCTGCCAGTCACCTGCCACTGGCATTGTGGCTTGAAAGCGATCGGATGCGCTCGCTCAAGGTGACTCAGGAAAATCTGGACAACCAACGAAACGCGGTACAGGAAGAAAAGCGTTTGCGTTATGACAACCAGCCTTACGTAAATGCTTTTCTGCGCATTAACGAATTGATTTTCAAGAATCCTGCCAACGCACATTCAACCATCGGATCGATGGAAGATCTTGACGCTGCCACGATCGACGACGTGCAGGAGTTTTTCCGCATTTATTACGCGCCCAATAATGCCGTGCTAACGATTGTTGGCGACTTTGAAGAACAGGAAGCGACATCGCTGGTCAACAAATATTTCGCAGGCATTCCCAGCCAGCCTGCGCCGCCGGGCGCGGATATCGGCGAGCCAGATGACGTAGCGCGCACCCAGGAAGTATTTCACGATCAGCTCGCTCCAGCTCCTGCCTTCGTGCTTGGCTGGAAAATTCCGCCGCGCCGCACGCCCGATTTCTATGCGCTTTCGCTGGCGGCAGACTTATTGTTCGAAGGCGACAGTTCGCGTCTTTACCAAAAGCTGGTGAAGGGTGATGAATCAGTCGTGTCTATTCAGGGGGGCATCGACGAAAGGCGCGGCCCTTCCGCCCTATACATCTTTGCCTTGCCAAAGCCCGGCGAAGAAGTCGCGACCATTCGCGATCAGATTTTTGCCGAAATTCATGCGCTGAGAACTTCCGGCCCTTCCGCTGAAGAGATGGAGAAACTGCGCAACTCGCTCTGCAACGACGTCGTTCGAGGACGGCAGTCGACTATGTATCGAGCGCAGCGGCTTGCGGAATACACGCTCTACGATAGCGACCCAACCTTGATGGACTCCGAACTCGATCATTACCTGTCCATTACGCCAGAACAAATCCGCAGCTCCGTCGAACGTTTTCTCGACATTGAAAACCGTGTCGTCCTGGACATCGTGCCGGCTACGTCGACCGACGAGACGCAAACCGAAGCGGCCGCATCGCCGCAGCCGCCGGGTGAGCCGAAGCAACCTGCCGCTCCCGCGCCGCAAGTACCGGCGCAACCGCCCACTCAACCTGAGGTCCGCGCGGGGGCCTCGATCGGCGCCGGAGAGAATCGAACAGAACAACAGCCAGCCGATCCGTCGCAACAAATTGAACGCGGGTCAGGTCCTTTGCATACTTGATGACGAACACACAACAGGAAACTCTCAAACAACCGCCGCCCCCGTTACCACCGCGACCGATAAAGCTGCCGACCACTTCGGAAACGACGCTCCGGAATGGACTGCTCGTGGTCGTCGTGCAAGATCAGCGCTTGCCGCTGGTCAGTTATCGCCTCGCTTTGCGAAGCGGCGACGCGCATGATCCGGCAGAACTGCCCGGTCTCGCCGACATGCTTACCGGTTTGCTGACTGAAGGAACACAGTCGCGCACGAGCCGGGAGATTGCCGACGAAGTCGCGCGCCTGGGCGCAACGCTGCAAGCCGGCGCAAATTCCGACTACACCACGGTCGCGGCTTCTTCGCTGACAACTTTTAGTGACGAGATTCTTGAGCTGCTGGCAGACGTCGCGCTCCGGCCCGTGTTTCCCGAGAATGAGGTTGAGCTCACTAAACAAAATACCAAAGAGAGTTTAAAACAGCAGCGGGCACAACCGTCGTTTCTGGCAACCGAGATGGTCGCCAAGGTGATGTTTGGCGCGCATCCGTATTCAGTTACCGCGCCTACTCCCGAAGCCATAGACGCGACCACGCGCGAGAAGTTGATCGAGTTTCATCGATCTAAGTTTATTCCCAACAACGCGGTGCTTCTGGTTGCCGGCGATGTCGAACACCATTCGCTTCTCCAGCGGATTGAAAGCCTCTTTGGTAATTGGCAACCGGGTGAGGTTCCCGGTGACGAATTCCCTGCTCCGCCGCCGCGAACGTCTCGTGCAGCTTATGTCATCGATCGCCCCGGCTCGGCGCAGGCCAACATCGTTATCGCCAACTCCGGAATTAGGCGCACTAGTCCTGACTATTTTCCCCTGCTGGTCATGCACACGGTGCTCGGGGCGAATGCTTCGTCGCGCTTGTTCATGAATTTGCGGGAAGAAAAGGGATACACGTACGGCGCTTACTCAAGCCTCGACGCGCGGCGCACGGCTGGAACTTTTCGCGCCACGGCCGAGGTCAGAACACCGGTAACCGGCGACTCGCTCAAAGAGTTCTTTTACGAACTTGGCAGAATTCGCAGTGAGCCGGTTTCGGAAAAGGAGCTTGCCGACGCCAAATCGTATCTGACCGGCGTGTTTCCGATTCGACTGGAAACGCAGGAAGGCCTAATCGATCAACTGCTACAGATAAAAATGTTTGGTTTACCCGACAACTATCTGGACACCTATCGCAGCCACATTCAGTCGGTTACCAGGGAACAGATTCAGGTGGTCGCAAACAAGTATGTAAGGCCGGACGAGGCAGCGATTGTTATTGTGGGCGATGCTGCTCAGTTGACCGAACAAATTAAGCCGTATGCCGAGGATATTCAGTTTTATAACACCGCGGGAAAAAAGAAGAGTAAAAGCAAAGGGTCGTCAGAAGAATCGGGAGCTCGCTACGCCGGCAACTGGTCATTGCAAATCGACACGCCGCTGGGCCAAAGCATTCCAGCAACTTTAACTTTATTGCCAGGCGCAAACGGATTGACGGGAAAAGTCGAATCGGAAATGGGCAGTGGCGAGCTGATATCAGCAACAGTTGATGGCGAGTCGTTAGCTGCAGTCGTCTCGCTTGACGTTGCCGGTCACGCAATTGAAGCAAACATTGCCGCTGAATTAACAGACAATCAGATCGAAGGAACCATCAACCTGCAGGACGCGCCGGCACTCACTTTTAGCGGTATTCGAACAGATGCCGATCAAGCGCAGGTTCAAAGTTAACGCGCGATGATCGGCAGTACTTTGCATAAGCTAGTTCAATCCGTCCGCAGAGCGGACGACTGACAATAGCCCAGCAGTTCACTGCTGGGATAATTGGCGAAGAAAGTGTAGTCCGTGAAGCGGACGCCTGAGGGAGGCGAATGTTGACTCTTTCAGTCGTCCGTTTCACGGACTTCGTTGCGAATGACCCTACTTCCCAGCGATGAACGCTCCAACTATTCTCATCCGTCCGCTAGCGCGGACTTCCCTACCTGAGCATAAAAAAACGCCCGGCCTTTAGCGCCGGGCGTAATCACAGGAGGAACCGAAGTTATGGTAGCCATTATATCCTACGGCCATCCGAATAACTTCAAACTCTAAGATGCAACTTCAAGCGATTCCGGTTGTCTGGCACTCGCGGTCGTTCAACTCAACACGCTTATTGCTGATAACGAAGCAACATGCCGTCGCCGCCCACCGCCCAGCCGGCTTTCTTTACAAAATATAACCCGTAGAGATTCTGTTTCGTCCCTGATTCCTGTTCTACCCAGGTCGCGCCTGCATCATCGGTGCGCAGGATCGCGCCAATGCGGCCGATCGCCCAGCCGCTGTTGTCATCGATAAACTGAATACTCAACAGCGTCGCGCGTGTTTTGATCGGCACCGGTGTCCACGTATTTCCGCTGTCGGTCGTTCGCAAAATCGTGCCAAGTTCGCCGACCGCGATGCCTCTTTTTTCGCCGCGGAAATCGAGATGATAGATTGTGGCCGCCGTTTTTGAATCTTGTTTTGTCCAGTTTTGTCCGCCGTCAACAGTTGTGAGGACTGTTCCCCCAGTGCCCACTATCCAACCTCGTTTGTCGTTGGCAAACTCAATATGAATCAGCTCCAGGCGGCTCGGCGCGCGTTGCCGGCGCCAGGTTTCGCCGCCGTCCTCGGTATAAAGAAGAATGCTGTCGGTAACCCGATCGTTTTTGCTGACCGAACCAACTACCCACCCTTTTTTCTTGCTCGAGAAGCGCACGCTGTAAAGCTCAACGTCCGCGCCATCAAACTCTCGCGGCAGAAAGCGGCGCACTTCGCTCCAGCGCGCCCCGTCGTCGCGCGTTGAAAAGATCGCGTTCCCGGCCAACACGAAGCCGATTTCTTTATCGCGAAAGTAAATGTCATTGACTGCGTCCGGCGTATCAACCGTTTGCCGCACCCAACTAGTTCCGCCGTCATCGGTGCGCGCCAAAAAACCACCATCGCCGCCAACCCAGCCTCGTTTGCTGTCAAGAAAGAAAACTGTGTTCAGATCCTTGCCGGCAAGGCCGACGCGCGTGGCCGTCCAGCCCTGTTGAGCTTTGCCCGAAAACGCAACCGCAATTAGAAATAGCGTTGCTGTGAACAATCGGATTTGTGATTTTTGCACGAATGTTTTCCCTTGGATCGTAATTGGCTGCCGAACTTCGCATAAAGCGCCAGTCCAACAAATCTGCTTCTTTAACAAACAATTTTCCGGGGGTTGATTGTTTACAGTTTTTACCTTAACTGCAGAGTCAACACAAGCTGACGGTAGTGTTTGGTTTGAATAATCTCTATCGCTCTTGTGTGTCATGTGCCTCTGGGGTGAGTGGCTTTGCACAAAAACTTGACGGAACGTGATCGGCGGCTTTGCCGCTTTCCGTGCGGTAAGCCTATGGCTTACCGGAGACAGTTTTTTCCTCGAGGCTCCGCCTTTGAGTTAGACCTTGAACACCAACAGCAATAGTTGAGGCATAGCCTCGGACAAGGGCACCGTTCCTCGGTAAGCCGTAGACTTACCGCACGGAAAGCGGCAGAGCCGCAGCCTACTCTGCCCTTACCTTTTGTACTAAGCGGTGGTGAGCGGTCGTTGGTGCAAAAGCCGAAGGGCCGCGCGAGTTTCCCCGGCGGCCCTTCTTCTTCATTAACGACTCGTCCTCAATTACCAGCGGCGTCTACTCGATAGACGATACCATCGAGGATGACGACGACTTTTTCTCCTAACAAGAAGAACGTTGCCAGCCGCGGCTTTTGTTTCAGCAGCGCAAAATATTCGTCACTGCCAAATTTGACCACTGTCTGCGGCAAAGTCATTCCTGCCTTGAAATCCGCGTCGGTCCAAACGCCATCGCGCAGATAGAAGGTCTTTCCGCCTGCGATTTGATTCGCGCCTGATTCATCTTTATCGACGCGCATCACTTCCTGTTGCGCGCGCGCTTTCTTGCTTTGCTGCACGGCGATAGTGCCGGTAACTGCGTTCGCATCCGCAGCGCTCGGCGCCGGTGGTGGCGGCGGAGCGTTTGAACCGGCTCGCGCATTGCCAAAGCCCTTGGTCCGCGAGAGCGGCATGCTGGTAAACCCCTGCACTGAGGCGCCCGGCTCGAGCGCCAGATAAGACGTGTACGGCGTAACTATGCCGTAGCGCGTTCCCAGATCAACTATCTCGTCGCGCAACTCCTGCTGCTCGCCATTGGTTCGCATCTGTTCCATCAGCCAGCCAACGCGGCGCGTGGCCCACAAGCGCGGCAGAAAATCGTTCGCTTCTTCATTCAATCCAAAATGAAGGTTGTTGTAGAAAAACCTTCTCTCGCTGCCGCCACTTTTACCGGTAAGCGTCAGACGCACAAAGTTCATATCGATCGGATTATGGTAGCGGCCGATGATTGTCAGTTGCGAACCGCGGAATAAGTCAGGCAGCGTTCGCGGATAAGACAAGTCCGTTTCCACTCCCGCCATGTCAAGGCGCAGGTCGCTGAGCACCGGATAACTAATCCGCGAAAAGAAGTTGGACACCTTAACCTCCAAATCTTCCTTCGGCTCAATGTAATCAGCAACACCACCCGATTGCGACGCCAGACGATCCAACAAAGAAGTGTTCACGTCATAGCCAACGCCGAATGGGAAGATGCGCGCCTCGCCCGTCTTCCTGGCATTCGCCAGAATCTGTTCGACGTTGGTTTGTCCCACCGTCGGCAAGCCGTCAGTCATAAAAACGATCATACGCGGATGGCCCAGATTGGAAGCGCGACTGATCTGTTCACGAGCAGCGGTTAGCGCGGCGTCAATATTAGTCCCGCCCACCGGCTTTAGCGCTTCGACAAAACGCGCTGCACGCGCCCGGCCGTTTTCGTCCGCATTGATCAACTCATTTGCCAGCAAGTGCTCTTCACCGGCGAACGAAACGACGTTTAAACGATCCGTAGGACGCAAGATCTTAATGCCGTAGAGTAAAGCCGCGCGCGCTTTTTCCATCTTGCCTGCGTCAGCCATCGAGCCGGACGTGTCGAGCACAAAAACGATGTCCTTGGCCGCATACTCCTGTTCCGACCAATCATCTTTCGGCGAAACCATCAGCAGGAAATAACCGTCCTTGCCGGGCTCGCGATGCGTCAGAAGCGTGACGCCGAAATCTTCGCGCGAGAGAGCGTAGAATAATTGAAAGTCCTGCGGCTCACCTTGATTTTCAAAAGTCACCGCGGCGCGGCCGGTGCCGTTTCGTTTCACTTCAATCGCATGAGTTGGTGAATAAATGTTCCGCAGTGGGTCTTTGCTTTCAAGTTCGATCCGACCAGAAACAGAGCCGATCTGCGCCATCTGTCTGCCGATACCAAGCGGATAGCGATAGGCAACGGTGCCGGACTCGGCGCGCAGAATCTGGCTGTAACTGATTTCCAATTTCTTGTCGGCGTGCGGCGTAATAGGAAATATGCTCGCCTGGAAAAGATCTTTGCCGGCGTACTCGAGCAAACCCGGGTCGCGTTGGCGGCGCACAATCTCGTCATAGATGCGGCGCGCTTCCTCGCGCGTGCGTACCTCGCCGACGAGTCGCCGATTACCATCCCAGATCGCAAATTCAGTTATTGAGGCTTGTTCGGGAATGGGAAAGAAGTAAGTCCCTTCCAACGTCGCGTCTGTATCGTTGCGAAAGATTTGCTCGATGTGGGTAGTTGCCACCTGCGAAACAATCTTCGTGTCGATCTTTATTGATTTGATCGGCAACGAACGTGGCAGCGCTTGTCGCAGCTGATCCGGGCAGCGCTGGCATGGCCCGGGCACGATAACGCCCTGGGCCGAGGCGCTCGCAGCAACTAGCAACAACATTGAGATAGATAACAGAACTGTTCGAATATTTGTGGCTTTCATGATCTCCTCACTCGCGTTCTTCACACAGGTTTACCCCTTGCCTGCTTTGTAGAACGCCGTTCCCAGTCTTTCTTGCAGCGAAATTTGTCTTGCGCGGCTATGAGGTCAGTAGCCAATCAAAGAGCGGAGGCAAGCCCGCCTTCCCAACCTGAGAGATCCCCAAGGTCGACTGTTCAGCTGTGGTTGAGAGGCCCCAAGCTCAACGGATGAGACTCAACAAGGCATACCTCACAGGTTGGGAAGGTGGGCTTGCTCCCGCTCTTGCTTTGAAGCTTAGTAGAGTTCGCGCAGTCGCCGGTTAAAGAAAATCATCGCCGTTGCAAATAAGGAAATGATCACGCCGCCAACCGCCAGCGTGCGCGGTGCGCCAAACCGGTGTGAAGCCGAGCCGGCGATAATGTTGCCTATCGGCATGGTGCCAATGAAGGAAAGAATGAACATGCTCATAACGCGACCGCGCATTTCGTCGGTCACCAGCTTTTGCAGGAGTGTGTTCGTGACCGCCACTGAAGTGACGATGGCAAAGCCAAGGCAGAAAAGAAATACGTAGCTGAGATGCAGATGAGTTGATAACGCAAAGGCGGTGACGCCCGCGCCAAAAAAAAGGCTGCCGCCAAGCACGAACCAACCCTTGCGGCGAAAGTCTCCCATGACAGTCAGCAGTGCCGCGCCACAAAACGCGCCGGCTCCCGCCATACCCATCAACCAGGCCAGACCGGTGGCGCCGAGATGAAAAATGTCGCGCGCATAAATCGGAATCATTGAAAAATAAGGCGCGCCAAAAAAACTGTTCACCGCCGAGATCATGAGCAACGACCACACCCGCGGCCGGTGACGGACATAGCGCAAGCCCTCCAACAGATCCTTCCAAAGCGCGCGCCGATCTTTAACTGAATGCGAAGGCGCGCCCACCGCGTGCACGCTGCTGTTGAGTCGCACCATGCTCAAACTGATTACTACGGCCGCGAACGAAAGCCCATTGACGTAAAAACAACCGGCCAAGCCAAACAAACTCAAACCGACCCCGGCCAATGCGGGTCCGACAACGCGCGATAGCTGGAACTGCGATGAATTAAGCGCGACCGCATTGGCCAAGTCTTCGCGCCCGACGAGATCAAACGTCATCGCCAAATAAGAAGGACTCGCCAGCGCCATGCAACAACCGGTAACAAAAGAAAATCCCAACACCATCCATCTATTTACAAGTCCGGTCCAAATCAGTGTGGCCAAGCCAAGGGCGGCCACGCCGGCGACGATTTGCGTGTAAATCAACAAGCGGCGGCGATCAACCAGGTCGGCAAAGACGCCGCCAAGCAGAGTCAGAAAAAACCCGGGAATCGTGGCCATGAAAGCATCGAGCCCGAGCCAAAACGCGGAGTTGGTTAACTGCAGAACAAGCCAGCCTTGAGCGACTGCCTGCATCCAGGTGCCGCAGTTTGAAAGGAAGGCGCCGGTCAAGAATAATCGGAAGTTGCGATGCGACAACGCGCGAAACATTCCAGTGCGCGGCCCGCGCATCGCTCGCGCGTGCTCGAGGTTTTCAGTCTCCATAGTGATTACTTACATGTCTTAACATGACCGGCGCAAAGCTTCAAACACCTAAGTTGCATCGGCAATACTTCGCGCCCCCTTTGCGTTTTTTCTTCGCGCACTCTTTTGTTCGCGCGCTTTGAAGTATCGAGCAAGGTGGGGTGTTGTTGATCTTTGG
Source organism: Blastocatellia bacterium (assembly GCA_013697915.1). GTDB lineage: Bacteria > Acidobacteriota > Blastocatellia > Pyrinomonadales > Pyrinomonadaceae > PSRF01. The sequence continues at coordinate 67,490 of JACCVY010000041.1, read as the reverse complement.
GGCATGAGGTCGGTACCACCTCGCGGTAGCGATCGGGCGGGCCGCTAAAATTGAACCCCATGGCTTTGCGCAAAAAGTGGGGCGTAAGTCAGTCTGCTTGCGGCTTTGCCGCCTTCCGTGCGGTAAGCCTATGGCTTACCGCGGAATGTCCTTATTGTCCGAGGCTACGCCTCAAGCTTCGCTATTGCATTTTAGAAGTTCAGAAAACAGGCACAGCCTTGAGCAAAAAAGTGCTTCCGGTAAGCCATAGGCTTACCGCAAGGAATGCGGCAAAGCCGCTTATTATTTTCTGTTCAGTCTTTGTGCAATGCCAAACTCATCGGTCTTAGGTGACCGGAGATCGAGACTCTTTACTTGAAACCACGCGCGGTAGAGGGCGATCAAGCCGACAACCAAATACACGCCTAGCATCAGCTTGAAAACTCTCTTCACCAGCACCATTGAACGCACTTCCGTGATTGTCAGGCGCTCAAACAAGTTCTTCGCTCCCTTATGACGTAGTTTCTAAAACGATTCAATATCCTTTGTGCTTCGACACCTGAAACAGAGTTTAGTTCCCCGGGGCTTAAAGCGCCGTTGGGTTCGCTTCAACCGGCTGCAAGGCGAGTTGTTCATTTCGATAACTTCTTAAACCGCAACCGTTTTGCTGAACCCACCGTGAGAGTGAAGCCGGTTAAGTGGTCCGGTGGGATAAGGGACGGCACCGAAAGGCAGGGGTTCAAATAGTAACTGAACTCTGTTGTTCCACTTTGAATCTGCGTAATCGTGAATACTCATCGCCGCCGTAAGCGGCTTCGCGCAATGAGAATTTTCCCGTCCTGCAGGCTTGTGGAAGTTATTTAGTATCCTGGCAAATCTGGAGTGCCTAGGGGTTGGTCACGCCGATGGAAAAGGAAAAGTAAAAGTCGCCCTGATCAATGTCCGTGGTTCGGCCTTTGACCGTCACGACCTTGACCAGCTTGCCGACATTGCCGCGCACCGAAGTCGTGCCGCCCGCCGGCACGTAAGTACCGCTCGGCTCGATCTGCCAGCTGTTGCACTTCCCGCTGCTGTTTAGCCTTGTGCAGGTCATGTTTACGTAATTGGTTTCCGGGTAGTAGGCCTGTGCGCCCGAAAGCGGATTCATGTTAATGCGGTAGTTCTGACCGTTAACGTCTACCCGGGTGTACAGCGGACAACTGATCGTCGACAGATAGGGAAGCGTGAACATGTTGTTGTTGTACTCGTGGCACTTGGCGATGAAGCGCGTTCCATACAAGCGTGAGGCAGGGCCACGGGGTTGCCGTTTGCGCAGCTTGGGCAACTGCCCGCGATCGGTTGGCTGAAATCCACAAACACGGTTCTGGTGGAAGAGAAGTCGGACTGCATCACCCAGTCTCCGATGCCCTGGATGAGGGACTGCACGTCCCTCGTGTTTGAGTAGAGCGCGCCGTCGCTCGTGATTTGCAAGACCGGGGCGATGTTCGCGTCTGCATCCCTAACCGTCGTGGTCACGGCCATGTCGGCGGTTGGCGGAGCCGGTTTACCCGCCTTCTGCGCCATCGCGACGAGCGGTAGGCCAAAGCCGATGAGGAAAGTTGCAATGAGGAATCTGGGAATTCGCGTCAGGGTCTTGGGAGTTTGCGTCACGGTCTTTCTCCTTTTATGTGTCCTTGGCGACTGATGGTGTCTCCTAAGGGACCGATGTGGAAAACAGTGAGAAGCGGCTTGCTGTGTTACTCAAACCCAAGCGTCGGTTTTTTGCGACATCCGTACTGACTAGTGCCCGACGCGTTCTTTCGAGGTTTTGTCGCCTACAGGTAGGCTCCGAATCGGCCACTTTGTAATTTCACCATCTCCGCTGAGTCTGGGCTCAGGTTATAAGCTGGTAGTGACGAAGGACGTTTCGGAAGTCTTCTTGCTGCGGGCGTCAGATGCAAGTTTCAAGCAGGCACCATACAATAAAAAAGTTGATTACACTAGGAATGTTAATTCCGCGCAATTCATTTCAATCACTGCCATCTGGCTTACTGCCTTCGACTCTACTCTGCCGCTCAAATTCCGCGTCTTGATATGGCTTTCATTACGCCCCAGGCGTAAAATGCCCCTGCGAAATAGACTCCACCCAAAACGGAAACAGACATGGCCGATCCAAAACAAGCTGAACTCGGGAAAACTCAGGAATTTCCTGCCGTCCGCCCGCCTGCAGAGGATGACGAACACTTCGGTGCGAAGCAGGACCGAATCAAGGAAATGATCGCCGCTAGCGCGCCCCTTAGCGAAATCCTCTCTGAGCTGTTGTTGATGATCGAGGCACAGTCTCCGGAGATGATCGGCTCGATACTGTTGCTCAGCGACGACGGCAACCATGTCAAGCATGCAGTGGCGCCGAGTCTTCCAGAAAATTACGTTAAGGTGATCGACGGCAGTCCGATTGGGCCAAAGCATGGCTCTTGCGGAACGGCGATGTTCCGGGGTAAGCCCGTGGTCGTCACTGACATTGCTACCGATCCGCTGTGGGAAGAATACCGCGGCTATGCATCCGCGATCGGTGTGGCCGCTTGCTGGTCCACGCCGATAATGTCGAGCAAAGGGAAAGTGCTTGGTTCGTTTGCAATGTACTACCGCGAGCCGCGCACGCCGACCGGCTCAGAGAGCTACCTCACCAACGTCGCCACCAAACTTGCGGGCCAGGCGATCGAGCACCAAGCGTCCCGCGAGCATCTCTAATCGCCGCTTATTGCTTTCTGCCCGTCACCTTCTGATCTCTGCCATCTGACCTCTGATCTCTGCCTTCCTTCATTGCTCTTATCGATCACGTTTTACGATTTAGTGTTCGTAACCCGTGTTCCCGGCTTCGCCGCCTGATGTGCGGCGGCGGCTTGCCCAGCCGTCGTTGACCCTTTGAAACTTTTGGGGCTAGGCCCCGGGGCGCAGCCCCATCAACTAAAGGCCCGGCGGACGGAAGGGCATAGCCGCTTCCGCACATCAGGCGGCACAGCCGTTATCGCGCCGACAGGGTTCAACCGGCTTTCTATTTCTGCCTACTGTTCTGCGTAATCTGCGAAATGTCTGGATGCTCTGTTGCCGCTCACTGCTCACCGCTCACCGCTCACAGCTCACTACCTTTGTCGATTTACGATTCACGCTTTACGATTCACGTCTTGAAAGCGCGTATCGGGACATCTGGATTTGGCATCGGGCAAGCGAAATATGCGCAGCTGTTTTCGTGCGTCGAAGTGCAACACACATTCTATCAACCGCCGAGCAGCGCCACGCTGGAACGCTGGCGCCACGCGGCTCCTTCCGACTTTGAATTTGTTTTGAAAGCCTGGCAGTTAATCACTCACGACGCAAAGAGTCCCACCTATCGTCGCCTGAAGAAGAAGCTCTCCGAAGTTGAGAAGCAGGAAGCGGGATACTTCCGGCCTACAGCGATAGTTAAAGAGGCTTGGGAAGTCACGCTCGCGTGCGCCCACGCCCTGAAAGCCAGAACGATTTTGTTTCAGTGTCCGGCCAGTTTCAAGCAAACCAAAGAAAACATTTCGAACCTCAAGGAATTCTTCTCGAGCATTAACCGCGAGAACACTGATGAGAACAGTGATGGCCGCAGCATCAATCGCAAAAATAGTAAAGGCGGCGGGCTTAATCTATGTTGGGAACCGCGTGGGGATTGGGACCCTAAAGTAGTGAAAAGCATTTGCGACGAGCTGAACTTGTGGCACGTAGTGGATCCTTTCGTGAGCAGGAGCGTCACTCCCAACAAAATCTATTATCGGTTGCATGGCCGCCAAGGCTGGCGATATGAATATGACGATGCTGAGCTGCGTGAATTAGCTGCGATGCTGGCAGGGAGCCGGGCTAAGAGGAATATCCCAGGAAAAGGTAAAGCGCCTTACATCTTTTTCAATAACGTTAGAATGATCCAGGACGCCTCACGATTCAAAGCGATCCTGGAAGAGACTTGAAACCACAAGAGACAGAGGTCAGAAGTCAGAGATCAGAGGTCAGAAGTAACCGCTCACGTCTGACCTCTGACCTCTGACCTCTGATCTCTGACCTCTGACCTCTGATCTCTGATCTCTGACCTCCGACCTCTGACCTCTGATCTCTGATCCACGATGGAGGGGCTATCGGACAGGTAACTCTACAAACAGCCCGCCATCCCTATTAGTTCGCAAAACAGATGTCGCCTGAGATCCCTGCTGGGTACGACTCCGGGAAACCGCCAACGGTAGTGCCATTGAAGTAAAGCACGCCGGTCGCTCCCGCAAATCTTCCAGTGCTCGCGTTCGGATCAATACTGCCCATGGCAATCCACAGTCCCGTGACAAAGTTATAAATGTAGACGTTGTTGGTCTTCAAGAGTCCTTGATTGGTAGTGAAGGTCGCCTGGGCAATATAAGCGAAAACATTTGGGTCGGGGGTAAAAACGAAAGCCGGATCGTAAACTGTTTCTGTCGTTCCGTTAAGAACTCCGGCATTCGTGATAGTTCCTATCGTACCGCCGGTAGTAGGATTGAAAGTGTCAAACCAATTGCCTTTGGCTTGTTTGCAATTGCTGTTCGACGACTGTGCTGATGCTGATTGGGCTGCGCGCGCGCTCGCTGCCGGGATGCCTATCCAGTGATTGTTGTGCGGTGATTGCGCTGATGCTGTTGGTTCAAGGGAAAACATACCAAGGGCCAATATGACGGCTGCGAGCGTCATGAGTTTTCTCGTCTTTGCGTTCATTGTCGTGCTCCTGTGTTCAGTGTGGCGCTAAAGACTTAGGCATGATTGAACCTGTCGCAGCGCCAGTTTTAACGACAGTTGCCCAGCAGGCGCGTTTCATTGTGGGCCGGCGTCTAAATTGACTTCCGGTCGTTCGCCTTGCAACCGCGGTCTAAGCGCGCGGGTCCATTTTGAGGTAGGTCGAGATCGCACGCCGGCACGGGCGTCGGGTCGGCATGGACCAACTGCGATGCGTTCTCCCCAGGAGATACGGTCCGCATGGGAGCGACCTCTGCGCTCTCACGTAGGACGATGGTGGTGCGCCGGCGGAAAGCCGTGATTTCAATGCGACGCTGTTGCTTCATTCTCGGTCTCCTTTTTCGGTATGACACTGCGCTTCGCTCTGACTTATAATCGTGGCTGTTTCAGACTCGTGTTCAAGCCCACGCCGGAAGCTGGTCCCGGAACATCCGCTTGGCCGCGCACACTAGCTCTCGACCTGGAGTCGAGTAACGAAAAAACTCCTAAAGAACGGCTAAAAAACCACTAAAGTTGGCCAAATTCGCTTCGCCAACGATCTAACATGCAGATGCTCCCGCACCAGACGCTCCTTTTCGGCGAGTTCACCCTTGACCTCTCGCGCGAGTGCCTGCTCCAGCACAACGATGAAGTCAAGCTGCGCCCGAAATCCTTCGCAGTGCTGAAGTATCTGGTCGAGAACGGTGGCAGGCTGGTACGGAAGGAGGAACTCATTGGGGCGGTTTGGCCGGACACGGCGGTGACTGACGACTCACTGGTGCAGTGCCTAATCGAGGTGCGGCGGGCGCTCAATGACGGCGAGCAACGCATTGTCAAGACGGTGCCGCGCCGCGGCTACATCTTCAACGCGGCAGTAACGGGGTTCGCGGCGGCGGGGCGAGAGGTGGTTTACACCGAAGAGGTTGAGGGCTTCCGCCTGGCAATAGAGGAAGAGGGGCTCGCTGGCGAGCATGGCAAGGCTCTCGCTTTGCCAACCGAGCAGCGCAGAACAAGGGGCCCTTGGCGCGTAGTGGCAATGACCCTGGCCGGTGCAGCCCTGGCGCTTGCGGCGATTACGCTCGTTTCATATGCGCGACGCGCTTCTCCCGGCGAAGGCCAACCCACGACGATTCGTTCCATCGCGGTGCTGCCGCTGCAAAATCTTTCGAGCGATTCGTCGCAGGACTACTTCGCTGATGGGATGACCGAAGCGCTGATTGGCAAGCTGGCGCAGATTAGCTCGCTGAGAGTCATCTCGCGCACTTCTATTATGCGCTACAAGGGGAGCAACAAGTCGCTGCCGGAAATAGCGCGCGAGCTGAACGTGGATGCGGTGATCGAAGGAACGGTGCAGCGATCAGGCGGGCGTGTGCGGGTCACCGCGAAGTTAATCCCAGCCGCAACCGACTCGCCAGTGTGGGCACAAGATTACGAGCGCGACCTGAGCGATGTGCTGAAGCTGCAAAGCGAGGTGGCGCGCGCAGTCGCGGAACAGATCCGCATTCAGGTCACTCCAGCAGAACAGGCGCGACTGGCCGCAGCTCGCGACATCGATCCTCAGGTGCACGATGAATACTTACTTGGCAGTCATCATCTGCGTACCAACGAAGACGACCTGCGTCAGGCCATCGGACACTTCGAGCGGGCCATTCAACTGGCTCCCGATTACGCGCCCGCTTACGCCGGATTGTCCATTGCGTGGCTGCAACGAAGCGCCTGGGGAGCCAAAGACCATAAACAAAGAATGGAAATGATACCGCTGGCGCGTGACAACGCCTTGAAGGCAGCCACGCTGGACCCGCAACTCGCCGAGGCGCAAATCGCGCTGGGGCAGGTCAAAATCGTTGATTGGAACTGGGCAGGCGCGGAAGCCGCGCTGACTCGCGCAATTGAGCTTGATCCGAACAGCGCCGAGGCTCACCGCACTTATGGCGACTTGTTGTCGGCGCTTGAACGCCACGCCGAGGCGATTAGAGAAATGCAAAGTGCCGAAGCATTGGATCCGCTTTCGTCCGCTACTCAATCACGCTTTGCTCGCGCGCTCTACCGCGCCCGCAAATACGAAGAAGCAGTGCCGCATGTGCAGCGAGCGATTGACCTGGATCCCAACCTTGGAAATGTCGTGGCACATTGGATATTGGGAGACCTTTACGAACAGATGAACAAGCACGACGAGGCTCTTGCCAGTTTCAGGCAGGCCCAGTCGCAGGGCGGAAACACTCGGGAGATCTCGGCTGATATCGCGCGGGTCTACGCGCGTATGGGGAAGCAAACCGAAGCGCGCCGGTTGCTGAAGGAGTTAAAGGCCACTGCCGACCCGGCCAGCTTCGCGAGTTTCGGGGTAGCTAGCGCTTATGCCGCACTCGGCGATAACGATGCAGCCTTTAAAGTGCTCTTTCAAATGGTCGAAAATCGGAACCTGGCTACACACCTCAAGGCCGATCCTCAGTTTGAGAGCCTGCATTCAGATCCACGTTGGCGAGAATTGCTTAGTCACATGAATTTCCCTACGGATTAGTCCGGTCACCGCCAGTCCCAATCGTGGCTCGCTGACCTGAACTTGCCAATAACGGTTCGCCTGAAACTGTGCGAGATTTGGAAAGCTTCATCGCTCTAACCGAGGCGGATGAGTTGATGATTGTTTCTAGGGGTGCTAGGCCCGCCTTCCCAACCTCGAGCTAATCAGAGTTGAGTTCTGATTGGCGCCCGGAAAGGCCTTCAACGTAAAAACGATCGCGCAAGTCCAAGAGTCTCCAGGTCGGGAAGGCGGGCATGCCCCCGCTCTTGAGTAAGGCCAACAGATTTTTGTGGAAAGTTTGATTTTGGGAATGTGCCGGCTCGCCGGCGCTTGGGGTTTTCTTCCTCCCTCCGGAGAGGAACGTTTACGTGTCGAGCCGACTACGCAAACTTTCATCGGCGTAGCTGACGTTTGACCGGCCGATCTCCTTGTTCACGCGCTCCGTAAGCGAAAAGAATCTGCGAAGGTCCGCTTCGTCTTTAATATGTTCGACGCGACGGGCATCGAGTAACAAGACCTCCTTACCGCCGCCCCTCGCTGATACCGCCAACATGTGACCAATGCCGCTTTTCCCGGTGCCAGGCGTTCCTCAAACGTATCGTTCATCAAACTCGATGCCGTTCGCTTTCAGGAACTGAATGAATTCATCCCGAAATGAAATTTTCGCGTGGTGCTCTTTTTGTCGTTTAAGATAATTGCGCACTTCTTCAACGTTTGATTGACTCACCGTAAAATGCGCCATAACCACGCTGCCATGAGAAATCCTGGACCGTTGGAAAAACATCGTGCATCCATCCGGTTGCGTTAGCTTTGAGTTTTCGGAGCACGTCAGATAATGCGCGATCTGGACGCAACTTAACTAGAAGGTGAACATGATCTGCAGTTCCGTTGAGCTCTAGTGAAATGCCTCCCAGTCCGCGAATAGTACCGCCAATGTATTCATAAAGGCGGGGCTCATATTCGGGCGTGATCAGCTGTCGGCGTTCCTTTGTTGAAAAGACAATGTGGTAGAGAAGGTTTGTATAAGAGTCAGACATGTTGCCCTCATCGATGATTGATGCCGAAATTATCCAGCATCTCGAATCGTTCAGCACTATCTGGTCTCTATCGGCCGTTCCACGGACTTTACAAATTTTCTTGTAATGCGTTCCTGGGGTTTCGCTGCGTCGGTGGATCAGAGGATAGTGAGGTTGAGTCCGCAGAGCGGATTGAACACGCGCAGAGCGATTGGTTCTTAGTCCGCGGAGCGGACGACGGCATAAAGCCCGGGGTGAAGCGAAGCGAAACCCCGGGATCAAGAACAAAAAGAAAACATTGAGCCCGCGAAGCAGCCGATAGAAGTTGCGATTACGAAAATATCATTCGTTGACGATTCGACTTCCGGCCGCTCCGCGGACTTCGGATATTTTCCAACGCGGTTCCTGGGGTTCCGCTTCGCTCCACCCCAGGCTCTATGCTTTCGGCCGCTCCGCGGGCTTGCCACCATTTACTTGCGCATTCCATTTCGCAACGTCAACGCCTTTCACGAGCAACCATCCGGTCATTACCAGTCCACCAGGAAACATCAACATAAGGAACACGTCTGACGCGTAGGCGGGTGCGAGGATCAACGCGAAATTTCTCACGACAAACCCAATCCCTCCGATTGCCATAAGAACGCCGAGAAACTTGGGAAGATAACCCGAATCCCAGATTAGGTGTGCCCGAACAATCCAGCTCATGCCGTAGTAGGCAGTGAATATCATGCCGGCATATCCATAAAACTTCATCGACAACAACACGAGAGAATTGAGTTGATCCGGCGCAAAGGTCTTTAAGTAGTCGGCGCCTCCCAAGATGAGCAGCGGCGCAAAATAGAAAGCTTCGGCAAAGGCGAAAAGAGCTGTGCCAACAAGCCCGAAGAACGCGGCCAGCAAAGACAGCTCTTTGTTGACGGGCTTGAGCAACGCGTAAAAGACCACCACAAGCGTGATATCGCACAGCGACTCTATCAGGAAGGTCGCAAAGCCCAGCCGGTACAGAAAGTCGAAATTCTTAATGTTTGCCATCGTGGCGGCGGCATCATGGGCGACGATGAGCTTGGACGGAACATAAGCTTCACCGAACCCGCCAGCCACCAGGGAGACCAGAAACAGCACTCCGGCAATCCTTGCGTACCTCTGGACATTCATATCGAATTCCTCCACCACGAGTGTTGTTGGTCTCTCAAGCTCAGCAACTTATCCCTTACCTAATAAGACGAACAAGCAAAAGAAATGTTTCAGCAAACGGCAGATTTCGAGTGTTGATGAAGATGGCGAAACCGGCGTCGACGACGATGTTCGCCAGTTGCGCCAAAGGAATATCGTTTATGAAGTTGGCAGAGCGTGCTACAAGAACAGAGTCGATTTTACTTGCCGATCGTGGGGAGGCCCGTTCCCCAACTTGTCGTTAACTAACCACCGGTTTTTGCTGGTGACGACATTGCAATTTTGAAATTCGACAGCTGACGCATCTCTGATGACTCAAACCGAAATCGCCACGCTGATCTTTGCGCACGTCAAATGGTTCGCGGTGTTTGATGTGCACGCTGCGCCGAAGAAAATCGGCGAGGTTCTCAATGGTCAATTTATAAAGTTCTTCCTTTCGTCAGTCGCTGCCGTCTGCGCTTTTTTTTGGGCTGATCGTACGGTTTATCGGCGCGGAATTCTGCGTGCGTTTGACGCTCGACTGAAGCGGCTTGACGACTTGTCCGTACTGATTCTTCGCCTTAGTGCGGCGATCTTTTTGATCTCACTGTGGGCCTGGTATGAAGCATATGGCACAGCGTTTTACATTACTCCAGAACTTAGGACCCCTTCGGCGTACGTGCCGTGGCTTCAACTAGCGCTTGGTTTATGCGCGCTGTTTCGTCGTAGCCTGCCGGCCGTTGGTCTGGGAATATTTGCACTCTACGGTTTGGCTATCCGCGACTACGGCCTCTTTCATTTGCTCGATTACACGATCTTTGTCGGGCTCGGCTACTTCTTCATCGTGGCAACTATCAAGCGAGGCAAATGGCGCCAGTCAGGGTTCATCGTTCTTTTTGCGGGAACGGGGATTACTCTGCTTTGGGCCGCGATGGAAAAATTCGCTTATCCCGACTGGAGCTACACGATGCTTCGCTCGCATCCGGGCATGCTCATGGGCTTGCAGCCTGAGACGTTCATGGTGCTCGCTGGTTTCGTCGAGTTCGGCGTGGCTTTTATTCTGTTGGGCGCCGTCTCAATCGCGGGGCGTGTCGTGGCGTTGGTTTTCCAGGCGATCTTCATGCTGGCGATCTTCGAGTTTGGGCCGCTCGACGCAATCGGGCATCTGATGATAATTGCCATCTTGTTTGTGCTCTTCTTGCGTGGGCCAACGAGCGCGCGCGAGATTTTGGTGCTGCGAGAAAAATCAGTGGCGATGGAAATGTATTTTATGCTCGGGTTATATTTCCTGGCTTTCGTGATGATTTTCATCGCCTACTATGGTCTGCATGCCGTTCTTTATCGCGCGTAGCCTGAGGTCAGAAGTCAGAGATCAGAGGTCACTCGGTCCCGACTTGTTGGAGGACCCACAAGTTACCGTATAGGTCTTCAAATACGATTTCCTTTCCTCCAGCGCCCATCATGTATGTCCGAGAACGAAACCGTACTCCACCCGCTTGCAAATGTTTGAGAGTAGCGTCGAAATCAGTCGTGCGCAGAATCCAAAACGTTTTTCTTCCCGATTCGGTTTAGCGACAGGCTCTTGTCGATAACAGTGAACAGTAAACAGTGCTCTGCGTATTAGTTCCTCTCTAATTCCCCTCCCCCTGGGAGGGGTTATGGGAGGGACGAAGTTAGCTAGAAACACACAAACAAAAATATTTACGCGCGGGCTGAAAGCCCGCGCGTAGAGACTTTTTGGGTAGGCATGCCACAAGCCGCCCCCCCCAAAAGGGGGGAGGGACGCAAAGTTAAGTGATGAGTGACGTGCTGCTACTGTTTGTCGTATACCGCCCTATTGGTGACTTTCTTGCCCTTAGCATCAGTTCCGGTCGTAGTCACGGTGCGAGTTCGGCCGTTGGCCGTAACGGTTATTCGACCGGTTAGAGTTACCTTGCCGGCTTTCTTGCCGGTTAACGCCAACGTATGGTTGTTGATCTTCCGGTACGACCGCATGTCTGAAGTCGGATCGCCGGTGACCGCATACCACTTCCCGTCGAACTTGCCGGTCCACTCGTTATGGGTCGCAGCGCCGGCGCCGTCCACGCCATCCACCGTAACCTTAATGCTGTCGCCGGCGGTCTCATAGACCACAGTGTTGTTCTTAGTGGCTCCCGGGCTGAACTTCGACTTTGCCTCGTTCAGCTTCCAGGTGCCCATATGCGGGTTCTGGGCTAAGCACACAGTCGCGCTGGCAAACAAGACCGCCAAAGTAAGTAGGATCACTCTTCGTTTCATATCTTCTCCTCATTGGGTTGCAGAATTGATAAGACTGGTTGGTGCGGGCGGATTCTAGTACCAGGTGGCCCATTTCGCAACTCTAATTTCAGGGGAGGTGAGCGAAGAATCTCAGCACGGCCTCATTGAATGCTAGCGGGTTCTCGCGCGGCGAGCCGTGGCCGGCGTTTGGAATGATAGCCTGTTGAGCTTTTGGAAGCAGACGCGCAAGCTCTTCGTTCACGAGCTTATGAAGCTTGATTGTATTTTCTCCGGTGATGATCAGAACGGGAATGCGCAACCGCCTTACTTTTTCTTTCGACAGATTTCGGAAGGAATCCGGAGATGAAGTGGCTGCTTTGAAGAAGCGGGAGTTCTGCATGATAGCGGCGCGATTTTCCGGCGCGAGATTGTCGAACCTGCGGGTTCCTGCCAACCCATCTGTCAAGATCCTCATCGCTCCCTCGTCGTTTCCTCTTTTAAACGCTTCCCCCGCAGGCTCCCAAATCGTAGTCATAAACTCCTTGTATGCAGCCGCACCGTTTGGCGAATCTTTCACCCACTGATGAACCGGAGGCTCGGCAAGCACCAGGCTGCGAACCATCTCGGGATGTTTGACGGCCAGCACTAACGCTGTGAACGCGCCGATCGATGTACCAACAAGGTGTACGCGTCCGAGTTTCAGCCTGCGAATAAATGCGGCGAGGTCATCCGCTTCGGTAAACGCCGAATGATACTTTGCCGTGAGCGGATTATTGTTTGGATAGTGGTAGCGGCGGCTGTAAGAGATGACGCGAAACTGCGGAGACAACACTTTCATTTGAGGCTCCCAGGAGCGGTAATCACCAGTGCCCCCGTGCAGCAGAATGAGCGGCTCACCTTGTCCCCGCTCGATGTAGGTAAGTTCGATGCCACGAACGCGAGTCTTTGTCGGCGTTTGAGCAATTGCCGGCGCGCAGAGAAGCAAAGCGAGCAAGAGAAGACGAGCGAGTTTAGTCATTCATCTATCATACCTTTCTTTATGCAGTCCATGCGCCAACCACGTGGGTCGACGAATACAGAACCGTGAGCGGTAGCGACCGGGTAAGTCGAACCGCAAGCTTGAGCGCGCGGCTTTGCCGCCGGATGTGAGGCGACGGTGCGTGAGCAACGATTGAGCGGCCTACAGCGGACAAACATTGCGAAGCTTCTTACCCTGATTCCTGCAGCGGGCCGTAAGGAAAGTTTGTTGATAAAAAGTGCAACAGAAATCCGTTTCGGCGGTGTTATCTCTATAAGGCAGGTGTCGGGTGTCAGAAACTAGAAATGAGAAACGAAACGGCGCCGACTTCGTATGAATAGGAAGATAAGTTAGTAGATCCGAAAGACCTGTTACGGGTCCGGAAAGTCGTACGATCAGTTTGAAAAGTTGGAGGCGCGGCTTGACCTTGAAGTATCGCGCCGGCTGCGCGGGCCACGATCAAACTGACGTTGGGAGGTAGGTTAGGTTGAAAGTTCACACCAAAAAACTGGGAACGGTCACTATTCTCTGCTTGCAGGGGCAAATTGTGACGGGTGAAACGGAGACTCTGCGCGCTGCGGTGTCGGCCCTGTCAGGGGTCAGCTCAGTAATACTCGATTTCGCGGGGGTCAGCACAGTGGATGCCGGCGGTTTGGGCGTGTTGTTGGGATTGCGTGAGCAGGCCGCAGCAAAAGGAGTCCGATTTGCACTCATGAACGTGACCAAAGGAGTAGGCATGGTGTTGGCAGTCGCGCGCTTGGATTCTGTTTTCGAGATCACTTCCGGTATGGAATTCTTTCCGGTTGTCTCACGCGAGCGGCGCGTGTCGGCTGGGGTGCTTGTGCCTTGCGCCTAACCGTGAACCGGGAACAGTGAACCGGGAACCGGAACTACCAAAGGAAAAAGTCTCGTGGTTCGGTTTACTGTTCCCGGTTCACTTGCCGCTTATTTTCTTCTCGGCAGCGGTATCAGCATCGAGACTTTCTGCCGATAGGCGCGATAAGTCTCTCCGTAAGATCTAATCAAGTCTCGTTCTTCAAACTGAATCGCCACTAGAATGTAGGCGGTCGTCATTACCGCAAAGAACAAATGGCCAAAGGTCATGCGCGGTGTGCTCCAGAACGCGATGATAAATCCCAGGTAGAGCGGATGGCGCACCATTTTGTAAAGAGCCGGCGACTGGAAAGGAATCGGCTCAGCATCTCGACCCTTGAGGTAGTTGTAAACCTGCTTAAGTCCGAAGAGCGCGAAGTGATCGACGAGATAGGTCGAGACCAAAACGCCTCCCCAGCCAATCCAGAATAGAGCCAGCAAGAGAGTGCGGGCGGTCGGGTTTCGCACATCCCAGATCACCGGTCCCATCGGCTGCCACTGCCAGAAAAGCAGCAGCAGCGTCAGACTTGCGATTAAGACGTAGGTGCTCCGTTCGACCGGCCAGGGCACTATTTTGGTCCAGGCGCGTTTGAACCATTGGCGCGCCATAACGCTGTGCTGAACGGCAAACAGACTGAGTAGCGCGGCGTCAATGATCAGCGCGAGGCTCAAAGGACTGTTTAGTGTGCCGGTGTCGATGGCCTTGGGCACAAAAACATTTCCCACAAAGCCGATCGCGTAGAGGAACGTCACGAAGAAGATCAGGTAGCAAATCACTCCGTAAAGGAAAGCAAGGATTCGGCCCATGGCTGGAATCTCCTTTTCTTTGTTTTTGAATGTCGAAACCTACAGAACTGATACTGCTGGCGGATAGCGATCCTGATTATGCGCGGAGCTTACGTCCGGTATCGCGACGTGTCAATGGTTATGCAACGAATCCGTAAATCGTGAATGGATAAAAGCAGTGACAAGTGACTAACCAATCGCAGGTAACGTTTGTTCTTCATGAGATATCCTTCTCCGCTTTTGTTTTTGAATTCAGTTGGTGCGCGCGGATTATAGGCAGGGGGAAGACGAGCGTCAAAAAAACGTGAATCGTAAATCGTGGATCGTGAATAGGAAAAACGGAGAGCGTCGGAATGGAGCCATCTTAAGCACGAGCTTATTCTGCTCTTTCGACATTGACAGCGTCAGAAGTTCACACTACGGTTAGAGCGCTTCCCAATCCCCCAGCACTGGAGATCAGTCATGAAACGACCAATTGTTCTTGCGGCTTGCATTGCTCTACTTAGTTTCGCTTTAGCGTGCCAGACGCCGGCGCCTGCGGACACACGCGCTGCGGATGAGAGTGCGATAAGGACGCTGGATGCCGAATGGTCCAAAGCCGCCGGAGCGAAGGACGTTGATAAGACAGTCTCGTACTATTCGGACGATGCCATTGTTTTGCCCCCTAACGAGGCGATGGTCAACACAAAGGTTGCCGTTAGGAAAATCTGGAAAGCGATGATAACGACCCCGGGGTTTTCCGGCGGCTGGAAAGCAACCAAAGTGGAGGTCGCGCGCTCGGGTGATATTGGTTACGTAAGCGGCACCTACGAACTGACAATGAACGACGCGAGCGGCAAGCCGGCCACCGATCGCGGCAAGTATCTCGAGGTATGGAAGAAACAGTCTGACGGCGGGTGGAAGTGCGTGGCCGACATTTGGAATTCGGACCTGCCGGCGCCCGCGCTTCCCGAGAAAAAGTAGGTTCGTTCGCAGGACCATGAGGCCGGACAAATCTCCTGGGACTTGTCCGGCCTCTCTGTTTTACCAACGTCCTTTGGGGGTCTGTTATTTGGGTACTGGATCGGCGCCAAAGTTTGCATGAACCAGCATCCACTTACCGTTCTGTTTCACGTACACGCGAGTTGACTTTGCTCGAGAGGGCTCTGTCTTGCCATCCTTATCTTTCGACAGACCAACGTAGTTGTAAGACAGAATAGCTACATCTCCGTTGTAAACTTGCACCTTGGGATTAGCCATCTCCGCTGCCACGGTTCGGATGCTGCTAACTCCACCAGCTTCGGCGAGACGCATATTCAACGACTTGCCTTCCAGGCGAGTGGCGTAGTCCCCATTAAATTCAGTGTAGTCAGCGGCGATATTCTTCATCTGTTCGGCAACATTTGTGGGATCTTTTATCTCGGCGGCCCATTGCGCTCTGACCATCGCAAGCACGTCATCGGCTATTGCATTGGAAGATTGTCCGAATCCGTTAAACGCTAAGGCCGCGACGCACGCCAGTCCCAGCAATCCAAGTGTAACTTTACGCATGTCTATACTCCTCTGGGGAGAACCCCCTTTGTGAGCTATAAAAGCTCATGGTGATAAAGCTGAAACGAAACTCCGCGCAGATAATCTTGAACGGCACCGCGCCACTTATGCCGCGCAGAGATCGTTGGAACACTAACTTGACGCAATACTCTATGAGGGTTGGAATTTAGAGTTAGATGAAGAACGTGGCTGAGCCCTCTTCGTTCCCCTGGACTTATCCTTCACTTGTTCGGTTGCGCTCCGTCGATTGGGCGGTTTGACTTTGGTGGTCAAAGCAAAGTCGGCAGGCTTAGGTTGCATACCTCGCAAAACAAAAGCCGGCAATAGCGGCAACAGCAGCGATTAGTTGCGGCGTTTATTATTACTTGTCCAGCGTAAAGTCAAGCCAATTGGAACGGCGCTCCGTGCAAGAGGCACCGTAGATGTGAATCGTTAGCGGAAAAGCAGGCAGTAACCAGCGAACAGCAGCTCGTTAATCCGCTTCGGTCGGCGGCCGTCATCGGCTCGAAAGCGAGTGGCCGCTGCCCCCGCGACGCACGGCAACAATTTCAGCAATTATCGCCAGCGCGACTTCTTCCGGTGTGACGGCGCCAATGTCTAAACCAATCGGTGCGTGCACATTTGCCAACTGCTCGGCGCTCACGCCGGCTTCGCGCAAGCGTTCGAGCACGATGCGCGTGCGCCGTTTGCTGCCAATCAAACCAACGTAATCGGGAGTGCCAGCCGGCAGATTATCAAGATCGCTCCCGTGACCGGGTAGTTCGCTAAGCGTGAGGACCGCGCGCAGGCACTGTTCATCTTCGCTGTGCCCGCGCGTCACGATGGCGACAGAAACGCCGCGTCCGTTGCCCACCGCGGCGCGCACTGCTTCGCTCCAACTCTCGGCCTTAACCAATTCGATATTCGTCTCCGGAAAATCTTCTCGTCTCACGAATTTTTTGCGGTCGTCGATCAGAGTCGCGCAATAACCTAACAAAGCCGCGAGCTTGGCGAGCGAGGCGCCCACGTGCCCGGCACCGCAAATAACCACGCGCTGCTCCGGCTGAATCAGTTCAAAAAGAAATTGCGCTTCGCTGAACTCACTCAACTCAGGTGCAAATTCACGGCCGTAAAAAGTGCGTGTCTCTTCTTTCGAGGCGAGAAAGACAGCAGCTTGCAGGATCACTGCTAAGTCAAGCGCCGGATCCGCCAAGCTGCCGTGATGACTTCTCTTCTCTTCGATGATCATCTTCGCGCCGACATTACGCGGCGCTGCGATCAAGGTGACGACAACAGCCAGCGAGCCGTCACTGAATAAGCGACTGAGCAAAGACGAAATCGAACTGAGGTTGTCGGTTGAATCCTTCATGGGGAGAGGATTCTATTTCGCTGTAGGTGGCTTTTGCGAACTGGCTGAGCCGAAGGCACGACGTAACAACCACCAGGGACCGACCAGCAGGTAGAGCGGGTTGCGGAAGAAGGCGGGCTGGTTCCCTTCAATAAAGTGACCGAGAAACTGGAAGGCCCAGCCGACAATGAAGAGTCCCAGCGCCCAGCGCCAGTTGAAGAAGAACAGCGGCAACGAAATGGCGATCAGCGGGATGCCGATGCTGTGCGAAAGCCTGTTCAGCGGATGGCGGTGCTTGGCTTTGTAGTTTTCGATGAAAGATTCTGGCATCGGAGTTAACTTACTGAGCGGCAGAAGAGCGGGGGCAAGGTGGGGTCCCCGGCGGGGCAGCCCCGCTGGGGTGCTAATCCCGCCTGCCCGACCTGAGAGGCTCTTTAGCCACCTCGATACTTCCCTTGAAGGCCTTTCAATCAAGAATCAGCATTCAACTGCGCTCAGCTCAGGGTCGGGAAGGTGTATAGACCGGAGACATCCTAAACACGTGATCGGGGACATGGTGAACACTTTTGATAGGTTATACCTAACGACTGAAAGGAGTCGAAGGTATGCCTTGGAGAACCAGTTCAGCCATGTCTCAACGCCATGAGTTCGTTATGTTAGCCAGTCAGGAACAATCCAACATTCGTCAACTATGCGGCCGATTCGGTATCGGTCCCGCAACCGCTTACAAGTGGTTGCATAGATATGAAGCGCAGGGGTGCCCAGGTCTGGAAGAGCTTTCCCATCGCCCGCAACACTTGGCTTGCCCGCTCTTAATCCACAGTCAAATCGCTGGTTTCCAAACGTCAAGAAAAATGTCCATCGTCCCGCCACAAACCATGCCTTCTTCACTTGCCTCTTCAGCGGTCAGCGAAAAATGATGCAAAGCGGATTGCCCCGAGCGTAACGCCTCGCGCGCTTCGGCCCAAACTTCTGCTTCGACGCAACCACCGCCTACTGTGCCGGCTGCTTCGCCGCCTTCAAAGAAAAGCATCTTTGCGCCGCGCTGCTGCGGCGTTGAGCCACGCGTGCGCGCAACCGTGGCTACCACGACGCGCTCGCCGCGATTGTTCGCTTCTGCGACTTGGCGATAGAGATCCGCCGGTGGCAGTGTGCCCATAATGGTACGAGACTAAGGTTTATCTGGAGTCGCCGCAGGTTCGGCGCGCGAAGAGTTGATCAACTGCTTCTGATCAATGCGCCGCCGCAGCAGGTCCACTTCGGCTTCCGCAGTAGACAGCGAAGCTTGCAAACGTGTGCGACTGTTTTCCAACAAATTAATTTGCGCTTGTAGCCGCGCCTTCTCGTTTTCCAGTTGGCGGCGGCGTGACTCGCGGGCCTCTTCAGGGTGTACCGACCCGTAACCGGCAATCGAGCGGTCGATGTTTTCCGGCTTCAACGAATAATCAACCTGGTCCATGCGCGCCTGTAGATCCGCCAGCTTACTCTCCGTGTCCAACATTTGCGACCGGATACTCTCGGCGCGTTGCTCAGCGCGCGTCAGGCGCTCCATGTCGATCAGCGAGCGATCATTCTCCTGCATCTGGCTTAACTTATCGTTGAGCCGGTTGACCTGGTTCGAGAGCGCATCGATCGTTTGTTGCATGTTTGCTTCGCCGCTCCTGGTAACCCTTTTCTTCGGCTGCGTGCCTTCTTCGTTCGCGTCAACCGAACTACCATTTTCATCGGCGGTGCTAATGATTTTTTCCGTACCGTCACCCTGTTCGCTTCCCGGCGGCGCGATGGCGGGATTTGTAACTACTGGCCGCGGCGCACGGCGGACGCGCCGCTTGCGCCGGCGCTGCGCATCGGTTTCGATCGAGAACGTACTGACGCCGATTAGAATGGCCAATAAAAGTGTGGTGTAGCGAATGGATCGTCTTTGCATGGTTATTCCTCGAATCCGAGCGGGGAGTGTCTAAAAGATACCCCTTGTCCGGAGTGCCTTCAAGCGCTCGCAAGTCGTTAGCGTTTTTACACGATGCGGGAACCTCCTTGTTCCACTCATGTGGAGGAGCGGAGGCCTCAGTGCCAAGCCGTGTGGCTCTATTCGAGTGTTACCTGGCTGGAATCAAACGCAATGCAACCGCACCCGTCGTCTACTTCCACACTGACCGTATAGGTGCCTGGACGAGTTACCCCGCTTAAGCTCCAGACAGCCGACTCGCCGTCGCCAGTAATGCGGCCGCCGGTAGTTGTATAAGTGTAAAGAACGCTGTCGCCGTCTGGGTCACACGCGATCGCCTTCAGATTCACTCGCGCGTCGGCGTTTGTCGCAATGTAAGCCGTTGAAGTAGCGAGGCCGACTTTGGGTGGCGCGTTAGGTAGGATGGTTCCCGGACGACCCCCCGATGAGAGGCGCAGGCAACGCGTGCCGGGTGCCGCGGAACCTGTAGCGGCCGCGATTTCCTTTTTGGACTTCGGCTTCTTTGGTCTTGGCCCGAACGTCAGGCGAGTGCAACGAGTCCCGGGGGCTTGCGCGACGACGGTCGCGTCTTTTGCTTTGCTCTTCAGAACGGAGGAGGATCCAAAGACAATCAAAACCAGGCCAATAATAGTTAACGAAACCAGAGTTCGACGCATTTCAGGTGACTCCTTCGCGGTTCGGACTTTACTAACGATCTCGAGCGCGAGTCTAACAGGGCTTAGTGGTTATCCCAGGTTCGCAATATTTTGATCCAGTTGTGCGTTGCGCTGCGCGATGTCAGCAATGCGGGCGCGCACTTCTTCAACTTTTTCGGCCGGTGCCCGTTCAGCAAATTGCGGATTCGCAAGCTGCGCTTCAAGCTTGGCTGACTCAGCTGACAACTTTTCTTTTTCTTTACCCAGGCGTTGCCGCTCTTGTTCGAAATCGATTAAGCCCTCAAGCGGCACTGCCACTTCAGCGCCGCCAATCAATACCGCGCGAGCCGAAGCCCGTGGTGCTTCTAGCTTTTCATTGATTGAAACTTCGGCAGCCCGCGCCAGCCGGCTGATCTGAGCGGTATTTGCGTTGAACACCGCACGCAGTTTTTCATCCGGTGAACCAATCAACAGCGTCACGCGTTCGCCCGGCTTGATGTTCATTTCCGAACGAATATTGCGCACGCGCGTGATGAGATCGATGACCGCCTGCATTTCCCATTCGGCGTTTTCGTCAATCAATTCCGACTGCCCCTCGGGATAAGCGGCCAGCATGATCGACGGCGCCGCGCCCGCATAGGCTCGATGCAGCAAGGCGCTGCTCACGCCCGGCAGTGTTTGCCAAAGCTCTTCGGTGATGTAAGGCATGAAAGGATGCAGCAGTCGCAGCGATTGTTCCAGCACAGTCAGTAACCGCGTGCGTGCTTCAGTACGACCGGCGCTCGCTTCTTCAGCGCTGATTTCGCTTTTCGTTAATTCGATATACCAGTCGCAAAAATCGTCCCAGAAGAAGTGATAGAGCGTCTGCACCGCTTCATGAAACTCATAACCGGCGAGTGCTTTGCGCATCTCGCGCGCAGTTTTGTTAAGACGCGAAACTATCCAGCGATCCTGCAATGCTGAGTTAGGACCAACAGTCAACGTGGCCGGATTTATCGTTGCGCCTTCTGAATTCAGCAGACAAAACCGCGCGGCGTTCCAGATCTTGTTGGCAAAGTTGCGATAGCTTTCCACCTGCTTCTCGCTCCAGCGAATGTCAGTGCTGCCAACCGACGCGAGTTTCAGACGCGTCGCATCCACGCCATACTTGTCGAACACTTCCAGCGGATCGACGCCGTTCATTTTCGTTTTCGACATGCGCTGGCCGTGCGCGTCGAGGATCGTGCCGGTGACGAAGACATCCGCAAAAGGTTCCGCATCCATAAACTTCAAACCCATCATCACCATACGCGAGACCCACAGAAAAATTATGTCGCGCGCAGTCACCAGCACCGACGTCGGATAAAACGTTGCGAGATCCTTGGTCTCTTCCGGCCAGCCTAACGTTGAGAAAGGCCACAGCGCGGATGAAAACCAGGTATCGAGCACGTCCGGATCCTGCGTCAGTTCGGCGGTGCCGGCTTTCTCGCGCGCTTCCTCTTCCGAACGCGCAACAACGACTGTGCCATCCGGCTTATACCACGCCGGAATCTGATGGCCCCACCAAAGCTGCCGGGAGATGGTCCAATCGCGCAGATTCTCCAGCCAGTTTGCATAAACTTTTTCGTAAGGCACTTCCGGCACGAACTGCGGTGACTTGTCCTGCTGCAACGATTGAAGCGCGCGATCGCGCAGCTGATCCATGCGCATAAACCACTGCGTCGATATCAACGGCTCAATGACTGTCTTGCATCGTTCGCATTTCGAGATTGCGAATTCATAGTCGTCGACTTTCTCGAGCAAGCCGAGTTCTTCAAACTTCTCCACAACTTTCGTGCGCGCTTTGTACCGATCCAACCCGACAAACTCTTCGCCGGCGGCTTCAGTCATTTTTGCCTGGCCATCAATTACTATTAGTTTCGGCAAAGAGTGCCGTTGTCCCATGTCATAGTCGTTGGCATCATGCGCGGGCGTTACCTTTACCGCGCCGGTGCCAAACTCGGGTTCGACAAACTCGTCGGCGATCACCGGAATCTCGCGTCCGGTGAGCGGCAATAATAAAGTCTCGCCGACCAGTTCGCGATAGCGTCCGTCTTCCGGATTGACCGCCACCGCCGTGTCGCCGAGCATCGTCTCAGGTCGCGTAGTAGCAACCGTCACATGACCCTTGCCGGACTTCAGCGGATAGCGCAGGTAATAGAGCTTGCCGTTTTGCGCGACCTTTTCCACTTCCAGATCCGACAGCACCGTCTGGTCATTGGGACACCAGTTAACGATGCGATTGCCGCGATAGATCATTCCTTCGTCATAGAGACGAACGAAAACTTCACGTACGGCCCGTGTTAGATCCGCGTCCATCGTAAATTTTTCGCGCGACCAATCGACCGACGCGCCTTCGCGCCGCATCTGTTTAGTGATTTGTCCGCCCGACTCCTGTTTCCACTTCCAAACGCGCTCGACGAATTTCTCGCGGCCAAGGTCGTGTCGCGACAATCCCTCTTTTTTCAGTTCGCGCTTGACGACCATTTGCGTGGAGATGCCGGCGTGGTCCATGCCCGGCAGCCACAACGTGCGATAGCCGCACATGCGTTTGTAGCGCGTCAGCACATCCATCATCGTGTGCTGCAAGGCGTGGCCCATGTGCAGCGCACCGGTCACGTTCGGCGGGGGAACCACGATTGAAAAGACGGGCGCGAGTGGGTCGCGGTTGATCTCGGGCGCGAAAAATCCTTCGCGCTCCCAGCGCTCGTAGTGATTTTGTTCGGCCTGTTTGGGATCGTAGGTTTTCGGAATTTCCATTTGGCGGTTAGTCGGTCAGTTGTCCGTAGTCAGTCGTTAGCCGCAAAAGATGCATTGTAAGGCAGAGTCCGTTGTTTTTCATGTGACGACTACATTACCTAACGAATCCGACTAATCCAACTGACCATGGACAACTGACTACCTGACCAATTGAAAAAGCAGGCCACTTTTAGGGTGACCTGCCGCATATAATATTTAATCTTGATCGGGTTTAAGAACTATTTTCTTCGAGTTGGCGCTTGATCATCAATTCTGCGAGCTGCGGCACGACTTCCCAGGCGATTTCCTGCACCACCTTCTCGGAAAGCTGTTCGACCGCGCGTCGCGCGATTGCGTCAATCATCTCCGGCGATAATTCGCTGGCGGTGCCAACCGTACTCACGCCGGCTTCGCTAACTAATGCTTGTGCATTCTCAGCGTTGGGTTCGGAACGATAAGCGACCATTTGCTCGATGGAGTGTTCGGGTTCAGCAACGTGCTCAGCCGGCTGCTCCGGCTCAAACGGCTGTTCGCTGCGGCGCGGAAATTCCTGGGTGCGCGCCATCGGATCAACCGTAGCAGTCGAACGGATTGAACTGACGCTGTCAGCTTCGTGCTCGCGACGCGTGAATGAAGGCGCTGAATACGCAGCCACTGCGGGCGACGGCTCGGCAGGTTCGTCAAGGTCCAAATCCAAAACAAAGTCGTCTGCGATACCGCCAGTGCCAGGTTTCATGTCACTGAGATCAAGTAATAACTCACCAGCGCTGTCATCAGTTTGCGGAGCCGCCATGTCCGGCCGTTTGGTTTCTATCGTTGCATCCATCCGAGAATGGTTAGCCGCTTGCGCTTCCTGCTTAGCCGCGTAGTAGGCGACGACTTCGGCCTGCTCGGGCGGCAGGGGCAACGTATCGGCAGTTGTGACCTGGATTTCTTCTTCAGTCAATTTTTCCGGTTCAGGCGCCGGCTCGCGGTGATGCGGCAGTTCCGCTGTCGGAACCTGTTCCTCCGCCGCGCGGCCGCCGACCAGCACGCCAACTTTATCGATAAGGTTGCGGATTGATTGAAAGGGCTTCGTCAAGGTGTCGTTCGCGCCAACCCGGCGCGCCTCCGCTTCGTCGAACGGCTCAAACGAGCCTACCAAAAGCATAACAGGAATATGCTTGAGCTGATCATTTTGTTTTATGTGTTCGCAAACTTCATAACCGCTCATCTGCGGCATGAACACATCGGCGAGCACGATATCCGGCGCAAACTCGCTTAACTTTTCAATCGCCTCGCGCCCGTTGTTAACAGCTAATACGGTGACGCCTTCGTCGGCAAAGGTGAGATCCACAACCTTTTGAATCGTGATTGAATCGTCGGCAAGTAGGAGTTTTTTGCCAGCTAACAAAGCTTGGATAACCTTAGCTGAATTGCGCCACTGGCGGGGTCATTCCTTGAATACAGTTGGCGCTTGGCTGTTTGGAGCAACGGCTAAAAATGGCTAAGCCGCATTGCGAAACTAACACCCGTGCCAATTGCCAGTCAAGAACTTTAGCTTGTGGTACTTATTATCGGGCGTCAGGCCCGCTCAACTGAATATCGTCGGCAGTCAGATCTTTGCCGTCGGGGCCCGATGAATGAAGCGTAAAGCGATCGCGCTGGCCGTCATATTTATAAGGATGACTCCAGGGATCTACGCGAATAATTTTTGCAAGGTAACGAGGATTTAGGTGATCGATTAATACCGCCTGGCTGTCGGAAACCACATAGAACCCGCGCTCGCGGCGATAGCGTTCGAGCGCCTGGGCCATAGTTTCCAACTCTCGACGCGCATGTGCCGCCTTCTTTTCATTAAGCGCGTCGACTAGCGGTTGCAGCATTATCCAATCGCGATTGCCGGTGCGCAGCTCGGACACTTGCCATCCTTTGCCATCGTTCACCAAACGCGCGGTCACTCTGATCCACGCGACCACAACTGCCGAGGCGCGCGAGGCAAGTGGCACCGGCATCGGATCGACTTCCTGAATGCGAACTGCGTCGGAGGGAACTTCGATGCCTGTCAAAACTCCAACCAGACAGCGTGCGCGCTTTACGCTTGGGTCGATCGCGGCCGAACCCTTAAACGGCGGGTCGGGCGCATTGCATTCGTTTGTCGCGAGACTGGCACGCGCCGCCTCAGCAATAATGTCGATAGACTCCCAACGATCCTGCGCCGTCCGTATTTCGGAGATACGCCACCGGCCGCGCTCATCCTGTTCAAACTTGAACACATTACGAATATCGGCCGTTACTTCCGCAGGAGTGCCTGGCGTAATCGCTTTTACCCGCACTGCGCCGCTGGTCAATTCGAACCCGGCCAGGCGTGTGAGTGCTTTGCGCGCCTGGTTAGAACTTGGTTGCGCAAACACATCACCGGCGATAAATAGAACGCAGCAAACCAGCAGCGGCAGGATTCTACAAAGCCGCGGCGTAAGACGATCCAATGTTCCACTTCCGAGTGAATCCAACATTAGCTTCCAGCTTTGCTGATTAGCATCTGCAGCATGATGTGCAGTTGGGCGGTAGTAAAAGGCTTGGGCAAAAAGACGACTGCTCCCGCAGCGAAACTGTCAGACGATAACTTGGGATCCTGTTCCGCAGTCATCATCATTACCGGAATACGCATCAGGCGTTTCTCAGTCTTCATAAAGCGGACCAACTCGGTTCCGGAAATGTGCGGCATTACCACGTCGAGGATCGCCGCCGTAAAATCCTGATTGCTTTGCAGAATTTTATAGGCTTCGCGCCCGTCGCGGGCGCTGACGACGCCAAAGTTTTCTTTCTCCAGAATCGCAGTCACCAGCCGCAGGATGGCAGGATCGTCATCAGCCACCAGAATACGTCGAGTGTTATTGTCGTCTTTGCTTGAAGTCTTTGAGTCTATGTTTGCCATTTCGTCTAAACTTCCACTGCGCGGCTGCTTTCTCCGGCCTGCGTGGATAATTTTGCAGCTAGTTTGATTGCGGCCACCATACTCGAGTGTTCTGCAATTCCTTTACCGGCAATGTCGAAGGCCGTGCCGTGATCGACTGAGGTGCGGATGAACGGCAATCCCAGAGTAACATTCACAGCCTCGCCAAAGGAAAGGCATTTTACCGGGATCATCGCCTGGTCGTGATAACAAGCAATTACAGCATCAAACTCGCCGCGCGAGGCCCGCAGGAAGACTGTGTCAGCAGAGAACGGCCCGGCAACATTCATCTCGTCAACACCGTGACAGCTTTCGATCGCCGGCATAATTTCCGAAGCCTCTTCGACGCCGAACAATCCACCTTCCGCACCATGCGGATTGAGCGCAGCAACTGCCAATCGCGGACGCTCAATACCCCAACGTTTCAATTCGCGATGGGCCAGGCGAATTGTGCGTATTATGCGATCGCGTTGCACCATTTTTATCGCTTCTGCCAACGGAACGTGTGTCGAAATCAAAACTACACGCAGATTCTCGGCGACGAACGCCATCGCATATTCTTCACTGCCGGTCAGGTGCGCCAGAAATTCCGTGTGGCCGGGAAAACTATAACCGGCGAGGAAAAGCGCGCGCTTATTAATCGGCGCCGTTGCAATTGCATCAACGCTACCCGCAGCACAAAGCTCAACGGCGGCTTCTATGTAGCCGGCCGCAGCCCGGCCCGCCGCACCGGATTCAACCCCGGGCTCGATAAAACCGCTGATGTTGTCGAGGTGATAAATTATCGGCTCGGACAGTTGCTCTGGAATCGGTTCACCCTTGCGAACGATGTCATAGCCTGACTGTAAGTCGAGCGTGCGCGCCGTATGTGCCAGCAACTGCGCGTCGCCGATAATCACCGGAACGCAACAGCGCGCAATCTCTTCTTCGGCAACCGCTTTCAAAACTACTTCGGGGCCAATTCCGGACGGGTCGCCCATGGTTATGGCGACGCGCGGCAAAGGCCCGGAAGATTTAGGTTTCGGCGATTGGTTATTGGCGAACTGCCTCATTGGTTTGAGACTGAAGCACAATAAGGATGGGGCGGGTGGCCCAGCTGGGCCGATCGCTAACTGGCGACTTCTTCGACTCGCTCGTCCGCTTTGAACATATACTTGATATTGCGCTTGAGCAGCAGAAGATTCGGCGCGTCTTTGCGGTTAACCTTTAACGCTCCGCGATCATACCACTCAATCGTGCCTTCAATTTCTTCGCCATCAAGCAACACGATAACCATCGGCGTATGCGAGTCTATCTGCTTCTTGTAGTAAAAGAGTTCGGCGTTGGTTTCCATCGGTGGCGGAGTTCGTTTCCTTACCGGCACCGGCGCACTATGTTGTACGGGGCGATGTGCCTCCCGGCTGCCTTCGCCGCCGCCCGAGCTACGTTGCGAACCATTGGAACGCTCTCTGGGTTGAGGCATCTCGCGCGCCTTCCCTTTAACCTCCGCGAGCGTGGTTCTAATAAGTTTGCGATTCACTTGTTCCTACCTCCAAAGATTAAGACGGATTAATAAACTGATCGCGCGTCACAATGGGCGGGCAAAAGCGACGCTGATCCATACTTACTCTCGCAGGCTGCGGCCATTCAAGGAGAGCGACTAAACTATACTTTTACCCGTAATGGAAACCTGCAAGGGAATGACGCGTATGCTACACAAGCCACGAGCAAAAAGCAAAGCGCAAAACATCGGGAGCGTCTGCAAATTAAAAAGGAAGGCAGAAGAATCTGCCCCCCTTAGCTTAATGCCGGATCAGATTGCCTAATCTGCTTTCTTGCGAATGAAAGTAGGCACGTCGAGATCGTCAGAACGCCCCTGCATCATCGGCCGCGGCAAATCATCTGCTGGTCGTTGCACAAATCGAGGAGCTGTGGCCGGCATCGCTGTCACTCCAGCTGCCGACGCAATTGCCACCGCTTCCTCACCAAATCCTGTCGCAATCACAGTGATCTTCATTTCGTCGCGCAGGTTTTCGTCAATGACCGCGCCGAAAATAATGTTGGCATCCTCATCAGCCGCTTCGCGAATAATGGTAGAGGCGACGTTAACTTCATAAAGCGTCAGGTCAGGTCCGCCGGTAATGTTGATGAGCACGCCCCTGGCACCTTGAATGGTCGCTTCCTCAAGCAGCGGCGACGAGATTGCTTGTTGTGTCGCCTCAATAGCGCGGTTCTCACCACGTGCGCGACCGGCGCCCATGAGCGCCATTCCCATTCCCTGCATGATCGATTTAACGTCCGCGAAATCGAGATTGATCAAACCGGGTACGGTAATCAGATCGCTGATGCCCTGGACGGCCTGGCGCAGCACGTCGTC
The DNA here is from genome assembly GCA_013697915.1 of Blastocatellia bacterium. Classification (GTDB taxonomy): domain Bacteria; phylum Acidobacteriota; class Blastocatellia; order Pyrinomonadales; family Pyrinomonadaceae; genus PSRF01. The sequence continues at coordinate 39,673 of JACCVY010000041.1, read as the reverse complement.
GGCGACCCCAAACGAATCCGCCAGCGAAGAATCTCTTTCAACCGTGTGAAGCAGTCGCTCGTTGGGGATCGTGATAACGGTGTCAACGCATTCACGCAGCTCACGCAGGCCATGTTCTGCCTGCTGCATGCGCCGGCGCCCTTCGAAGTGAAATGGCTTGGTCACTACCGCCACAGTCAGCGCGTCAAGTTCTGTGGCCAGAGAAGCAATAATCGGCGCTCCGCCAGTGCCGGTGCCGCCGCCCAATCCGGTCGTAACAAAAACCATGTCCGCGCCTTCGAGCACTTCAATGATCTTGTCCGTGTCTTCGAGAGCGGCTTCGCGACCAACGTTCGGATTCGCGCCCGCGCCAAGCCCTTTGGTCAGTCGGCTGCCAAGCTGGATTTTTATTGGGGCTTTTGAGCGTTTTAGCGCCTGCAGATCGGTGTTGGCAACGAGAAACTCGATTCCCTCGATGCCCGCATCAATCATGCGGTTGACGGCATTGCCGCCGCCGCCGCCAATACCAATCACTTTTATGCGCGCACCGGTGATCGGCGGATCGTCATCAATGAAAATATTAATGCCTCTATCGAGCTTACGAGCATCCGTTGGCATAGTTATGTCCTCTCTTCCGAAGCGGGAAGGCTTCCATGGTCTTTTTCTGCTATGTTGGGTTGCTCGTGGCATCGGCCTCGATATATAGCGGACTATATCTTGTGCGACCGGGGCGAAAGCATACAACAACTTGTCAAAAAATACTACTGAAACGATTACGAAATTTTGAAACAAAGTGCGTGAGCTTCCCCGTCGAGCCACGCCGGCTCACTGCACTCCGCCCTTCGCTTACCTGTGTGCGGCTGGCTACCAGCGCTAAACCGGTGGCCGCGGCCCATGCCGGACTTTGAACATCCTCAACCAATCCACCAAATCGGTCGCGTTCGGGGAAACCAACCCGGACCGTCGCATCAAAAACTTGTTCAGCTATTTCAGGCATGCCGCTCAACAGTGCGCCGCCGCCCGTCAGCACCACGCCGCTCGAAAGTTGTCTTTCCCAGCCAGCGTCTTTGATCTCGTCGGCGACGTGCATCAACACTTCTTCGGCGCGCGGCTGCAAAATGTCGCAAAGAATTTGACGCGAAAGTTGCCGCGGCGCGCGCCCGCCGACCGAAGGCACATCGACCAATTCGCCACGCTGCATCTCTGATAGCGAGGTGCTGCAAGCACAACCGACCGTGCGCTTGATCTTCTCGGCGTCGGGAATCGGAGTGCGCAGCCCGAAAGCGATGTCATTAGTGAAATGCGAACCGCCAAGTGGAAACACGGCGGTGTGTTGCACCGCTCCTCGCTGATAGATGATCAAGCCTGTGGTTTCTGCGCCGATATCCACGAGAGCCGCGCCAAACTCCTTATCATCTTCGGTCAATGAAGCTTCGGCTGCAGCGAGTTGTTCGAGCACCATGTCAGCAACCATCAAACCCGCCCGATTAACGGCATTAATTGCGTTCTGCCGGGCGGTCACGGGGCTGGTAACGATGTGAACTTTGACGGCGAGGCGCGCACCGATCATGCCCACCGGATCATTGATTCCATCCTGATCGTCGACAATGAATTCCTGCGGCAGCCGATCCACAATCTCGCGCCCGGCGGGCAGTTGAATTGCGCAGGCAGAGTCGATCGCGCGACGCACATCTTCCGGTGTGATTTCCCGGTCGCGCCCTGACACTGCGACGATCGCCTGGCCGTTGAAGCCGAGAATGTGCGAGCCGGCAAGATTGATGGTTACTTCTTCCGCCTGTATGCCGCTCATGCGTTCCGCTTCGTCGACCGCTCGCTTGATCGCATCGACTGCCGCTTCCGGATTTACGATGACGCCCTTTCGAAGTCCGCGCGCTTCCGCTTCGCCGATACCAACTATCTCGAGCAAACCACTCTCGCCGGGTTCGCAAGCAATACACGTCACCCGGCTCGTGCCAATGTCGAGGCCGATAGTGTGTTGTGTTCGCTTGGCCATTCAGCAGTGCTCCTTCATGACAACCTTCACGATCATTGTTTGCGGCGCGCCGCGGTTTGCGCTTTCTCTGATTTCTTGTCAGCTTTCTGGGATCGACCATTTCGATCCTTTTTTGTTTTGTCTGCCACAGTTCGCTTGTCAGCATTCGCTTTCGCTCGCGGCGCTGCCACTGCTACGTTGTCAGTCCTTTTCTTGTCGCTCGCCGGCTCAACAGAGTCAGTTGGGGCAGCGGCAGTTGCAGCTTCGGCGCCGTCGGTTGTTGTATGAGCGCCGGAAGTCAGGCCTACAATCGCCTTACCATTACCCAGACTCATGTCGATGTAGCTGATCATGGCGCGGTTGGAGATGTCATCGTGTGAGTCCAGCGCCTTCAACGCACCTTTCAGCCGCGATGCCTGATCGCGCGCGCCCAGCCGAACTTCAATCTGCGAGTTATCGCCCGCCAACTGTGCTCGCACATCGCGAATGTCCATCAGGTTAACTTCACTCACACGCTCCGAGATTCCCGCCGTATCCCAGGCCTGTTGCAACTCGAGAAACTTCGCGACTCGCTCGCGATTTTCGTTATGGGCAAACTCTGAGTCTTCGTCGCTAAGACCGTGCAAGAAGAAGGCGGGCATCTGGTCCGTAGGCTGCATCTCGCCAAGCAAGGCTGCGTCTTCATCAACCCAACGAAAGCGACCGGCGGATGTTCGCACCACCGCACGCGGCGACCGCTCAGTAATGCGCACACGAATGGCATCCGGCAAGACTCGCGAAACCACCGCACTTCTCACCCACGGCAGCCGTTCAATTCGTTCGTTGATGCCATTGAGATCAGCTTTCCAGACGCCAGTCTTGTCGACTGACTGCTTCACCAGCGTTTGAATATCGGCCGGCTGCAAACGCGACGTGCCTTGCACTTCAATAGTTCTCAATTGAAAAAAACTGGCAGAAGCAGCCGCACGATAGCCGGCAAAAAACAGAACACCGATAACAATCGCCAGCGCGAGCTTTAAGAATGAAGGGACGTAAGCAAGCAGAGCTCGCAACCGCGTGCTGAAAGGCTCGCCGCCGCTTTCACGTCGCGCCGGCTTCTGTGTTACAGCGCCGGAGCGCCGCTGACCGCCGATACCCGAACGATTGCCAACCTTTTGTGCGATGACCTGCTCTCTCATGTCGGCTCCTTTTCTTCCGCGACGTCGGCGGTCCGGGCTTCTTTGCTTTCGTTCGCGCGCCAGAGTTCCACTTCATACTCCAACTCGATACCGTGCTCGCGCTTGACGCGTTCACGCACTTCTTCAGCCAGCGCCAGGGCATCTTCGGCTTTGGCGCCCTCTTCAGTGACGATGAAATTCGCGTGAACGGGTGAAATGAGCGCGCTTCCTTTGCGCGCGCCTTTCATGCCCATCTCGTCGATCATCTTGCCGGTCCCGACTGTCGCTGCAGGCGGGTTCTTAAAGAAGCAACCGGCCGAGCGCGAGCCGTGTGGTTGCGTCGCCATCCGGCGCGACTTTGCGTCTTCCATGCGCGCGCGGATTTTTTCCGGATCGTCAGGCGTCAAACGCAGCGTCCCTCCCAACAACAATTCGCCTTCCTTAAACGACGTGTGCCGGTAATTCCATTGCACTTCGCTCCCTGGAATCTCAACGACTTGGCCTTCGCGCGCTATACGTACCGTTTCAGTAACGGTTCCTATCTCATGACCGTAGGCGCCGGCGTTCATCCAAAGCGCGCCACCCACCGTGCCCGGAATTCCACCCAAGCCTTCAACTCCTGAAAGGCCGCGACGCGACACATCAATGCAAAGCCGCGGCAGTGAGTAGCCGGCCAGTACCGACACGCGTTCGCCATCGAATTCGAGTTCGCCTTTAAGTTCTTTTAGACTCAAGACTACATAACGATGATCACCGTCGTCGGCGAGAATGTTGCTGCCGGAACCCAATGCGCGCCAGCCAATGCCTGCCTGGTCCATCGCGTGGACCACCGCCGCCGCCTGTGCCTCGTTTTCCGGCGACACGACCCAATCGATTGCTCCACCAACTCGCAGACTGGTTAACTCTGCAAAGCGACGGCCGCGTTCGGAGCGCACTCCCAGCCGCGCGACAATCTCTGCAAGCGACTGATCGCGTCGGCGGAATTTGTTTTCGTCGTCGGTCATAGCCTTATTACCCAGGACTACTCCTATCGTCCTAACTTTATTCTTGCATCGACCGCAAACAAACAGTTTGCTTTACACACTCTTCGCTTCGGATCGCTCGCGCAGCAGTTCCAGCAATTGATCGCTGACGCGGCTGACAGTTCCCGCACCCAAAGTCAAAACTAAATCGCCAGGCTGCACGTAATCGCGCAAAGTGGCGGCGGCATTCTCAAGCGCGCCGATGTAGCGCACATCTTTGTGGCCAAAACGTTTGATGGCCGCGGTCAACGTCTCGGCGGTTGTGCCTTCAATCGGATCTTCGCTCGCCGCATAGATGTCCGTAATAAAAAGCGTGTCTGCATTATTAAAAGACCGCGCGAACTCTTCCATCAGATCGTGCGTGCGGCTATAACGATGCGGCTGAAACAGCACAACGATCCGCCGGCCACCGGAGCCGATCTTCGCCGCTGCCAGCGTAGCTTTTACTTCGGTCGGATGATGGCCGTAATCGTCTACGATCATTACGCCGTTCATTTCGCCCTTGGGCTGAAATCGCCGGCCAGCTCCCGCAAAACTTGCCAACGCTTCCGCAATTTGGTTGAACGGAACATCCAATTCAAAGCCGACGGCGATCGCCGCCAGCGCGTTGTAAACGTTGTGCAGGCCGGGCACGCGCAAACTGATATCACCGACGACATCAGCGCCATGCCAGATTGTAAAGATCGAACCAAAGTTCTGGTCGTAACGAATATTGTGGGCCGAGATGTCGGCCTGGGCGCTCAAGCCATAGGTGATTCGCCGGCGCTCGATGTGCGGAATGATCGCCTGCACGTTTGGATCGTCAAGACAAAGGATTGAGGCGCCATAAAAGGGCACGCTATTCACGAACTTCGTGAAGCAAGCACGAACGTCGTCCATGTCGTGGTAGTAATCCATGTGCTCGCGATCAATGTTCGTCACCACCGCGATTGTCGGAATCAACATCAAGAACGAGCGATCGCTTTCGTCAGCTTCAACAACCATTAGATCGCTTGTGCCGAGGTGCGCATTCGATCCGAAAGCGCCGACGACGCCGCCCACCACAATCGTCGGATCCATTCCCGCATGACCTAACACAGTTGCCACCATTGATGTGCTAGTGGTTTTTCCATGCGAGCCGGCAACCGCAACCGTGTGCGGCTTAAGGCGCATTAGTTCCGCCAACATTTCCGCCCGCGGTATCACCGGAATAGAACGATGATGCGCTTCGATAATTTCCGGGTTGTCATCGCGCACTGCCGTCGAGCGAACGACTACATGCGCGTCGCCGACGTTTTCTCCGTTATGACCTTCAGCGAAATCGATTCCCATTTGTTGTAGACGATCCGTCACGCTAGAGCGTTTTGCGTCAGAACCCGAGACACGAAAGCCAAGATTGACCAGAACCTCGGCGATTCCGGACATGCCAATGCCGCCGATGCCGACGAAGTGAACGTGTTGAATGCGACGGAACATTTTCTTTAGTCAGTGGTTAGTGGTCAGTCGTCAGTTGGTCTTTGGTCTTTGGTCTTTGCATTTTGAAATTTGAAATTTGAAATTTTGAATCCGATATTTCGCCTTCTGCCTACTGCCTACTGCCTACTGCTTTCTGCCTACTTTTCCAACCATTTCCTCAACCAAATCAACGACCTTCGCGGCGGCATCGCCACGGCCCAGTGCGCGAGCGGCGTGCTCCATGGCCGTGACCTTTTCAGGTTCGCGAACCAGATTCTCAACCTCATCCGCCAATCTTTGCGGCGATAAATCCTGCTGCAAGATCATCTTCGCTGCTCCCCCGGCCTCCATTGCTTCGGCGTTCTTTCGTTGATGATCGTCGGCCGCAAGCGGAAACGGAATCATCAGCGAAGCCTTTCCCGCGGCAATCAATTCCGCGGTAGTGGTCGCTCCGGCGCGGCTAATCACTAAATCGGCTTCGACAAATGCGGCGACCATGTCGTCAATGTACTTCCTAATGCTCGCTTGATCGCCCCAGCCCGAGATCTCGTAGCCTGACGCAACCTTTTCATAGTCCGCCTCACCTGTTTGATGCGTGAGTCGCAACCTGGGCTTAACTTCACCAAGCAGTGGCAACGCACCAACCATCGCTTCGTTGATTGCATGTGCGCCCTGCGAGCCGCCAAAGATCAATATAGACAATTGCGCCGGGTCGCGCTGCTTTTGCGTTATCTCAAAGAACTCGCGTCGCACCGGATTGCCGGTAACCACACCCTTGCCGCGAAAGAACGGCAGCGCGGCGTCAAAAGAAACTGCTGCCTTATTAATAAAACGTGCCAGCACGCGATTGGTCCATCCCGGCAGGGCATTAGATTCCATCACCAGCGTCGGCAACTTCCCGAACGACGCCGACAAAAGAACCGGGCCCGAAACATAACCGCCGGCGCCGATGACCACATTCGGTCGAAATCCTTTAATCAGCGCTCGCGCCTGCCGCAGACTTTTTGGCAACACCAACAAACCGCGGACGCGCGCCGCGACACCAACGTTCTTCAACCCTGTGCTGTCAATGAGCGAAAGTTCAAACCCCGCCTGAGGGACCAGCTTGTTTTCAAGTCCGCGCGCTGTGCCAACAAACCTCACTTCAGAGTTTGGCTGGCGGCGCACAATCTCTTTCGCCACCGCGATGCCGGGATAAATGTGGCCGCCTGTGCCGCCGGCCGCGATCAGTACGCGCATCGCGCTATCCAAACCTCGACGATGCTACGCGTCTTGCCGGCGCCACCCGCAACCTGCCTGGCTTTCTGTCAGCCACAGTGCGACTGGATCTCAGAGCTGACAAATTCACCGAGCCCGTAGCGTGCTGCGAGATGTTCAGCAAGATGCCAACCGCCGCCAGCGTCGGCACCAGCGACGAACCGCCGTATGAAATGAACGGCAGCGGAATCCCCTTGGTCGGCACCAGCGACAGCACGACGCTAATGTTGAAAAGTGCCTGGGCAACGATGCCCGTGACTAAACCCAACGACAGCAGCATGCCGAAACGATCGGGCGCCAGCAGCGAAGTACGAATGCCGCGCCACAAAAACAGCCCGAAGATCAACAGCACAGTCAAGGTCCCAATCAGTCCGAGCTCTTCGCCGATGACTGCGAAAATAAAATCAGAATGTGCAAAAGGCAGAAACATCATTTTCTGCTTACCTTGCGCGAACCCCAATCCATTTGGACCACCCGAACCAATTGCGATCAGGGATTGCACAACTTGAAAACCGCTGCCGCGCGGATCCGCCCAGGGATCGAGAAACATGATCATTCGTCGCATGCGAAACGGAACAAAGATCAATAATCCCGCCACTCCAACCAACGCCGGCGCTGCGACCATTCCCAAATGCAAAAGGCGCGCGCCGGAGGTGTAAATCAGAACGCCGAAAATGACCGCCAACATCATTGCCGTTCCCAAGTCCGGCTCTGCCACCACCAACACGGCCAGCAATCCAGTTATGAAAGCGCACGGGACAAAAGTGCGCCAGAACGATTGCTCATCGCCGGCATGCTTCTCGAGGAAGTACGCGAGAAAGAGAGCCAGCACGAGTTTGGACAGCTCTGAAGGCTGAATTGAAAACCCTTTGAACTTGATCCAACGATGCGCGCCGTTAATTCTTCCAAAAGCGAAGACAGCCAGCAGCATCAGCACCGTCAACAACAGCAGACCGTAAACAATGCGCCGATCGCGCAGCCGGTTGTAATCAAACTGCATGGCGGCGAGCATCACAACGAAACCGATCGACGTCCAGATGGCTTGCTTGATCACGTAATAGTACTGGCTGCCATTCTCGCGTTGGGCTATCACCGCCGAGGCGCTGTAAACCATGACCACGCCAAACAGCGCCAACCCTATGGTCGCCGCGAAAAGCCATTTGTCCGGATAAAGTTTCTTTGCCATAACTACTCGAGTTTCGAGTTTCGAGTTTCGAGTTTCGAGTTGCTGGTTTGCGGTTCAACGTTTACGGAATTCTGGGTGTGTTCTGAACTCGAAACTCGAAACTCCAAACTCGAAACTTCCTGTTTGAAGACACATCCGCGATGCTCAAAACTATCGAACATGTCGAAACTTGCGCACGCGGGCGCGAGCAAGACAATGTCGCCGGGTTCGGCTGACTGAAATGAAATCGTGACTGCGTTCCTCATGTCCGTTGCAAACTCAGTCGTTGTAAATTCTCCCAACTCTTCAGCAATCGTTGGCGCGTCTTCGCCGATCAAAATCAACTTGCGCGCCTTCTCGCGAATCAGCGGCGCCAGCGGCAGGTACGGCGCCTTCTTCCCACGCCCGCCAACAATCAAAACGATCTTTCCCGGCTCATTCGCAAAAGCCTCCAGCGCTTTCAGCGTCGCATCAACGCTCGTTGCTTTCGAGTCGTTATAAAACTTCACTCCATTCAACTCGGAAACAAACTCCAGGCGATGCTCGACTGGCTCAAAACTCTTCAGCGTTTCCCGCATCGAGTCGGGCGCCGCGCCACAAGCCAAGCCCGCTGCCAGCGCCGCCAGCACGTTCTCAACATTGTGCAGACCACGCAGTTTCATTTCATCGCGTTGCAGCAAAACCTTTTCGTTGTCTTTTGTGCGCGAAAGAATTTCGCGGCCGCGCAGGAACAGACCTTCATCGAGTTCCTGCCTGACGCTGAACCTGACTACAGCGGCACGCAGACCGCTTGCCCAACTCGAAACGATTTCGTCGTCTGCATTCAGAATCGCCAGGTCGCCCGCAGTTTGATTCATAAAAATCCGGTGCTTGGCGGCGGCGTAGTCAGTTAATGATTCGTAACGATCCATGTGATTCGGCGTAACGTTGAGCACGGCTGCCACCGCTGGATGAAAATCCTTGATCGTCTCCAGCTGAAAACTCGATAGCTCGGCGACCGTCCAGCCATCGTCACGCGAGCTCTCGACCAGCGAAATCAATGGTGTGCCGATGTTGCCGCCTACCTGCGTTGGCACACCTGCGTTCTTCAAAAACTCTCCAACAAGCGTGGTCGTCGTGGTCTTGCCATTCGAGCCCGTTATCGCGACCACGCGTCCATTCAAGAATCGTGACGCCAGCTCAACTTCGCCGATTACTTCTGCGCCGGCCCGTTGAGCATAGCGAATTGGAATAGATTTCGTTGGCACGCCCGGACTGACAATCACCAATTCGATCTGGTCCAACAACCAACTGGGCACGTCCCCAGGCAACAACCCGACGCCTTCGGTTTTCAATGCGAGCGCTTCGGCATTCCACTCTTCAAGGGACTTCGCATCGTTGAGCGCGACCGTTGCACCGCGCTTTGCCAAAAACCTTGCACAGGCAATTCCACTGCGCGCCGCTCCCATTACCAGAACTTTCTTGCCGTCGACGTTCATTCAGCGCAGCTTTAGAGTCGACAGACTTAACAAGGCAAACAGGATCGCCAGAATCAAAAAGCGAAAGACGATCTTCGACTCCTTCCAATCCTGCATTTCAAAGTGGTGGTGCAGCGGCGTCATCTTGAACATGCGCCGCCCGGTGCCCGTTGTGCGTTTCGTCATCTTGAAAACGCTAACCTGCAACACGACCGAAAGCGCTTCGATTACAAACACGCCTCCCACCATCAGCAGCATGAACTCCTGCTTTGTCAGTACAGCCACCGTGCCAATTGCGCCGCCAATGGCCAGGCTGCCGACGTCGCCCATAAAAACTTCGGCCGGCGGCGCGTTGTACCAAAGGAAGCCCAGACTCGCGCCCGCCATAGCGCCGCAAAAGACTGTCAATTCGGCCGCCTCAGGCCGGTGCGTTAATTCCAGGTAATGCGCCCAACGCGCATCGCTGGCGAGATAGGTAAAGCCCGTCAGCGCGGTCATCGCGATGAACGTCACGCTGATGGCCAAACCATCCAGGCCGTCCGTCAAATTCACTGCGTTGGACGAACCCAGCAACACGATAATGATCAGCACCAGGTAAAAATAGGGACCGATATAACTCTTGCCGGTTGGATCCGCAGTCCACTTCAGAAACGGTATGCTGACGTTCCACGAATAATCGCTCGCAAAATATTTGGTCAGAATGAAAAGAACGATCCAAACACCGACCGCAACGAGTAATTGGCCCAGAAGCTTTTGCTTGCCGGTCAAACCAAGACTGCGCTGCTTCGCCATCTTGTAGTAGTCGTCGGCAAAACCAATGGCGCCAAACAACAGCGTCGCGATCACGACGATCCAGACATACACGCTCGACAGCCGCGCCCACAGCAAAGTCGAACCTATTACCGAACCGACAATCAGCACGCCTCCCATCGTTGGCGTGCCGCGCTTGGCCATGTGTCCCTGCGGCCCTTCTTCGCGAATCTGTTGTCCGATATTCCATTTTCGTAAACCTTGGATCAGCCTGCCGCCAAACAATAACGACAACAACAATGCTGTGATCGAGGCATAGGCGGTGCGAAAAGTAACGTACTGAAAAACATTGAGCGCCTTGACCAGATACCAATCCTTGTCCTTGAAGTGACCATAAAACAGTTCGTATAAAACGTAATAGATCATCTGTTTTCGCTAAGGCCTGTTCGTCTTAACCTGCAAGCGGAAATCGATCTCGAATAGCGCTGACTATCTTGTCGGTGGCAACTCCCCGCGAACCCTTAATCAAAACCAGGTCGCCTTCTCTTGTCTCCATCACGATGGCGCGCGCCGCTTCATTTGAATCGGCAAAGAATCTTGTTTCCTTCAGGCCGGCTTCGCTAGCACCGGCGATAATCTCTGCGGCAAGTCCGCGCACGCCCCACAAGACGTCAATGCCGGCCGCGGCAATTTCGGCTCCCGCTTTGCGATGAAGCGCCGCCGCGTCGGGCCCGAGTTCCAGCATCTCCCCCGCTATCACGATGCGTCGCGACGAGTGAGTTCCACCTTCGGTTATCGTCCGCACCATGTTCACCAGCGAGCGCGGATTCGAGTTGTACGAATCATCAACAACCCGGAACCCGGCCGCAAAATCGAGCACTTCGCCGCGCATGGGTGGCGGTTCCGCACTCCTGAACGCCTCCGCGATCTTTTCCGGCGTAACGCCAAAAGATGTGGCGACTGCCGCCGCCGCCAACGCGTTCATCAGGTTATGACGCCCACTCATCGGCAGCGTAGCAGGCGAGTCTCCCAACGGCGTTTGCAAACGAAAACTAATCAACCCCAGGTGACTAGCGTCGATCTCCTTCGCAGTAACATTCGCCTTATTCTCAATACCGAATGTTATGGCGCGGCCCGCGTGCTTCTCGCGCATGCGCATGACCAACGCGTCATCCGCATTCAAGACCGCGACGCCGTCGGGCTTTAATCCTTCAATCAGTTCCGCCTTGGCGGCGGCGATGTTTTCGATGGTCCCGAGATACTCAAGATGCACCGGCGCCACCATCAACTCGACCGCGACGTCAGGCGGCGTGATCTCGCACAACCGCCGAATCTCATGAGTAGGTGACGACATTCCCATTTCGAGTACTGCCACATCAAACTGATCCGGCGTCTGGCCTTCGCTCACCATTTGCAAAACTGAAAGCGGCAAGCCAAGACCGTTATTGTAGTTCTTCTCGCTCTTTAAAACGCGCCGCCCGCTCTTGCTTAAAAGATGGGCGGTCAATTCCTTGGCGGTGGTTTTTCCGGCGCTGCCGGTGATAGCCACGACCGGTTTCCCCCAGCGCTCGTAAACGCGATGGGCCAGCGTCTGCAATGCCGCAATCGCATCGTCAACCAACAGCAAACGATCTTTCAATCGTTGCAGGTTTGCGTCATCGCGTACTCGGTCAACGCGAGCGACAGCGGCAACTGCTCCCTGCGCCAGAGCGTCGGCGATGTATTGATGCGCGTCAGCGAAAGTGCCGTTAAAGCCGGCGCGAGCGTAGTCTTCCTGCGACAGAGCAAAGAAAAGCTCGCCCGCGCCAACCGATCGCGAGTCAATCGAAAAGTCTTTAATTTCTTTGTCAAACAACTCGGCGCTTACGCCGGCGGCGTTCGCGCCCATTAAAAGCGATGCTTCCCCAACCTTCACGTGATGCCAGCCTCTTGCGTGCCCATGGTCAGCAACATTTCGTGCGTGTCGTTGCCTACATTCAGCGCTGCCGAACTCAATTCAATACTCGATAACGATTCTCTCATTGCCGAGTCATCATCGAGAAATGTCGCCTTCTGGGCGCACGAATCTTCAGCGAATTCGCGGCCGCTGGCTGACTGCGTGAACCGGTTATTGCGCAATCGTTTGCGGCACGCTGTTACTCTTTCTCTAAGTTCACTTCCGGCAAGATCGTTCCTCGGCGTTCGTTGGGGGATCATGTTGTTAGCTCCGTGAACGTTTAAGTTAACTTCCGGTTTCAAGCTTTAGTTAGGCCGGCCGAAATCGACAAAGATCGTTTGGCCCGATTGCAATTCAGTTCCCGGTTCGGGCGTTTGCTTTACGACGCGTCCTTCACCATGCGCCTCTAGTTGCAAACCAAGTTGCGCACAAGCGCGGGCCACATCGCGCACGCTGCGACCGCGCAGGTCAGGCATCAACATGGACTTGTTGGTTGAGACCGCATAAACAACTTCGCCGCTGTTGGCCCTGGAGACAACCTTGGGCAACGTTGCCGCGCTTGCGCGTTTCTCTTCTTCAATTTGATTTTGTAGTTTCGCGTCCCGCGCCGGTGCTTCGCGTACGCTCGCCACCAGCTCGTTCGCGTTTTTAAACTCCGTGTCCGGCATTACGCCCATCTCAGGCAGAATCTGTTCGGCAATCTGTCGAAACACTGGCGCGGCCACATCACCGCCGTGATAAGCGCCCGCCGGCTCGTCAATCACTACGATAATGACTACTGCCGGATTGTTGACGGGTGCGAAGCCAACAAACGATGCAATATATTTCGTGTTCGAATACCGTTTTGTCTGCGGGTCGATCTTTTGCGCCGTACCTGTTTTACCGGCGGCTGTATAGCCATCCAGTTGCGCCTTCTTTGCGGTCCCGTTGAGCGTCACGCCTTCCAGCATTCCTCGCAGAGCGCGCGCAGTGTCTTTGCTGATCACTCGATGTTGTTCCGGGTTGGGTCGATAGATGCTCGTCCCCGTTGCCGATCGAATCTCGCGAATAATGTGCGGCGCGATGCGCACGCCGTCGTTTGCCAACGCGCCAAAAGCCGCCGCCATCTGAACCGGAGTCACGCCAACTTCCTGGCCGATGGCAATTGAGCCAATGGATGAAGGCAGCCAGCGACTAACCGGATGAATCATGCCGGCAGTCTCGCCGGGCAATTCAATTCCGGTGCGCGAGCCAAAACCAAAGCGCGTGATGTAGTCGTACATCGTGGGGTCGCCGACGCGTAGTCCGAGTTTGATCGCGGCCACGTTACTTGATTTGGCGAGCGCTTCGGTTAGCGTCAAGTTTCCGAAAGGATGATGATCGTGAATAACGCGCTTGGCGACTGTGATCGAACCCATCTGGCAATCGATGTGGTCGTCAGGTTTGGCAAGCCCTTTCTCGATGGCAGCAGAGTAGGCAACGATTTTGAATGTCGAGCCGGGTTCGTAAATATTTTGCAGCGCCCAATTGGCACGAGCAGCAGGCGGCGCGGCGCCTACGTTGTTTGGATCAAACGTGGGCGCGTTTGCCAGCGCCAGAATCTCTCCGGTGTGGGGATCCATGACGATTGCAGTTCCCGACTTCGCATGCGACTCTGCGATCGCCGACGTGAGCGCTGCTTCAGCCGTGTACTGAATTGACTGATCGATCGTCAGCACGATCGTTTGGCCCGGCCGCCCGGGAATTTCAGTGCTCTCGTAAGCAAAACCACGCGAGTCTTTTTCAATGAACAGTTTGCCCGGCTCGCCAATAATTTTTTCGTTGAAGGCCTGTTCAATACCGGCCAGCCCGTTTCCATCGAGGCCAACAAAGCCCAGTACGTTGGCGGCGAGGGGTCCGTTTGGATAAAAGCGTTTCGGCTCCTTGCGTGTGTGCACGCCGGGGAGCTCCATCGCCTCTAACGCCTGTGCCTGGTCGGGATCTATGCGGCGAGCGATCCAGAGAAAGCCGCGACCATTTTTTCTCGCCTCGGTGATCTGGTCGGCGAGCTCTTTCTGGTTCAAACCCAGCACCGAAGAAAGCCTGTCGGCCGTGCAGTCGATCTCTCCCAGCGTCTGCGCCTCGGTTTCCTTCTTCTCCGTCTTGAATTCGTCAGGTGCGACAAATACCGAAGTGGTATCGATCGTGCGCGCTAGTTCACGCTCGCGGCGATCGAGCAGCGGCCCGCGCTGCGGCGCAGTTTCAATTGCATCCTGCTGTTGCCGGTGTGCCCGATCGACGAGCCGGTCGTGACTTGAAACTTGCAAATAAACCAACCGCGCGCTGATGCCGAGCATCCAGAAAACCACGAACGCCGCAACAAACAGCGTGCGGCGAATCGAAACGTCGGATTGTGCTTCTGATTGAGCGGAAGAGCGCGCCAACATTCCCTGGGTTCCCTTCTAACAAACTGATGAGGGAGAGCAACTCCACCGCAATTTCCCGGCGAGCTGCGAATCGCTAACGACTACTAGCGCTGAAACGAGGCGGAAGGATTTATCAAAGCCGGCGCGATTGGTATTTGGCTCCTGCCGGCCTTCTGGGTTCCCACCTGGCTGGCTAACAAAGGTTTCAGGCCCAACCCGCGCGCTTCAGATTCAAGCCGCGCCGGAGCGAAGGCCTGCTCCTTCTTCAACATCAAGTGTTGCTGTTCCTCGAGCAGCTTTTCGCGTTCGCGACGAAGGCTTTCACTTTTGTAGCCATACTGAATGGCAGTGAAATATTGCTGCGCTGCAAAAACGAAACCACCAGCTAGTACCAGTCCACAACAAAGCAATAGCGCCAGACGAGACAGGGCACGGACATCACGATCGCGGCGAATATTAGAGTTGCGTTGCTTCGAGGGAACTCTGTTCATTGCGGGGAACTCCGGGTCAAAATTGTTTTTATTTTGAGATTTGAAGTTTCAAATTTGAGTCTGCCCCAAAGTCAAAATTCCAAAACTAAACTGCCAGCTTGCGACAAGCTCGCAGCTTGGCGCTGCGGGCCCGGGGATTCGCTTCTATTTCAAATTCATCCGGCGTCACCGGACGTTTCGTCAACAACTCAACCGCGCGTCGGGCTCCACAGTTGCAAACTCCGGTTCGGTGCTGACACTGGCACCGCCCCGAAAGCCGCCTCAACTCGTGCTTCATGATCCGGTCTTCAAGGGAGTGAAAACTGATAACAACGAAGCGGCCGTCGGTTTCTAAAAGATCTATAACTTCTTCAACGAATGGAGCTAATTCTTCCAACTCGCGGTTGACTGCTATGCGTAATGCCTGGAAAGTGCGCGTTGCCGGATGAATGCGCTGGTGTTTTTGTTTGCCGGCCGCGCGTGCCACCAAGTCGGCCAGTGCTTTGGTGGTGGATATCGGCGTCCCTTGCTCGCGATGTTCAACGATCCATTTGGCGATGCGGCGCGAGTTCCGCTCTTCACCGTACTCAAAAATGATTCGCGCTATTTCTTCTTCCGAGAGTCGCAGCAAAAGTTCGGCGGCCGTGGCTTCATCGCCTGCTGCGTCCATGCGCATGTCCAGTGGTGCATCAAAGCGAAAACTAAACCCGCGCGATTCGGAATCGAACTGGAGCGATGAAACACCCAGGTCGACGAGAACTCCCGCCGCTCGCTCTTCGCCGCGTTCCTTCATCACGCGACCGACGTCGCGAAAGTCGGCGTGAACGGCTTGGAAGCGATCACCAAAGCGGAGCAGCCGCTGCGTTGCCGCATCAAGTGCTGCGCTGTCGCGATCAAATCCGATTACGCGAGTTGCTTCTGAAGTTTCAAGGATCGCTTCACTGTGTCCACCAAGTCCCACCGTGCAGTCGAGAAACAAACCTCCGCGCTCAGGCTTGAGGAATTCAATCGTTTCTCGAAGCAGCACGGGGCGATGGGGCGCGCCCCTGCCCCCCAAGGGCGCAACCATCACCACCGCCCCGTGATCTCGTGCAAAGAACTTTCAACTGGTAAATGGTGAATGGTAAATAGTGAATGGACCATTGTTTGGTCACCTCGTATCGTCCATTTACCATTGACCATTTACCATTGACTAGATCCCTAGTTTCGCGATTGCCGCTTCGTCATCTTCGGTATAAGGATCCGCGAGCAAACGCGCCTTGAAAACATCCAACTCCCAAACCTCTAGATAGGTCAGATAACCCAACACCGCAACGTCGCCCATCACGCCAGCCGCTTTTCGCAGCAGCGGATGGATCAACAAACGTCCCTGGCCGTCAATCGTGGCCTGCTGGCCGTAGTAGTTCGTTCTATCAAGGAACTTGCGCCGGGCCGGGTCCATCGTCGGTAAGAGCGAAAGTCGCTGCTCTATCGATTCCCACTCCGGCAAGGGGTAAATCCGAACGTTGTCACCGGTAAGACTAGTTATGTAGAATTCGCCGCCGTGCTTTTCGTCGATTAGCCGGCGAAATGGCGTCGGCACCTTTAGCCGACCCTTGGCGTCTATCCGGGCCGTGTAGTTTCCCCGCAACATAGAGTTGACCGATCAATAGTTTGGCGGGTGGCCGTTTCAGGAAAAGTAAACTAATGATCGGTTCGCTACGAGGTTGGACCCACTTCCGACCACTTTTGACCACCCAGCGCCGGATACTACGCTCCATCATTTTGGCTGTCAATACTAAAATCCCCGAAAAACATGAGTTTTTGCGTGTTTGGTCCCGCGCGGACAAAGTTACTGTTCGCCTGTTGTCGGCCTCGCGTATCGGTCGAGGGTGCGCTCGAAGTGGTAGTCCATAGCCGCTGGCCATGGCTTGATGTATATTGGCGCGCCCGTTTTGGAGGAAGCGAGCGCGATCCAAACTAAACAATGAATCTTGATTCCGGGGGATTTGTCGCACTTCTTTTCTTTGGCCTGCTGGCCGCGGCGGCAAACCTTGTCGGCGGTTTTGTGCTGATAAAATCAGGGGCGCACCGCTTTGGCGAGCGCTTTCTAAAGTATTTGGTAGCGCTGGGCGCCGGCTTCATGCTCGCCGCCGTCTTCCTCGAGATCGTGCCCGAGACGATTAGCATTTGGACTGAAAATCTCGGCGGTAAGACCGCGGCCGAAGCCATCATTGGCGCCATGACCCTGCTCCTGGGCGGTTATCTGGTCATTCAACTGTTCGAACACACCATCGCTCCACACTTTCACTTCGGCGCGGAAACTCATCCGGAATCTTTTATGCGCCCTTCGGCTGCCTATGCTGCGGTTGGCGGCCTCTGGATTCATACTTTCTTCGATGGTGTATCGATCGCTGCGGCGTTCCTGGTGAACTTTCGCGTTGGCTTGCTGGTGTTCATTGCCATCCTGCTGCACAAGATGCCGGAAGGTTTTACAGTTGCCTCGATCATGCTTGCGTCCGGGCGCTCGTCGCGAATAGCACTGTGGGCGACAGCAGCGATTGGCGCGGCAACTCTGGCCGGAGTTATCGCGGTCGCGTTATTGAACACAAGGATAAGCGGCGCTGTGGGTTACGCGCTTCCCTTCTCCGCCGGTGTTACTCTCTACGTCGCCGCAAGCGATCTGATTCCAGAGGTGAATCACAAAGAAGAAAGAAACCCAATGGTCTCCATTGTCGTTTTTGTAGGTGTGGCGCTTTTCTATTTATTGCATCTGGTGATTGAAGGATAGTTTCAGATTTCATGGTCGTTCAAAACACATTTGCCTTCGTATCAAGCTGCTAGTTCTTAATAATTGATTAAGAGACCCCACAAAACTTGCATTACCCAGCGCGGTCTATTTCTCCACGCGCTCGTCTGCGCGATCCTGCTGCTAACTTTCCAGAGCGCAGCGACAGCTCAACAAGGGCAATCACCGATCCCGCAGCCCACGCCTTTTACTCCCATCGTCGACTACGCCAACGTCATTGATGCTGAGACCAGGCAAAAGCTGGAATCGATCTACGTAAACCTAAAACAGCGTGCGAATATTGAGTTCGCGGTTGTTACCGTCGACACTACCGGCGATCAGGATATTTTCGATTACTCCCTAGCGATTGCGCGCGGTTGGGGAATTGGCTCTAAAGGCGGAGAGAAAAACGGGTTTCTGCTCGTGGTCGCGATTAAGGATCGGAAGTACTTTACCCAGGTCAGCGATCATCTTGAGGGCGATCTTAACGACGGACTCGTAGGCGAGATTCAGCGCACGCGGTTGGTGCCCCAATTCAAAAAGGGGAATTATGGCCAGGGAATCTACGACACAATTCAAACCTATGTTGCTACGTTGGCTGAAAAGCGTGGCTTCAACATCGAGGGCATTGATCAGCGGTATGCCTATCGCGAGGCACCCGCCCAGCCGGCCACCAGTTCGCGGCCTGGGGGACTTTCTTCTTCATGCTGCACCTTGATCATCATCCTGTTCGTTATCGCGCTGGTCTTGTCATCGTTGCGAAAGGGCGGTAGAGGCGGCGGCGGCTGTCTCAATATGTTTCTGTTGGGTTCGCTGCTTAATAGCGGCAGTCGCGGTGGCTGGGGTGGATCGAGCAGCGGTTGGGGCGGCGGCGGTTTTGGCGGCGGAGGTGGTGGTTTCGGCGGCGGCTTTGGCGGCGGCGGAAGTTTCGGAGGCGGTGGCGCTGGCGGTGGCTGGTAAATGCGTCTTGTAAAACAGGCATTGCTGCCTGTCTCTTCTGGCTGGGAATTTCTGATAGTATCAAGACCAAAGCGATGGCCAAGAAAGTTATCCAGGAAGCACTAAACGGTCTCATCGGAGATATGCACGCAACGCATGGCGACAACCTCGCTTCTGTTGTGCTGTACGGATCAGCGGCCGCGGGTGACCATGTCGAGCTGCGTTCTGACTACAACCTGCTGATAACTCTCAATCGCATTACTCCGGAAGACCTCCGATTGGCCCAGGCGCCCATGCGCGAATGGCAGCGGCTCGGTCATCCGCTCCCGGTTTATTTCACTACTGAGGAACTGTCAGACGCAGCCGACGTATTTCCAATTGAGTTTCATCAGATGGCCAAGGCGCGCGTTGTGCTTTACGGCAAGGATCCGTTTGAGTTTGTGAAGTTGTCGGATGCGAATCTGCGACACCAAACGGAATATGAGCTGCGCAGCAAACTGATTCAGCTTCGCCGGCTGTACATTCCGGCGTCAGTTTCAATTGAGAAGTTGTGCAGTTTAATGAGCGATAGCCTAGCCAGCTTTGCAGCGTTGTTTCGCGCGGTGTTGATGTTGCACGGCGAAGACGCGCCGGTCGCGAAACCTGATTGCGTTCGCGCTACTGCGCGGCGTTTCCAGCTTGACCCGGAACCTTTCGAAAAGATTTTTGCCTTTCGCGCGAGTGATTATTTGCCCCTAACTGAAAAAGAAGCGAACGATATTTTCGGCGCTTACCTGGCACAAATCGATCGCGTCATCCAGATAGTAGACGAATTCGATAACGTACGATCAGGAGACTGAAATGACTCAACGAAGACTTTGGTTACTCGCTTTGGTTGTTTTTGTTGCGGCCACCGCCAGCGGCTGCAGCTACAACACGCTGACAACGAAGCATGAAAACGTGAAGGGCAAGTGGGCCAACGTAGAGACTCAGCTACAGCGGCGCAGTGACTTGCTGAACAATTTGATTGAGACTGCGAAACTCGCAGGCGTTCAGGAACAGGAAGTGTTTGGCAAGATTGCCGAGGCGCGATCCAAACTGCTGAATGCCACGCAACAGGCGCCGCAGGGTGAAGGCGGCGACAAGACTCCGGAACAAAAACAGGCTGTGATCGATGCGGCGAACAGTTTCGGCGGGACCATCGGCCGATTGCTCGTGTTGCAGGAAAACTACCCGCAGTTGAAATCAAACGAGAATTTTTTGAAGGCGCAGGACGAAGTCGTGGGAACCGAGAATCGCATCGCCACCGCGCGCAAGGATTACAACGAAGCTGTGCAGGACTACAACACCACCCGCGCAAAATTCCCGACGGTTATCTCAGCAAAACTTTTTGGTTTCAAAGAGGAGCCGTACTTCAAGGCTGAAGAAGGCGCGACGCAAGTTCCGAAGATTGATTCGAACAGCCTGCGACCAAATCAAAGCCCAGCACCGACGAAGTAGTTATTCGCGACCGACATTTAATTTGGCCCGGTCTTAGCCAATGCCAAAGAGGCCGCTGTTCAGCGGCCTCTTTACTTATTACTACATGCGTTTACGTCTGCCAGTACGGGGGTCCGGAGAGCCAAGGGTTACGCCTTTTACCCATATCGAACCGTCTTCGAACTTTGCGATCTGAAGGCGTAACTCTCCCTTCCTGAAATTTGCTGCCGCCCCTTGTTTAGCCAGCAAGTCCCGTAATGACGCGACACTGGCCGTCGGCGCCGACACCTGCACGCTTCGATTAGGCTGTACGGCTGCGGAGTAGATGAGCGGAATGTGAATCCTGCGATGCTTATCGCTATTGGCTTCAAAGCTGACGCTCATCCGCAACTCGGTTATGGTCTTGCCGCTGGTATTCTTGACCTCACAAGAGAGAGCGTTTACCCAGTTCTCATCTCCCACAAAAGGGATGTTGGAAATGACTTGATTACCTGTGACCAGTAACTTTGTTATTTCCACAGGCTCTTTGGGCGAAGGCACTCTGACGATAACATTCGCGCCCGCAGCGGGTGTTGCCGACTGCGCTTGACCGTTTGTCCCTAGACGCGCCAGTAGAACGAACAAACTAACTACTACGAATGCAGTTGCTATGTAGCGTATTCTTTTCATCAAATCCTCCTCTATTGCTGAAGCGAAGGGCTGAACTCTTCTCTAGGGTTTAGGATCGACGGGATGCGTCGACCATTCGGCGCCGGCTGATAATTGCACCTACTGCCCCTCCGAGAGGACCAGCGATTACTATCAACGAATAATCGATGAGATCCTTGATAACCAGCCGGAGATTCCATGGCACCGGATCGGAGAAGAGCAGAGCGATTAAGAGCAAAACCACCCAGAAAAGACCTAACCACAGGCCCAAACGCCAACCTCTTTCAGGCCACACAAAACCCAAGGCGATTCCACTAATACCGTAGGTGCCAATCATGAGCGGCATATACAATCGAGAATAAGGACCCGGAACCAGCCCGAATAGCGTGGGAGTGACCAATACGAGAACTAGCCCAAGAGTTATTGCAACTGCTGTAGCTCTCAAAACTTTCTCCTATCATCGTTTCGATCAAAGCACGTACGCTCTCTTGAACGTCGACCACACATAGACAATCGACGCAGCCAAAGAAGGTAAACAAGGTCTATTAAAGGGATTGCCGGTTTGTCTAGTACATTGATCATGGGTGGCACATGGTTGAGCATACATCGGACCACCAAACGGGTTCGGAATGCAGCGGCACCCGGGTCCACAACATCCAAAGCAGTTACCGGCTTGTGGTCGAGCATTGGTGGAAGTGCTTGAAAAAACACGACAGCACGATAAATCGATCCGACGGCACGTCCCTCCTCGAGGCCACTTACGAACTTGATAGGCCTTATAACGGAAGTCAACTCCACATGACTCTTGGCGGAGTAACAGTCACTTTTGATTTATTGAGCCAAGAACTTCTTGCATAACGACCACTGGGACGAGTAGCGAAAACCTGCTGAGGGGCGACTAATCGTAGCTCTTTAGTTAAGGTAGCTCTTTAGTTACGAATGTCGCTGGAAAAACTTTGCGTTCGGGGAGGACGAAACTGAATTTAGCGACAGCTAAAAACCGCGCGAGCTGCACATCGCGCAATGGTCGCAAGGTTTACCACCCGGCTCGACGCTGCAGATCTTTTCTTTTTCGAAAAAATCTACCAGTTCGGAAACGGTAGCTTCTTCAACGCCGAATTTCTCCTGACTCGGATGCGAATAGGAACTGTTGATGCCCGCCAACCAGGGTGAGTGGGTTGTAGGCGCCGCTGGCGCGGCGGATGGAAACGATCGAGCTGCGACAGGTTCCCGTGACTGTGTCGTTGTTATCTTCGCTTCCAACTGCGAAATTTTTCTTTGCAATTCACTGAGGCCGGCACGCACGGCAGCGAGTTCTGAACTCACTTCGCCGCTTTGTTGCGGACGAATTGATGGCGAGCTCTCGCCCGAAACGCGGCGAGCGATTCGTTCGGCAATTTCGCGAGCTTGATCTTGTTCGGTGGACATCTTGTTGTATGACAGGAATTGCGGCCTTGTATCTTCAACATCGCAAACTAACAGTTTGCTTTACGCCAAATCGATGCGATCGACGACTCCGACGATCGCCGAATCAATCGCGGCTTGCGGCTTTCCGGTCGCGGCAGTCGAAGCGCCCCAACCTTCCTGCACTATCAAAACCGTATCGCCAACTCCCGAATCAACCGAGTCGAGCGCCAGGACGGTGTATGCCGTTTCTTCGCCTTCGGGCGTTATCTGCTGGCAAAGCATTATCCGCGCGTTTTCGTAGCGCTGGTTTTTTTGCGAAGCGACAACGTTGCCAACGACTTTAGCGAGAATCATCCATCACCTGTCTGGCCGACTTGGTCGAGCCGTTAGTTACGTGCGCATCCGAATCGACAATGCCTATGATCGTACAATCGGTGGGCGTATCTTCCCGTTTGAAAGGAAAGCTGGCTTCTTTGCCGCGGCACCAAAAGACCAACTCGCCAACGCCGGCGCCAACCGCGTCAATCGCCACCATCGGCTTTCCATTAGGCTGCAGATCTTTATTCAAGGTTTGCACGACCAGCAGCTTGCGACCTTCAAGCGCTTCGTTCTTGACGGTTGCTACCACAGTGCCGATGACGCGTGCGAGCTGCATGTCTTAGTGGCACAGACTTTAGTCTGTGTATTCCTTCAAGGGCACAGACTGAAGTCCGTGCTACTCCGGTTGCGCTATATTAACCGTATCAATCACGCCGACGATTGCCGCATCGACCGGCGTATCTTTCATCCCCTGCGCCAGTCGCGCGCTCGAGCCGGCGACTACCAATACGCGTTCATGAAAGCCTGCACCGACAGTATCCACAGCAACCACATAGCCGGTTGTATCGCTACCATCAACGTTAATCGGACGCACAATCAGCAATTTCTTGCCGAGTAATCGTTCGTCCTTCTGCGATGAAACTACTGTTCCGAGGATGCGCGCGATGATCATGCTTAGCCGCGATTGCCGATGGGAAGCGCATCGTCAACACTGCCGTGCGGACGTGGAATGACATGCACACTGACCAACTCGCCTACGCGCCGGGCCGCTGCCGCGCCGGCATCAGTTGCAGCTTTGACCGCTGCCACATCGCCGCGCACTATTGCGGTAACAAAGCCAGCGCCGATCTTTTCATAGCCGATCAGCGTAACGTTCGCGGCCTTGACCATGGCGTCGGCAGCTTCGATCATGGCGACCAGACCTTTAGTTTCAACCATACCGAGTGCTTCTTGCATTCAGTTGCTCCTTTAACTCGTGAATCGTGAATCGTAAATCGTAAATAGTGATTGACTGTTAGATTACTCTGTTTCGGCAATTTGAACTAGTTCTACTTCTTGAACTCACTATTTACGATTCACGATTAAGGATTTACGACTGTTTTACCATCTACCAGACATTTCCTGGCCGGCTTTGCAGGACCGCCTGCGCCAACAGTTCCATCAACTCTTCGCGCGTCAACGTAATTTTTCCGGCGCCATTTGCCGGCGTTGCATTTGGGTAAACGGTGGGCGCCGGACGGTCGCCGGTTGGGCAAGCCAATTGAGTTTCGTGCAGATACCCGCAAGCCTGACAACGCGCGCCTTCGCCCAGATAACCTGCGGCTTCACGCACGTTGATTAGTTTTTCAATTGCGTCGGCCGGTAAATTCTTCGAACCGCCGAGCATCCTCGCGAGAATTGCAATACGCGCCGTGTGTTCCAGCGTTTCCAGCCGATCGAATGCTTGCCATAGATGCGAACCGTAAGCTACCGCGCCGTGGTTCGCCATCAGCAATGCGTTGTGATGTTTGACCAGCGGACGCATAGCTTCGGTTAGTTCGTCAGTTGACGGCGTGCCGTAAGCCGCAAGTGGAACGCATCCGAGTGTCAGGATAACTTCGGACAGAATCGGTTGATCGATCGGCAAGCCGGCAACAGCGAAAGCAGTCCCGTGCGGTGGATGAGCGTGACAGACCGCTTTTACATCCGGACGCTCCTGATAAATCAGCAAGTGCATCGCCAACTCGCTCGATGGTTTATGCTGCGTTAAAGGTCTCCCCGAGGCATCAGTTACCGCCAGCGAGTCTTCCGTCATGCGTCCTTTGCACATCATGGTCGGCGTCGCCACGATGCGGCCATCGTCGAGGCGGACGCTGACGTTACCGTCCGACGAAACTACGTAGCTTCGCTCGTACAGCAAGTTGCCGATCTCCACTATTTCGCGTCGTGCGGTTTGCTCGTCCATAAATGACTTTGTTTCGCTTGAGGCCCGAAGTTCAGGTCCAGGAATTAGCTTGCCGTGTCGCGTCCACGCAACCTAAAGGTTGAACTCTAGACTGTTACAGCTCCTGCTCGTTGATTTCGTTTAACTCTTCAAACTGCTGCTTGTGTTTGCGAGGTGCCGTCAATTTAGACTGCGGCCGCGCCAGAAAATAAGACAGCGACTCGAGAGAGGTGGTCAAATCTACAGTCTTCACTTTTACATCAAGGCGCGCATTGAGCGGCGCCGGAGCAAAATTCAAAATCGCCTTGATACCTGCCGACATGATTTGGTTGAGAACTTTTTGCGCAACGCGCGCGGGAACAGCAATCACCATCACATCGATCGATTTTTCCTTGACCAGAAGCGACATCTTTTTCACGTCGTGAATGGCAATCTCGTCTTCGCCAACGTGCCGTCCAATTTTCTCTTCATCGTCATCAAACATCGCGACTACAGTGAAATTTGATTTTGAAAAACCCCGATAGTTCGCCAGCGCCGTACCCAAACGCCCGGCGCCAACAATGCCAACGCGATGCGGTTTATCCAATCCCAGAATGTTGGTGATGTGTTCGCGCAGATCGGCAACGTAATAGCCGACGCCGCGTACACCAAACTCCCCGAAGTAGCCCAAATCCTTTCTGATTTGCGCGGAGTTAAGGTTGAACTGCTCGGCCAACGCCTGTGACGAGATCGTCTTTATGCCGGCGGCTCCAAGCGTATTCAGACAGCGAAGGTAAACGCTCAACCGATTAGTAGTCAGTTCTGAAATTTTCTCTGATTTCATTTCGAGGGCCTGGCGGTAAGTATAGACCCAATGTGAAATAGTTTCGAGTTTCGGGTGTCGGGTGTTAGGTATGGTGTCAGGTGTCAGGTGTCTGTTTGAGGTTGAAGTGGACTTCATGACGAATTTTCGATCAGAACCAATAAGACAGTTACTCAACATGCGGGTTAACACCCTTGCCTGAATCCGATACCTGACACCTGACACCCAATACCCGAAACCCCGCCTGGAAGCAGCTTGGAACTGTCGCCTTCATCAACTACAATCGCGCGCGTTAACGTCAACGCTCAGTCAAACCTGCTTCAATGATCGCACATTTATCGGGCACGCTCCTTTCCAAACAGCCGAATTCGGTGATTCTGGACGTCGCTGGAGTTGGCTATGAAGTAAATATTCCCGTCTCGACGTTTTACGATCTCGAAGACCCTGGTTCGAATGTACAGCTCCGCATCTACACACACGTGCGCGAGGATGCATTGCAACTTTATGGTTTCAAAACCGCGCGTGAACGCGAACTTTTTCTGCGCTTGATCTCAGTCAGCGGCATTGGGCCACGACTGGGTATCACGCTGTTGTCCGGAATGAGCGCGGACGAAATGATCGCATCGATCAGAACGAACAACCTGGCCCGTTTGACGTTGATTCCCGGCGTGGGACGAAAAACTGCGGAGCGGCTGGTAATGGAGTTACGCGATAAGGTAGCTTCGCTGTCGTCGGCAGAACTTGAAGAAGAATTGGGCGCTAAGACCGAAACGGGCGCGCCTGTTTTGACGGAAGATTCCATGCGCGGCGATGTGCTTTCCGCGCTTTTGAATCTTGGTTATCAACGTAACGCCGCGGAAAAAGCTGTGAGCGCCGCAATTGATGAAGGCGGCGACATTTCAGTAGAGTTGATTTTGCGACGCAGTTTGCGCAAGCTGGCTAAAGTGTAAAGCAAACTGTTAGTTTGCGGTGGCTCGTTGCCACTCAACTTGGGAGGCTTGGCAATCAACGCCATCTAACAGTTTGCCTGGCAGAATTTATGTCTACTGAACAACCAGCCCGGGTTCGCGACACGCCGCTTAGCGATGATGAGCGTCAGTTTGAGCTGACGGTCCGTCCTGCCAGGCTGGCGGAGTACATCGGCCAGCGCCAGGTAAAAGAAAATCTGCGTATTTACATGAAGGCGGCGCTCAACCGAAAGGAAGCGCTGGACCACGTGCTGTTAACCGGCCCGCCAGGTTTAGGTAAGACGACGCTCGCCAACATCATCGCCAACGAAATGGGCGCGGAGCTGCACTCGACTGCCGGCCCGGCAATTGAAAAAGCCGGGGACATCGCTGCGCTCTTAACCAATCTTCAGGAGGGCGATGTTCTCTTCATTGATGAGATCCATCGCTTGTTGCCGGCGCTCGAGGAAAAACTTTATCCGGCAATGGAAGACTATCAACTTGATTTGTTGATTGGGCAGGGCGCGGGCGCGCGCTCGATCAAACTCGAGCTGCCCAAGTTCACGCTGGTGGGGGCAACCACGCGCGCCGGCTTACTCACGGCGCCGCTGCGTGGACGTTTTGGCATTGTCTTTCATCTGGATTTTTACCCCCACGACGATCTGGAAATTATTTGCAAGCGTTCCGCTCAGATTTTGGGAGTGGAGATCGACGACGATGGCGCGCGCGAGATAGCGCGTCGCTCGCGCGGCACGCCGCGCATCGTCAATCGCTTGCTGCGTCGCGTTCGCGATTACGCGCAGGTTGATTACGACGGCAGGATTACGCAGGCGGTCGCCAACGACGCGCTTAACCGCATGGAAGTCGACACCTTTGGTCTCGATGAGATGGATCGAAAACTGCTGTTTACCATCATCGAGAAATTTAACGGCGGTCCGGTTGGTCTTGGGACAATTTCTGCGTCCATCCATGAAGAAAAAGATTCAATTGAGGAAATCATTGAGCCTTATCTCATTCAAATAGGATTTCTTAATCGAACGCCACGCGGCCGCATGGCGACGCGTCTTGCTTACGATCACTTTGGTATCTCACCCGCCACTCCGTTCAAGCCCAGCCTGTTCGATTCTCAGTAGAGAATTTGTTAGGGTAGTAATCAAACGTTTCCTAACGCTGCTGGTTCAAATGCGAAAGCTATCTTCCTTTTCTCGTCACTCGTTTGGTGTCCGCAACGCCGGTCCCTGGCGCTCAATCATTAGTCATACGCTGCATCAGTTTCACGAGAACGATCTGTTCACTTCGGCGGCGGCGATGAGTTATTTTGGCCTGATGACCTTGTTTCCCGCGTTGCTGTTGATGCTGGCGCTAAGCAATCAAATACCCGCCGGGGCCGAGATGCTGCGCCACGCGGCCGATGTGTATCCCGGGTCCAGCACTTTTTTGCGTGACACAGTCCGCTCGCTATCGTCCGTCACCACCGGAATAATTATCACTTGCGTGATCGTAACGCTGTGGGCTGGTTCCTGGGTTTTTTCCGTACTCGAGCGCGCCCTGAATCGGATTTGGGGAACGATCTCGAGAACCTTCTGGCATGGACGCGCGATAACAATCGGAATGATTGGGATTGTCGGCGTACTGCTGTCAGTCTCGGTACTTATCACTTCGTGGCTGGTGGCCCTGCGTGATGTGGCCGGCAGATTTTCGCCACGCCAGGTTGCCAGGTATCCCATCTTATTGGCAGTCGGCAGTGTTTTCTGGCAGGGCATTTTTGCCGTCTTGAGTTTTCTCATAACTGTGATTCTCTTCGTCGCGGTCTATCGCTTCCTGCCGCGCGCAGAAGTCAGGTTGCGCGACACGCTGCCCGGAGCAATCGTTGCCGGGCTGTTGTGGGAACTGGCAAAGTATGTGTTTGCCTGGAGCCTGGGCTACTTTCATTACGATCAAATTTACGGGTCAGTCGGCGCTGTTGTTGCGGTGCTGACATGGAGCTACGTATCCAGTTTGATTTTATTATTTGGCGCTCAACTTACCGCAGTGTTTCATCGAGAACATCCGCATTTTCCTTCCCTGGGGTGAACCTTTCGGCACGCAGAAATGCACCTTTCAGAATTCGACTACCAGCTTCCAGAAGAATTGATCGCGCAGCAACCGCTCGAACGTCGCGATGCCTCGCGCATGCTGGTTGTTGAGCGGGACTCGAAGAGCTGGACCGAATACAACTTTTCGTCCTTTCCTGAGTTGGTGCGCGAGGGAGACGTCGTCGTCATCAACAACACGCGCGTGTTTCCCGCGCGCTTGCCTGGACACCGAGATCCGTCTGGCGGGCGCGTGGAGGTATTGCTCCTTCGCGAAATTGAGCCGTCAGTTTGGGAAGCACTGGTGCGGCCGGCGCAGCGGTTGAATGAAGGCGCGCAGGTGCGCTTTGGCGATTCGAGCTTGCGGGCTGAAGTAATTACCCCTTCAACCGGGGGCGTGCGAAAGCTCAAGTTTACCGGCGAAAAACCCCTGGATGTCCTGATTGATGAAGTCGGACAGATGCCGCTCCCGCCTTATATCAAGCGCACTAGCGGAAGTCTTGAAACCGACAAAGAGCGGTATCAAACGATGTTCGCGCAGGAAAGAGGAGCGATTGCTGCGCCAACTGCCGGACTACATTTCACGCCAGCAATCATTAAGGCGTTGCGCGAACGCGGAGTGCGCATTGCTGAAATAACGCTTCATGTTGGCTATGGAACGTTTGAACCGGTACGCGTAGACGAAATTGAAGCGCACAAAGTGGCTGCGGAATTTTTTAGCATTAGCGCCCCAGCAGCAAAGATGATTAATGAAGCCCGCGCGGCAGGTGGACGTGTCGTTGCCGTCGGGACAACAACCACGCGCGCGCTGGAAACTGCAGTAGGTACTGACGGAATTATCAATGCTGGAAAAGGCGCAACTGAACTCACTGTTAAGCCCGGATTCAAATTTCGCGCAGTTGATGCGCTGCTGACAAACTTTCATCTGCCGCGTTCCTCGCTGTTAATCCTGGTTTCCGCTTTTGCCGGGCGTGAGTTACTGCTAAACGCCTACCATGATGCAGTAAAGGCGCGATTTCGTTTCTATAGTTACGGCGATTGTATGTTTGTGATCTAGTGCTTATCAAAACGATGATGTTAGACTAGATCCAAACCAGAAACCGCTTACTTGTTTTTCGCATGGCAGTCTTAAAGAAAATTCGTTCTCGTTTGTGGGCGCCGCCATCTGAGGAATACGTCCCTGAACCGCAAATCACGACACCGGTAGCCGTAAGTGCGCGCTATGATATTCGGCCACTGACGATTTCCAGCCTCGATGATTGCTGGCGCCTCGATCAGCGTTGTTTTGTGGATGGCGAAGCTTACAGCCGCGAGACTTTCGAATACCTTCTCACCGCGCCCGAATCTGTTTCGTACCGAGCGGCACCTGCCAACGGCGCTATGGTCGGTTTCGTCATAGGCTTGATTGAGCCTGATCACACTGGACACATCACAACCGTTGGCGTTGCGCCTGAACATCGGCGCCGTCACCTCGGTCAACGTTTAATGGCTGAAGTTGAAAAGGGATTTAAGAAACGTAACGTGCGGATAGTGCGACTGGAAGTGAGGTCACTCAATATTCCCGCACAAAAGCTTTACCAGCATCTCGGCTACGCGATTACTCAACGATTGCCGAAATATTATTCGAACGGCGGCGATGGGTTGTTGATGCTGAAATCGCTTGAGTAACTGCGTCGCTTAGCCTTTACGCAGCTCAGTCAAAACCTGCTTAGCCACTGCCTTCAAAGTATCAAAAACACCCGCCCCACTTGACGCCACCGCTTCAACGACCGGCTCTTCTTTTCGCTTCAGTTCCGCCGCCAGGTCTGCGGCCGGGATTATGTTTGGCAGGTCGCGTTTGTTGAGTTGCAGAACGTAGGGCAGCTTCATCAAATCGTAACCCTGTGCCTTGAGATTCTCTTCAAGGTTGTAAAGTGATTCGATGTTTGCATCCATGCGCTCTTCCTGCGAGTCGGCTACGAACACTACTCCGTCAACACCTTTGAGGATGAGCTTGCGTGAGGCGTCATAAAACACCTGACCCGGAACAGTATAGAGGTGGAAGCGTGTCTTGAACCCGCGCACCGTTCCCAGTTCGAGCGGCATGAAGTCGAAAAACAACGTGCGATCGGTTTCGGTGGCCAGACTGATGAGCTTACCGCGGGCTTGGGGCGCGGTAGCCTCGAAAATGTGTTGCAGGTTGGTCGTCTTCCCGCAGAGACCCGGGCCGTAATAAACGATCTTGCAGTTAATTTCTCGCGATGCGTAGTTGATAAAAGTCATAAGGCACTTACCCTGGGAGGGTTATTGGAAAAGACTGTCGATGTCTTCGTCAGTGATCCCGGCGAAAGGTGAATCCGAGTCGTCTTTCGGCGCGTTCACGATTTCTTCCATCATCGCTGCCAGCTGTTGCGACACTTGTTTTGATCGCAGCTTGACCAAACCCAAGCTCGAACGTTCGTCGAAGACCACAATCAAGAGCATCCGGCCAATGACAGAAATGTGTATGCTTTCATGCGCGCCTTCATGAGAAAGGGTAGGAAACTCTTTCTCGCCAATTAATTGAGCCATACCGCCCGTCGCCGCGACGTTTCCTGCCGCGAGCGACGCCAGGCTGGTTGTGTCAAGATTTCCGATCTCGCCCTGGACGGCGATCTCCTGGCCGTCCTTGTCCACCAGAAACACGACCCGTGCGGACGAATCCATACGCAGCCGAGCGAGCACGGCTTTGAGCTGGTGATACTGACGCTCATGTAACGTGATAGGCGTGTCTGCCATCGATACAACTTTCGTTTGAGTTTTAGTGAGGGATTGATGACCGGCGGGTCAAGCCATGGCTTTTTCGGGCAAGCCGTTGAAAATAAAGTGATTTTCCTGGGTTCAAAGTTTGTGCTGGCGGAAGGCGGCTCGTCCGAACTAGCCGTAAGGGAATGTAACATAGCCAACAATGTGCTACAAGTGTTTTCCATTGTTGGCGGTTAGCAGCGTTTGTGGGCCTTTTAGGAGCTCCTAAACGGGCGAAAATCCTCATTTCACGTTGAATTGGAAGCACAGCTATGTTACTCTGCCACCGCAACTTCGCAGCAATTGCGGCCACAATCCACCTGTCATTTTGATTCTTCCATGAGTGCAGTCACCAAAGGTCTAAGACGTTCAACGTCGCGTGCCGCCGTTCGTCGTGGTGTGTCCAAAACGGCAGCTAAGCGTCGCGCAACAAATGCAAAGACCACTCGTCCAAAAGCAAAGCGCGCCCCCGCTCATAAACCAATAGCGAGAAAGAGGGCTAAGCCGAAGGCGTTGACGAGCAAGAAGACTGCTTCAAAAAAACTCATCGCGAAGAAAGTTCGAACCCCAAAGAAACCTATTACGCGCAAGGCTGCTCCGCGCAAGGCTGCTCCGCGCAAGCCTGCTGTGGCCAAACATAGCAAGCCGTCGCTGTCAGGAGTCAAAAGGACTCAGAAGCTGGCAGCCGTTCGCGCTTTTCGTCCAATCGCCGTTGCGCCCCCGACGCCACGCCAGCCGACAGTAGACGAGTCGGCAGCGTTGAAAGCATTCGAACGGGCGCATAAAGAATTCACGCGTGGTCATTTCGGCGAGGCCCGCAACCAGTTTCGCGCGCTGCTCGAGAAATACTCGAAGGTTTCTGAGGTAGCGGCACGTGCTCGGACCTATCTTGCTGTTGCTGATTCGCGAATGCGGACCGAAAGCATTCTGCCGCGCGATGCCGATTCTCTATACGACCGCGGCGTGATCGAGCTTAACCGCGGCGAATACGTAGCCGCCCAGGAAATGTTTGAGCGTGCCTTGAAGCGTGAGCCCGAGGCGGCCCACATCCATTATGGGTTAGCGGCGACACGGGCACGACTTGGCTCACTCGACCTCGCGCTGCAATCACTACAGCGCGCGCTCGATCTGCAACCAACCTTGCGCGTTCGCGCGCAACACGATCACGATCTGACCTCTCTTCGTAATGACCCGGATTTCGACCGCCTGGTTTTTCAGCCTCGCCTGTAGCATCCTGCCTTGCCAAGTTATTCCCTAAGTAAGTAGTTTGAAAGCATTCGCCTTTTAGGTATCATTCTGACGAGAGCGCGCAAACCGCGCACCCTTAGCTGGAGTTTAGTTTGCCTTATCTTTTCTCGGAAAAATCCGGTCTCAATCTGGTCGCGCTTGGCGGCGGGACGGGGCTCTCGACGCTGCTCGCAGGCTTGAAGCGTCTTGTGGCCAGACCGGACTCTGCAGAATATTGGATCGAGAACTTATCGGCGATTGTTACTGTCTCTGACGATGGAGGCAGCTCTGGTCGTTTGCGCGAGGAGTTGCAAATGCTTCCGCCGGGTGACATTCGCAACTGCATGATTGCGCTTTCCGAAGATTCCACTTTGCTTTCGCGACTATTCCGCCATCGCTTTCGCGGCACCGGCGAACTTGGCGGTCACAGCTTTGGCAATTTGTTTCTTGCGGCACTTACCCAAGTCACCGGAGATTTCACCGAAGCTGTTCGCCTTTCATCGGAAGTGTTGGCGAGCAAGGGCCACATCTTTCCGGCAACAATCAGCGACGTGCGTTTGGTTGCGGAACTGGAAGATGGAAGGGTCGTTCGCGGCGAAACTCAAATCTCTGCTTCGCGTGTGCCAATTCGTCGTCTTCGTCTGGAACCGGAACAGTGCCTGCCATTACCGCAGGCGTTAAAAGCAATTCGCGCTGCCAACGTTATTACTCTAGGTCCAGGCTCGCTTTACACCAGCATCCTGCCAAACCTGCTCGTCGCGCGCGTATCCCAAGCCATCGGAGAAAGTGGCGCCACTAAGATTTTCATTTGCAACCTGATGACTCAGCCCGGCGAAACTGACAATTATTCCGCGCGTGAACACCTTGAGACGATTAGGCGATACGCTCCTGAAATCCAGTTTGATTTTGTTGTAGTCAATGGTCGCCGTATTACCGACGATCAGGCAACGCGTTACGCACAGGAAGGTGCGCAGCAAATCGGGATTGATGATGATTCACTGGAAGGAGCGCTCAATCAGTCGACGCAGATCATCTGCGCAAACCTGCTCGAAGAAGGTGAAAAAGTACGGCACGATTCAACGCTGCTAGCCCGCGTCGTGATGTCCTGCCAGCAACAAGCTTCGACACGCCCGGTGCCCGCATAACTGAATGCAAAATCAGCCCCTCCCGCAGTCGCGCCAAACGCCTCAATCGCTGGACGTACTCATACTCGCCGCCGGTCTCGGCACGCGAATGAAATCCAAGCGCGCGAAAGTGCTACACGAACTTGGTGGCTCTCCGTTGATCGCCTATGTCTGCCGCGCAGCGAAGGGTCTTGATCCTGACAAAATTTTCGTTGTAGTCGGTCACCAGGCCGCGGAAGTGATGAAGGCGGTAGAAGCCGAGGTCGGGAGCCTGGCTGAATTTGTAATGCAAGCGCAGCAGCGTGGCACTGCGGATGCGGTGCTGTCCGCGCGTGCACAACTCGAAAATCGCAACTCGCTCCTGGTGATCCTGTCCGGCGACGTGCCTCTGTTGAAAGCAGAGACGCTCGAACACTTCATCGACGCGCATCGGTCTAGCGGTGCGGCATGTTCAATTCTGAGCGTGCGACTCGAAAACCCAACTGGCTATGGCCGCATCGTCAGAAATTCAAACGAGGATTTTGCTCGCATAGTCGAGCAACGCGATGCGACCGACGAAGATCGCAAGGTCAAGGAAATTAACTCGGGAATTTATTGCTTCGACAGCGGCAAATTATTGGCGGCGCTCGATCGCGTCAAGCCCGCTAACGATCAAGGCGAGTTTTACTTAACCGACGTCGCCGAGATCCTTATGAAGCAAGGTGAGAAAGTGGACGTCCATTTGCATGGCGACGCGCGCGAAGTTTCCGGCATTAACACGCGGGCGGAACTTGCAGAGTTTGAAAACCTTCTGCGCCGCAACACTGTCCGCAAATTGATGTTGGAATCCGGCGTGACCTTTCTCGATCCGTCGCGCGTCTACATCAGCGCTGGTACCAGGCTGGGTCAGGATTGCATTATCTATCCGGACGTTGCGATTGAGGGTGATTCAGTGATTGGCGAGGGTTGCGAGGTTCATTCCGGGACCAGGATAACCAACTCGCGACTGGGGAATAATGTGGTTATCAAAGACCATTGCATAATCGTCGATTCCACGATTGAGTCAAACTGTGCAGTCGGACCTTTTGCACACCTGCGCATGAACACGACGATTGCGGAGGGCGCAGTAGTTGGTAACTTTGTCGAAGTAAAAAAATCACGCCTTGGCCGCGGCTCAAAGTCAATGCATCTGAGCTATCTCGGCGATGCGACCATTGGCGAAAAAACTAATATAGGCGCCGGTACGATAACTTGTAACTACGATGGCAAGGACAAGCATCCAACAATCATCGAAGACAATGTGCGCATTGGGTCCGACACCATGCTGGTCGCGCCGGTGAGAGTCGGCAGTGGATCGGTTACCGCGGCCGGCTCAGTGGTTACTGAAGACGTGCCACCAGACACGCTTGTCGCCGGCGTTCCGGCAGTTATCAAGAAGCGGTTCAAGGAGGTGAAAAGCGAAGAGTGAAGAGTCAAAAAAACAAAACGGCATCATTGCCGCCGCTTGTTTTATGACTCTTCACTCTTCACCTTTCACTTTTCACTAAGGAAAACATATGTGCGGAATTGTTGGATACGTTGGAAACAAGCAGGTTGTGCCCTTGATCATTGAGGGCCTGCGCAAGCTGGAATATCGCGGCTACGATTCGGCGGGTATTGCGGTTGTCAATGAGGGCCACGATCTCGAAATACGCCGAGCTGAAGGCAAACTACGCAATCTCGAAGAGACGATCCGTCTGAGTCCGCTCGATGGCACCTACGGCATCGGTCATACGCGCTGGGCCACTCACGGCCGGCCTACCGAAGAAAACGCGCACCCGCATCGCGATTGCACCGGCCGAGTCGTCGTGGTCCACAACGGCATTATTGAAAACTATCTGCAACTGAAAGAGCGTTTGCGCAAGACAGACCACCAGTTCGTCACTGAAACCGACACCGAAATTATCGCCCACCTGATCGAAGAGTATCTGAAAGAGGATCACAACTTCGAAAACGCGGTTCGCCGCGCGATGCTGGATCTAAAAGGCATCTTCGCACTGTCAATTATCAATGCGGACGAGTCGGACACGATCATCGCCGTGCGCCAGGGGCCGCCGGTTGTCATCGGTTTGGGCGACGGCGAATTTTTTGTTGCTTCCGATATTCCGCCGATTCTGCAACACACCCGCGACGTCTTCTTTCTCGGCGATGGTGAAATTGCCATCCTCACACGGGACGCCGTCCGGGTGACTGACTTTGAAGGCAATTCGGTCCAGCCTGCGATCCAACGGATTACCTGGGATCCGATCATGGCGGAAAAAGGCGGCTTCAAACATTTCATGCTCAAGGAAATTTACGAGCAGCCGCGATCAGTTCGAGACACTGTGCAGGGCCGCATCTCTTTGGACACTGGCCGCGTTTTTCTCGACGAGATGAAAAACATCACCGAGGCTGACTTCAAAAAGTTTACCTCGATTAAGATTGCCGCCTGCGGCACTTCCTGGCATGCAGGACTTGCGGGCAAGTACATGATTGAACAGTTGGCCCGCATTCCGGTGGAAGTTGATTACGCATCCGAGTTTCGTTATCGCGATCCGGTGATGGACGAGAACACGCTGATGCTGGTCATTTCTCAGTCCGGCGAAACCGCAGACACCATCGCCGCACTAAGAGAAGCGAAAGAGCTAGGTAGTAAAGTGCTGGCCATTTGCAACGTCTTTGGCTCGATGATCACGCGCGAGGCCGATGGCACCGTGCTCACCCACGCCGGTCCGGAGATCGGAGTCGCTTCCACCAAGGCATTCACCTCTCAGATGGTCGCGCTCTATTTGCTCGGGCTCTATCTTGGTAACGTTCGCGGCACTCTTTCGGAGGATGAAGCCAAGCATCATGCACAGCAACTGGCTGAGTTGCCGGTCAAGCTTGAACATCTGCTCAACGAATCAGACGACATTGAAGAACTCTCGAAAGAATTTTTCCGCGTGACGGATTTTCTTTACCTAGGCCGCGGCATCAACTTTCCTGTGGCTTTGGAAGGCGCGCTGAAACTGAAGGAGATTTCCTACATTCACGCGGAAGGCTATCCGGCTGGCGAGATGAAGCATGGTCCAAACGCGTTAATCGACGAACGTCTACCCGTGATGTTCATCAACACACGCGAAGACGGCAACCGCTCGTCGGAACTGCGTTATGAAAAGACGCATTCAAACATTGTTGAGGTTAAAGCGCGAGAAGGTATTGTGATTTCAGTGCTGACCGAAGGAGACACGATGTCTTCTGTTGTGTCTGATTACGTAATTAGCATTCCCCCGGCCAGCGATCTGCTGGGTCCGATTCTTTCAATCATTCCGCTACAACTGCTTGCCTATCACATCGCCGTGCGCCGCGGCTGCGACGTGGACCAGCCAAGGAACCTGGCGAAGTCAGTTACGGTTGAGTAGCAGCTGCCAGTCCTATTTCGCGCGTGATAATGCGCAATTAAGTCGCACCCTAAAGAATCGAGTTGTACCCTGAACAATCAAGTCGTTCCCGAAGACAGATCGCAAGCACCGGTAGCTTAGAAGCAACTAAGGGCGACCTTAATGATGCAAGAAGTTGAATATATGCAAGCCTAATTGAAGCTGGCGTGAGATGGACTCAGAAGAAGAGCAAGAACAGCCGGAAGAACCGACGAGAGAACTAACGCCCGAACAAAGAGCGCACCGGCAACGTGTATTCCGGCTGCTACTGAAAGGCCAGACACTTAGAAAAGAAGACGAACGGAAACGCAAGGAATCTACAGGTGAAGACGAAGAGCAATCGGAATAATAGGCCAGCAGGGAGGGTCGCCAAGCCTCCAAAGTCCTGAGAGCGGCCAACCCGAAGGCGGCTCCTCGTCCAGGGCAGCTGGTGCGCCTCTCGACGCACATTCTGCTGACTCTAAAATAGCGGGCACCCGGGCGCCACGTGCAACCCTAGAAGGCGTCGCGCAAACGTCCGAAACGTTCCGAGGTCACCCAACGGAAAGCTGCTTTGGGAGAGGGGCGCAGTCCCTCCCCAAACCGATACCGGGTCTTCCGGCCCCACTTCGTCGACGCCATCTGGATTTACACCCGGCCAGACCGCCGCGGGCGCTCGGGGACAAAACAGCAAACCTGATTCAGAGCCTCCATCCTACGGCCAAACCGCTTTGCAGCCTAAAGCTGCACGATCGGATGCCACTGAACAAGCAACAAAAGTATAACTCACCTCGTTAAAGCTACCTACAGTCAGTCAAGTATGTTATTGCCCTTTTTATGGACCTTTTACAACCTTGGATTTCTTGTTTAGGGTCCCGGGTCTACCTCTCTTTGGCCGGATGAAGTGTTTTATATCCACTTCCGGGATCAGCCAAATCGGGCCGCGAGGTGTTGAGTGAAGTCTTGCGCTTGGAAAGCGCCCTTGTTGGCACCAGAGTTTCACTGTTGGCTGTGCCACCCCCAATCGTGCTGCAACTTCCGCTGTTGTGAAGCCATTCATAAAAACGAACTGTAGCCAATTAGAAACAAACATTCAACGGCTGCTCCTCGATGCCAGTTGACAAAAACTTATCGCATGGGATATATATATTTGTGTACTATTCCAGACAGAGAAGGGACTCTCATGACGAGCACGCACATGGACAAGAGTTGGAACGGGAGAAAAATCAATCTAAATATTCCGCGACGGTTAAAGTTGTGGCGCCAACGACGCGCAAAAGAGAGCGGGATCGCCGCCTTTACACAAAGGATGGCCGCAATTGAATTGAAAATTCCGCTAGGTACTTATATTGGCTATGAACAGGGCCATAGAACACCGAGCTCCCCGGCCTATCAATATTTGTTAGAAAAAACAGAAGACGGCTCAAAGCGATTTTCGTCTTGACAAAAACTCATAGGGATTTAGAATATCCCGAAGTTTTGAAAGTAAGTTAGAGCCGACCTGTAAAAGAGACGCGCGTGCTTTCGCGCTCTCTTGCTAAAACAGGCTACGCAAATCCGAGCGTCAACAAAAAAGGGCTCTTGTAGAGATCGCATCCAAAAGATCTCTACAAGAGTCCTTTTTCTATTGCCTCGTCGCTTTGGGACGTTGGCCAATGAGAGGTGGGACGGACTCATGGGTAGACAAAGGATAACTTGGACCCAAAAAAGTATTGTCGACCGAATCGCCAAAGGTTTTGGGAAAGGAAGGGGTGCTGAATACAAACCCTGGCTCCGCATTCAAGATTTTCCATCGAGAGGCCGAGTTCATCGAATATTAGGGATGAAGACTCAGAGAGTCCATCATCTGTTTAGCGATCTCGAAGCAAACATTTTTCACGTCCATGATTTCCTTCCTTTCGTGACGGACATACGAGAGCAGTATCCACTCCTCCCACTGGAAGAGACTATCGCGCTCGCGCGTGAGTGCGGTGTTGTGCCCCCCACTGATCCACGCACGCGTCAGCCTATCGTAATGACCACAGACCAGTTTTTGACCGTTCGACAAGCCGGTGGATTCTGCTACTTCGCACGATCGATCAAGTACATGAATGCGTTAGGAAATTCGCGAACTCTCGAAAAGTTGGAAATCGAACGTCGCTACTTTAAGGTTCGAAGCCTCGATTGGGGACTCGTAACAGATCGTCAGGTTGATAAGAATTTCGTTGCCAACGTTAGGTGGGTTCGCCCCTACTTCCGCATTGTGGACCTTTACCCATTGACGGAGCGGGTAATTCTAAAGACCTCCGAGCGGCTTACACAGCTGGTCCTTAATGAAGAGCTGCCACTGTGTGAGCTCGCCGCCGTCTGCGATGCTGAGTTTGCTCTTACCACTGGCAGTAGTTTAGCCGTCGCTCGTCATCTGATCGCTAACAAGGTATGGCCGATTAACATGACCGAGCGCATCGAACCGTGCAGGCCCCTCGTAATTTCGAGCGCATACTCTAGTCTTCAACAAACCGCGAGGCGTTGCGGATGATTAGCCAGGGAATGCTGATTGAAGTCTTAGGTGATTCAACCGATGGCGTTGTCCTGCGCGTGCTTCACGTTGATCCTACTGGCACAGATGTAGCCGTCATTGATGTCGATAGCCCCGTGGCCAATCCGGTTTGGCACAAGGCTAGCGACTTGTTACAAAGCCTCTCAACTAATGAAGCACGCGTTCTTGAAAAGGATCATATGCTCCCGCCGTTGATTCTTGAGGATGAAATTCCTAAAAAGGCTAAGCGATTCAGAGACAGCGCATGGGAAAGCATAAAGCCCCTCTTTGAAGGCCAGAACCGGATCTTGATGCTGTTTCCACATGAACGCGGGCGGTTGATACTTCAGCGTGTAACAG
>JACCVY010000021.1 GCA_013697915.1 Blastocatellia bacterium | reverse complement strand
AGCTTTCCGATCCCCGGAATGCCCGCCAGCAATCGGCTGACTGGGTTTTGTGCATGAACGGTGGCGATCTCTTGGTCGAGGGCGGCGATGGAAGCGTCGATCGCTTCCAGATGCTGGGCGAGAATCTCCAAACCCGCCTTGGCGGTTTCTGGAAGCGTCGCGTCACTCTCGGCTTTTACGATCAGTTCGTCGACGCGTCCGATTCCCTTGGCGGCGACAGGCTGGCGATGAGATCGTGAGCCTTCAGGAGCCGATAGACCGAAGCCTCTGAGACAAAATACTTTGCCTTGTCGGTGAAGCACACCGCCAGTTCGCGCGGCGACAAGGCAGGTTCATCCAGAGCCAGCCGGATGACCCGGTCGCGGATAGCGTCGGGAATGCGGTTCCAGACGCGATCGGGACGCGGCGAGCGATCCTCCAGAGCCTCCGGCCCGCCGCCTTGATAGAGATCGCACCAGCGGTAAAACGTGGCCCTTGGGATGCCGAGCTTCTCCAGCGTGCGCTTGACCGGCAGGGGCGATTGCTCGACCAGCCGGGATGATCTCGGCTTTCTCGGACGCTGGGTATCTCATGCCTCGCCCTCCCCATCCGCGATCATGTTTTTTTTGAGCAGACGGTTTTCCAGCGTCAGTTCGGCCACAACCTCCTTCAAGGCGCTCGCCTCACGGCGCAGATCCTTCACCTCGTCCGAGGTCGCCGCGCGGCGATCTTCGCCTCGTATTCCTGAAGCAGATCGGCCGCTTCGGCACCTTCGTCGAAGGCGCCCGCTTCGAACTTCATCACCCAAACGCGGATCAGGTTGCGCGAGACGCCATGACGTGCGGCGAGTCCGTGAAGCGTCTCGCCGGCGATGAACTCCTGCGCCACCTGGCGTTTGAACTCGATGCTATGGGAACGATGTCTGGCCATGGCTTTCATCCTCCGAAAGCCCAGCTACCAGGTCAATTCCCTAGGCCCCAACTGTCCGGCCTCAGGGGCGCACTCCAAAACGACGTGGGTCACTTTCACCGTGCTCGGCCATCTCAATTATGCGTTTAGCCAGAAGTTCGCGGGTTGAGGCCGCTCGGCCTTCCACGGCCAAGTCGCTGCCAGACGAATTTACCGTTTTCCAAGCAGCGTCGAATGTGGTCTCCAAAACGCGTATTGTTTCCGGATCAAACGCGTTTTGTGCGAGCGATGCAATGATCGGCATGACCAGATTCACTATTTTAGAGGCGGGAGCAATGCGGTCTCTCAGCCACCGGACGCCCTAGGCGCCGATGTCGATAATACTGATCACGCTATCCCACCTGCCCACGCCTGATTATGTCAAATGTCGTAGCTTCAAAAAGAAAAGAGGCGGGGCGCGCCGCGCTGGAGTTTCGCAAGGCGGGTCTACGTTGTCAGTTGCAGCGAACGACTTGTCTCCAATATTTGATCGATCCGCCGCGAAAAGTCTGGCAAACTGTAGATCGAGGCCGGCAGTCGATCAGGGGAGCCTTTTGGCATGCGCAAGACCTGGGCTCTGTTCGGCCAAATGCCGGAACTTGCGTTCGACGTTACCTGAGCGGCCGGTCTGGACACTGGACATACTATATCTAGGGGTTCCTGAATCAACGGGATAAGCCGCTCGCGCGCGGCAGCGACACCAGCAATTACTGCAGCAACAGCTGATAGCAAAGCTTTCCAGAATTTCCAGCAGGCTATTGAAAATTAATGGCCATACTTAGCGTTTGTAGATAGTAGTATCCTGCAGTCGCTAGTTCTAAGTCTTTGCGGTGCTTTCAGGTTACTTTTTCAACCGGCTTCTGAATGTCTGTGCCCTGGATCAAAACCTGAGGCAGCCGCACCCTTTGTATACCCGCTGTTATAAGCATAGGCAATCGTTGAAAGAGCTGAAAAGCAATGGTCCGCCCGACCCGAAAAGACGTCAGACAAGCTATCATGCTTGCATTGCCGACTGGCCGCTTAAAATCAAGCCGCGCTTGCGCGTGATACGCATCACAACCTGATCCTTTCAAAATCTTTTCCACTGCCAGCATGGCCGAATGTAGGGCGATTGAAATGCCGT
The DNA here is from genome assembly GCA_013697915.1 of Blastocatellia bacterium. Taxonomy (GTDB): domain Bacteria; phylum Acidobacteriota; class Blastocatellia; order Pyrinomonadales; family Pyrinomonadaceae; genus PSRF01. The sequence goes on along the minus strand of JACCVY010000021.1, from coordinate 2,589 downwards.
CACCCGCAAAAGAGGGGATAACCGCCATCTGGTCGCCCAGACGATATAGGCCGCACGGTATTTTCGCCTGTGTGTTAAGATAGCCATAAGGCATACCGTAAATGGCGAGAGGGCGTGGCCATAACGGTTCCGCCTGCGCCAGCCGCGCTTGTAAATGCGGTGCGCTTTCAACGAGCCATGTCAGCAGGTCGGGCCAGTTTCCGCCACAGGATGCATAAATTTTCCGCCGAACGACAAAACAGAGATTGGCAATTTCATCCTCTACCAATTCCAGTCCGGCATAACCGCCATTAAAAAGGCAGACTTCAACGTGATCGTGTAAGTCTTTGCGCTGTTGCGGCGTCAGGCGGAAATGCATCTTGAAGCCGATCATGTCCTGCACCGGACAGTGACGAGGGAATCCGTTTTTACGGGGCCAGCCACGCACATCGTGTTTGCCGCTGGCCAGAAGCACCGCTTTTGCGCGCATGCTATTTTGATTTTGCATCGTCAAATCCCAACTGGTCCCGGATGGCGAAAACGCGGTTACTTTATCGCCGTAGCGGATTTCCGCTCGCGCGTTCGCCGCCGCTTGTAGCAGCGCTTCGTCGAGCCGCCGCCGGCTCAGACTCCAGGCCGCGAACGGCAGCGGCGATTCGATCACGTTCTGCCGGTCGATCAGCCGGACATGCCTGATCCTTTCCGCGCCGAGCGCCGCAAGATCGAGGCCAAGCAATTGCAAATAATGCGCAGCCTCCCAGCTCAGGAACCCGCCGCACACTTTTTCATGCGCCTTACTTTCCTTTTCCAGCAGGATGACCTTTCGCCCGACGCGCGCTAGCTGGATAGCGGCGGCGCACCCTGCCGGGCCACCGCCGATGATAGCAATATCGCATGCTTCTAAACCTTTCTGCATGACACGCAGATCCGGAATGGAAAAACCCACTGCACCCGTGCCCGGGCACGCAAATCCGCCCGGTCCAGCAAATTGCGCCAGTCGGCGACGGTAAAGGACCGCGAGACAGACACTGCCGCATCGTGCCGGATCAGCCGGTTGTGGCTGAAGAGGGCTGTCGCCGCCTTGATGAAATAATAGGGCAGCTTATGCCGTTGCAGATCGTTGATGAACCAGCCTTTATTTGCACGCCCGTCCATCCAGCGCAAAAAATCGACGATCTGGCCGTCGCTCAAATGGTGAGTAAATAAAGAACAGATAACGATATCGACCGAGGTCTTTGCCTCGAAATCGAAAATATCTGCCGTTTCATAGCGGATCGCGGAGCTAGGCGAGGACAAGGTCGCCGATTGCTTCGACCACGGATTCAAATCGACGCCTGTAAGACTGGCGCTGCATCTGGCATGCTTTGCTTGCCGTTCGACCCGGCGCAGCATATCCCCGCCACCGCTCCCGGCATCGAGGATTGACAGCGGCGCACCCACCATCATGCCCTTTAGCCAACGCAGGGTTGGCCGGTAGGCGAGCGTCAGGACATTGATCACTTCAAGGCTGCGTAAGCAGTGATGGAACTCTTCAAAAGACAGGCCGCCTTCATCCATCAATTCGGACTGGCCGCTACGGTGGCTGAAATCACGCATGCGCACAGCTACCCTGCGCCGAAAAACGCATACTTTCCATGGTCAGGCCGGGACCGAACGCCATCGCGCAGCCCGCTCCGCCGTGCCCCGGATTCATAATTTCTTCCAGCACGAACATGATCGTCGCCGACGACATGTTGCCGAACCGGCGCAGAATATCCCGCGATGCCATCAGCTGGCTTTCCGCAAGGCCCGCACCTTCTCTAACCGCGTCAAGAATCGTGCGTCCTCCTGGATGAACCGCCCACAGATTTACATCCTCGCGCCGCGCACCCTCCAGAATGCTATTGAGTTGCGACGGCAACCCCGCGGCAATCGTTCCCGCAACCCGCCCGGACAGGTTCATGTCAAAGCCTGAGGCGCCGATCTGCCAAGTGATCTGATCGCCGCTATCCGGCAGCAGAGTCGTCCGGAAACTTTCAAGCTCTATCCCCTTCGGTTCCGCTGACACGATGCTGGCAGAACAGCCGTCGGCGAAAACCAGGAAGGACAGGACATTCTCCAGCGTCCCGTTCTGCTGCAGATGCAGGGTGCAGAGTTCAAGATTGAGAATGACCACACGCGCCGATCCATCCGACCGCACGATATGCCGGGCCAGCTTCATGGCATTGAAGGCCGCAAAACATCCCATGAAGCCGATAACGGTCCGCTCGATGGACGGCGCAAGCCCGTAATAATGAACGATTTCGAAATCGAGGCCCGGCGCGTAAAAGCCCGTACAACTTGTAACGATCAGATGGGTAACGCCCGCCAGATCGATTTGGTCGAGCGCCTGTTTCGCCAACGCGAACGCATGGCGCTGATAAAAATCCATGCGCGCGCCTGTGCCGGGAAAGGCATTCCGCACATAAAAATTTGCTGTGTCGAGACGATTCGCGTCGGCATCGGGTTGCAGGACAGAATAGCGGTGTTCGATCTGGGCTCGTCGCGCCATGCGTTCGAACAATGCGCGCTCCTGCATATCCGGCAACATGGAGGGCGCATAATCGACAAACTGCTTGTGAACATCGAAAG
>JACCVY010000002.1 GCA_013697915.1 Blastocatellia bacterium | reverse complement strand
GTTGCACCCGCACGGCAACAACTTGCCAAAGATAATAGACGCTCGCTACCGCGAGCATCGTCATGAGCGAAATGTAAATGAGCAAATAATAATAGTGCCGCACAAACAGAATCAGGTCTTGCAGCAGTGCACGCAGGAATGGAATGCGCAGAAAAAAACTCATGGACGAAAACCCCCTAGCACGCTAACTACCAGCGCGGCGAGCACGATCAGCGTCAATCCCAACGAGATGACTAAACCAATTCTCCATATTCGTTCGTCTTTAATTTCTTGTGCGTGCTGGCGTCGTTCGTCGTCATGTTGTTTTGACAAAAGAATGGCAGTCGATTCAATTTCATCCACGCGCCGCAGAACGCCCTTCAACCCGATAAATGGGTTACCATCGATCGTGAGTTTCAAGATGTCAAATTCGCTTCGCAGTTGTACTAACTGTCTGCGTAAGGCTTCATAAAGATTTGCTTCATTGGTCACATTGGTTCCATGCTCTAGTTTCTTACATATCGCCCGACTACCGTTCTATGGTTTGCCGTTTTGACTCTTTACAATCCGATCCACTTTGGGGCGATAGTAATCCACATACTTTTGCATCTGCACGGCAGCGGTATTCGCCAATTCCATGTGTTCCTTGCTCTCAATGTGTTGCGCTGCCTTAAACTGTGTTTTGATTTGTGCGCGCTGTTTTACAAACATCAAATAGTCGTTGACCACGACGTCCGCTTCAATCTCCGCAAATTTATAGTGCGGTGCCTGCTCGCCCAATTCTTTGAGTTGCTCACAATAGTAGGCGGCGTACCGGGTTGCCTGCTCCAGCGCGGCGCTGAGCGTCTTGATACGCGACTCGTCATCTGCCGCCCGCGCCGCGTCGAGTCGGATGCCAATCACAAACTTTTGCCGCTCGTGCTCGCGCAGCAGATCGAGTAATGTTTCTGCATCTACCTGCTCGGCAGCGGCAATCTGCGCCAAGAGATCACTTGGCAGAGCGGGGCGTTTTGCCTTTGGCATGTTTCGCGGTTGCTCCTTTTTGGGTTTTCGCTTTGGGTGTCGTGCCCGTGATGCCCTGCGCGCCGCGCGCCGCCTTGAGCATGGAAGTAAAAATGGCGTCAATGTGTTTCGTGATCCCCTTGTCGGCATCCAGCGCCACTTCCGGCGCGGCGAGCGTTTGGTCGCCCGAAACGACGGTATACGTCGCGACCAGGTGATAGGCAGCGTCAGTCATACCATTTGGCATTACGGGAAAAATGCGCACCTGCGTTAATGCGGGCACGTCAATCGTTATGCTTTTTGCCATCGGTCTCGCTCCTTTTGCGTATTCGTTGTGTTTTTGACAAATGTAAAATCAGGTCGGACTTCGCCATGCTGCGGGCAAATCCAATGCGCCCAATGCACTTGATCGATGCCCGACAAAGAGATGCTACCTTTTTGTAACATTTGTCCACAAGAACATCTAGGATTCACGGCGATAGAAGTACCGTCGTTTTGCTGAAACAAATAACCGCTGCGCATTAGGCTACCCCCAATGTGGTCACCGTGCCGCTGCTCCCGCGATATTTTAACGCGCCCGATTCTACATAAAGTTGTCCCATGCTTGCCGGGGACGTTGACGGCGCGGTCCCGTTTGCAATACCAATTACGCCTACTGCGCTGGTGCCCCACGCAGCGACGCCAATGCCGATATTGCGATTAGACGACAAATCCAAAACAAGTTGATTATTCGCCAATGCCCATTCTTGCAGTTTGGCAAGGTTGGCGTCCACCGCAATTTGCAAGTTCTTTGCACTGGCGGTGGTGTCATTCAAGATCAGTTGCGGCGTGGTATTCGCGATATAAACGCCCCCCGCGAACGTCGCGCTCTGGTCTTGGTCAAGGGTCAGGGCTGTCGTAAGGGTTGTGCTGCTGTTGGGCGTGGTTTGGAAAACAAGTTTCGCCGCATGTTGTGTCGCGGACCATATTTGCGTCGTCAGCGCGTAAATATGCGCACCTTTGCTGGTTTCGACAACGCCATCATAGCCGCCGAACCGCACCATACCCAACATATCACCCGACGCCATCGTCGCGCCATCGGCGGTGAAAAGTCCGAGCGTCGAGCCACGGGTCGCGCCACTCGCGCCCGTGAAGCGCATCGTCAACGTATCAATACTGGTAGAATTCCAGGCAATTTTCGCCTGCCCGTTTATTTCCAAGAGACCATTGTCGTAAGTGTGAATCCCCGTACTATCAAACAGGAATTGAGTAACGCCCGCGAGCTTTCCAACAATGCCAGCGCTGTCGATTATTACGTCCCCTGCTGCCGCGACAAATTGACCGCTCGTATTAAAGTACACTTGCTTGACGCCCGCGCCCCACATTTCAATGAGACCGATACCGCCACTCTGGTAAATCTTCAAGCCAGTGGTCGGCGATGCAAACGTGCCCGTCGCTTGAAAGATACCGCCACCCGTTCCAACATTCAGCACGCCCGCAATGTTGCCGCCCGTCGCATTAATTTTCCCTGTCAAATAGATGTTATCCGTCCACAAACCATAGCCGCTCAACGCGCCAAAACTTGCATCGGTGATGCCCGTTAGGTTTCCAAGACGGACTCTTTCGGTAACCGTAGACCAGGGCGACCCCGCGTGTGTGCGAATACTGATGTAGGGCGCGTTGGTTGCGTCTGCGGTCTCATAAATCCAACCCTGCCCGCTCACGCCAAAGTCAGCGACGGCGCAGCCCGTCTCAAACGAATTCGGACGCGTGCCTGACAAATAGGTACAGGTATAGGTCTGGTTGCCGCCACTCTGCGCGATGCGCACGACCGAAAACCATACTTCCGTATTCGCGCCCTGCGTTTCTTTGACATTGCAAATGTCGGCATTGGCGAACAGATACCCGGTCGACGGCGGATCCTCAATCGTCATGACCCACGTGCCCGACGCCGGCACGGTCATGGTCGCGTTTAACTTGCCCGCACTGCGCGCCGTAACGTTCGAGCCTGCTCGCGCGGTCACCAAGTCGGCAACAAATACCGCCGCTGTGATGCTGCCGCGCACGGTGATATTACGAAAAACCGCGTTGGCATTGCCGCCAATCTTCCAACCGCTGCCGGTGATGCCTGAAACGTAATCGTCACTCTTTAATGAGCCGTACACCGTGATCGCGCCGCCGCTCGAGAGTTCGTGATTCGTGCCGTCCATCAATACTTTGCCCGCGCTGTCGTCCCACAACCAAAAGGTGCCGCTACCGCCCAGTCGCACATCCCCTGCGGTCGCGCCGGTCGCCCACCACTGAATGGTTTTGTTCGCGGACGATTGCCCGAACCACGCGTTGCCGCTCTTGGCGATGTTGCCCGTTTGCGTCGCGCCGTTATACACTTCAAGTCCTGCGTTCTTTAGTAGAATATCGGTGTTATCAAAAGAGAATAGCGCCGCGCCCGCGGTCGTAGGATCGCCCACTCGAAAACGCCAATTCGCCGCGGCATATTTGCCTAACCAAATCCCTTTGCCCGTTGCGAAGCCCGTCCAATCGCTTGCGATACTTTCCCCCAGGGAAAGCGACGGTGCCTGCGCGTTGATCTTCACCTTGCCGCTGTCGGATGAGATGGTGTAGGCGTCCACCGTCCCAATATTCCAGTGAGCAATCTCTCCCGCCGTCGCATACAACGTGCCGCGCGCCAGAATGTCGTTAAACTCTGCATTGCCTGTCACACGGTCGAGATAATAGCCACTGACACCCGGCACATAATTGTCGCTATCCGGATCCGGCTGGTATGCCATCGAGTCCGCCGCCGCCGACCAGAGCGCCTCGACGCTCAATGCCGGTTCTTTTATGAGAACGAATGAGAGCGCCAGCGTGCCATCGGAGCTGATACGCAAATCGGCATAGTCCTGGTCGGCATAAAACGACGTGCCAAACAAAACGGTTGATGTGATCGCAACACCCACGCGCAGCCATTTGCCGGTATTCGTTTTGGTGACGAGCGTTTGCACCGTTTCGGTCGTGCCATTGTTGGTATAGCCCAACGTGATAATTTCGGTGCCCACGTCCAAGTATTCAATGCGCACGCGCAAGGTGTGCGCCACCGCCGGATCGCGCCAATTCCCGTCGGTATAATCTTCCTCGGTGCCAACGCGCAGATACGCGTCCCCCTCTTCCAAAAGGATGCATTTTTTATTGCTGCGGTTGAGAATTAAGTGCGCGTCGGGAAAGGTGATCTCGACGGCTTGCACGTTGACGGCTTCAGGCATTACGCACCCCATCCCCCGCCGCTGCGATGTATAGCCAGTCCGCGAATCGCTTTGCCAATGCGATATTCCAAAGGCTCCGCGCCTGCGGTCGTAAATTTCAGTTGTCCCTTTTCAGTGGAGTATTCCACTTCTTTGATAAATAACGCGGTGGGATCGTCACCGAGGTCAACATAACGTTTCATGCGCGGAATCGGACGCGGGAACTTGATAAACTCGCCCGCGCGCACCGACGCTAAATCTACCGGCTGTGAAAAGTCCTGCACCATTTCCACTGTGCCCTTTGGACTCTTGCGCATTTTGTAACGAGCGGTTGTCGGGCGCGGTGCGAGCCGTACCTGTTGGTCTTCCCACACACCCGCACACAAGACGCGATTTAGACTATCCCCCATTTCTAAAAGATGCATATACATTTCTAACGACGACTTGCCGCGCATATCTTGTCGTTTCGGCGGCGGCACGCCTTTGCCGATGACCTGCACATTGGCATAATTGCCGCTGATAAAATCGTTGTGCGTGTGTTTTCGAATCACACCGAGTAACGAATTTTGTCCGGTTGCTAACGCCGCGCCGATGTCCTGTTTCGCCGGCGCGCCATACGTCTGCCCGAGCACCCAGTCGAGCGTGTTGATATAGCCCATCACTTTTACAATCGCTTTGTCGGGTCCCGCACTCGCTCCGACAAATTCAACCACCGCCGGTTGCAACTGCTTGCGTTCCCGTAACAAACTGCGCGCAAAGGATTCCGCCGCGTCGCGCGTTTTAAACTGCGTCGAGTCGTGCAGGTCTTTGCGTCCCCAATGTTCGATGGATTCGGCATTGATGACACGCACGTGTTTTTTGTCGCCAAATTCAACCTTCACGTTATTGGCAAGGCGTTCTAAGTCAACCGCATAGCGCACGCCGTTCAATACGACATCAATTCGGTACACCATGCCTTCAAACACCGAACCCTGATACACGATTTTGATGTGGTTCTCTAATGCCGTCTCTGCCCAGTTCCACAGATATTCCGGCGCGCCGTACAATTCGAATTCTGCCGACTTAAACCCCAACTGGTAATGATTGCTAAACTTCAAATTCTTGTAGGTTGCGAATTCACTGTCCCTGGAGTAAGGGATTCGTTCGATAAATGGCGGCAAGGCGGGCGTCAGCGCTGCCACTAATAAAAGATTATCAATGACCAGCCCGCCCACCGCGCCTGATAGCGTACTGTTTTGATGAATGTTGATAACAGAAAACGTAACGTTAGCGGCGGTCGCGGGACTCGTCACCTTGGCGTCAAACATTTGCAAATGGTCTGAACCACTCACCATTTCCGCAAACAGGTTATCGGTGCGCAAGAGAGCCATACCGGCGGTATACCATTGCAGTTTAATCTTAAGCATGTTGGCGACGGCGAGTCGCAAGGGAATGGTCGGTGACGGTGCGCCATAATAAACGCGCGCCACGTGTTCGGTTAAAGCGCTGCACGCGATGGTCGCCGAGGTTAAAGTCGATTTTGTCTTGCCGCTATTCGCCGCACTACCCGCGAGCGCGCCTTGACCATCCAGCACCGAAGGCGTTGTCGTATCCACCGCGACCAGAGACCAATTGGTCGTGGTCGCCCAACCCGCGCCAAACGCGGCGTGCTCGAATTTGGAATTGCTCAACAAATTGTCGCCGCGTTTTGCGGTGAACGAATTGATGAGCGAATCGTAATGCAGGATGGTGAACGCGTCGGCAGGTGGGGTGTAACTCATTACGTCGTGCCCCGCATGCGCACGTACACCTGCTGCGTTTCGGTCTGAATCGTCAAGGTTGTCGTGCGGTTGTACTTATACAAACCCACCACGTCTTGCATCACCAAGCCATACACGCGGAACCCCGCGCGCAACGTGGGCAATAAGATCGGTGCGCCTTCGGGCAAGTCAATCGGTAACGCCAAGATCACGTCTGATGCATTCGCAATATAGGCGCTGTCCAGATCGTCGCGGGCGTCAAAATAAACGCGGTTGGTGCCGAACGCCTGCCCAAACTCCGCCGACTGTAAGCCCATGCCGTTACCCGCTTCGCCCACCGGGAAGAGTTTGACCTGGTCAATGTCGAGCGAGCCGGTCACCGCCAGCGCTTCGCCCCACAATTCATAGACAATGGCGTTGACGGTGGCGAGCGCACTACCTCCGGGGGGGTTCGTGATCTGATTCATTGCCAGAACGCCCAGTTCCGTCGTGCCCGCATTAAACATGGTCTTGAGCGGGTCAATCGTGGAGAAGGGTTGAAAGGAAAAGTTGCCGGCGCTGAACTTGAGCCCGTTGCGAAAGTGCAAGCGAAAATTGAGACTCGCCGCATTGTCGCGATAGATGACCAGCGGCATGAATTTACCTTTTTGATCGTCCAAATTCGCCGTCACTTCCCAGCGCAAGAGCATGATCTTGTTCGTGGTGGTCGGGGTATAGCGCTGTCCGCTGACGCCGGAGCCGGGACTCAGATTCGCATCGGTCAGGTCCGCCACGCCCGCGCCGCGCGCCGTATACGCTTCGGCTTGCAAGATGTGTACAAAGTTTGCCGGGTTGCGACTCGCACGTACTGCAACGAGCGCGCGTTTGCACGATGCCGAATTGCCGCTGCCCGCGACCAGGCGGATGCGCGTTTGCGCCATGACGCCGGAGATGGACGGTAACGCCGCAAAGTTATTCAAGTCGTTGTCAGTGGCAGCAGTGGTCGGAGTGAGCGTGGCGAGCGCGCCGAGAAAATAAGGACGGCGTTTGAAATGCACGACCGCGCGAAAGATCATATTCGAGAGAATCGGCGCGGCTAACAGGTCGCGCGGCATTTCCACCCACCCGCCGGCGATCTTGGCTTTGCCGTGATTCGTCGCGTTTTGTGGTGCGAATTCGAGTTCGCCCTTGCCGGACGGGTAATTGTGGTCCTGCTCCCACAACTGGCATTCATAGAAATAGCGGTCCAGCGCATTCAGGTTCTCGATCAGGTTGTCGGCGCTACTTCCGCGCACGTCAATTATCATCACGTCCCACAAGTCGGACGTCAGATCATAGTCGCCCGTATCCTTGTCTGCGGGCGGCATGGCGGGGTTGTATTCAACGAGCGCGTAATTGTTCGCGCCGCTGAAACCTGTGCCAACGTCGAAGAGCGTCGCTGAATTCAGCAAAAAGAGCGCCGTATGTGCCATGTGTAAACTAGTCCCCCATGACTACAATATCTTGCGTGCGCGATTCAAGTTCGCGCCAAAACTCTTGCGGATTGTTCGCGACGATGGTGATCGGTCCGTGAATGTTCACTTGGCGTGACGCGTTGCGTTCGATATTGCTATTGCCAAAAGGCCCGCCAGGACCGGAAGGGATTGACGGCGGCGGCGGACCGAATAGGTTTGGCAAAGTTATCTTTGGTAAATTGCCCAAGATGTTGCCCGGGATACTGGCGATGCCGCCCAGGTCGGGCATATGGCTGCCAAGATTCCCCAGCGCCTCAATTACTTTCTTGATGTAATCCCACAAATCCGCGAACGCATTGCGAATACCTTCAACCTGTGTCAAGAATGGCGCGAGCACGCCTGTCAGGGTATCCCGGACATAATTGCCCATGTTCTCTAATGCTGTTTTGGTCGTGTCAATCAGTCCGCCCGACTTGTCAAACGCTGCGACAGTGTCTTTCCAGATCACCTTAAACTTATCGGCGACCACGTTCAGATCTTTCCAACCCAACACCAACAGATTCCACTTTTCGATGAGTTTAGCCGCCTGAATCAAAAACCCGTCTACAAAAGTCTTGAACACCTCGGAGAGTGACGGAAGAGTGATGTTCAGCTTGGTTATCCCGGTGTCAAAGGACGTTACGCCCGTCGCCAGCCCGCCGAAAATCGTGCTGAGCGTGCCGAAAATCTCCCTGAACTTCTTAATCTTTTCGTCAATCTGTGGTCTCCGCTCATCCAGGATTGCGCCCATCTTGTCAAATTCGGTATTGAGTGCGGTATTGTCGAATGTGACCGGCGGCGGCGGATGTTGCAATTCTGTGCCCCACCTTAAATTCAGGGCTGTCAGTCCATCGGTAACTGCCGTTGCCGCTTCTTCAAATTTCAGTGCAATGTCAGGGGCGATATCGAACGTTTCCAAGAAATCGCTCAGGTCGCCTTTCTGAAACGCGGCGAATTTGGCGGGCAGTTTATCAATTTCTTTTTTGACTGCCGTAGTAATCTTTTCCATCTGCGTCGCCACTTCGGGCGATACATCAAACACCGCCAGAAAATCACTCAGGTCACCCTTTTTGAAGGCCTCGAACGCTTTCGGAATGTTCGCAACCTCCTCTTTGACCGCCGTGACAATTTCCTCAATCTTTACTCGTACTTCCGGCGCAATACCGAGTGACGCTAAGAATCCATCGAGATTACCCGTCTTAATCATCTCAAACGCGAGCTGCACTCTGGCAATGCCCGCTTCGACGGTAAGTTTTAGTTCTTCAAACTTCGGTCCGATGGCTGCCTTGATTTCTTCAAACTTTGAAGTAATGGTCTGAATCACCGTATCAATGCGCGCTCGAATGTCCGGCGAAACATCCAGCGCGGCGAGAAAGCCATCAAGGTTTCCTTTCTTTAATTCGTCAAAGGCAGCCGGAATTTTAGCGACGCCCGTGGCAACCGCGATTCTCAATTCCTCAAACTTGGTTCCAACGGTCTTAATCGCATTGTCTATGTGCGTCACAATCTCAGGAGAGACATCAAACGCTTCCAAGAAGCCACGAATTCCCTCCGTCTTAAATCCCTCAAACGCGGCGGGAAGTTTCCCAATCTTGTCTGCCACCGCGAGCCGCACTTGCTCCAACTTCGTTGTAACAGTTAGCACCGCGTCATCTAGAAACTTCCCGATCTCCGGCGCGATATCAAACGTAGCGAGGAATCCGCTAAATCCATCATTCTTAAATCCTTCAATCGCGGCGGGAATCTTTGCAATGCCTTCGCGCACATCTTTCTCCGCGTTGACAAAGAACGTGACAATCCCCGGATCAACATTGAACGCTTCAAGGAAACCGCGTAACCCATCTGTCTTGAACGCATCAAACGCACGACCGAGATTCGCAAGCCCTGTCCGCGCAGCCTCCGTCGCGTTTTGCAGTTGTTTGTCTAATTCCGTAGTGACCGCTTCGAGTGTGTCCGCAATCTCTGGTGAGACATTGAGCGACTTTAGAAATGAGCCAAGCCCTTCTTTGTCCAATTTCTCAAACCATGAGAAGGCGCGCGGTCCGTTCGTTTGGAATGTGTTCCACGCGTCCCATAGACCCTTCGCCCCGTCTTGAATTTCCTTTCGCAAGCCGTCAAATAAAGTGGTAACGGTTTCTTTTGCCGCCTGAATGCCGGTCTTTTCAAGAAACAACTTGAAACCTTGATCCATCGCCTGCCATGCTTCTTCTAGTTTTGCAGAAATATCCGGCGCGATGTTGAACGCTTCAAGAAACCCGCTCAGGTCTTGCCGATTGAATGCATCGAACGCCTTTTGTGCTGCGACGAACGCCCCGCCCAGGGCGGTTCCAACCTTGCCCCCAATGTCCGAGACGACCGGCAGGAACGAAGTTTGCACCCAACCCGAAAAACCTTGCAGCGTCGGCAGAATGTCGTTATTAATCAAGTTGCCGACAAAATTAAAACCGCCGCGCAGCGCGGAGCCGACCAGTCCGGCGAAATCTTGTAGCGCCGGAATCCCCGTCGTATTGAGCCAGCCGCCCAATTTCTCCAACAGCGGCATCACGGCGGCGGCAACCGTTCTGGCTAACGTCGCGAGCGCCGTAAAAACATCTCGAATCCCCTCCGCGATCTTTGCAATCGCCGCCTGCACCGCGGGATTGCGGAAAATTGCGATGACCGTACTCATCACATCATTCAGCAGCGGCAGGAGTACATCGCCCAGACTTTGCTTGATGTCGTCGACCATGTGCGAAAAGATGGCGGCTTGTCCTTCAAACGTTTTGCCCGCCGCTTCGGCTGTGCCGCCAATGGTTTTTGAAAGTTCTTCCAGTATCAACTTTTGCGCTTCAGCAGCATGTCCGGTCTCAAACAATTTCTTGATGACTTTTTCCTGACTGTCCGAGAACACGACGCCCGCCGCTTTGAGGCGCGCCAGTCCCGCGCCCGGCTCGGCGAGTGCTTTGCCTAACAGTTTTGCCGCGCTCACGGTATCAATGCCTAACGCGGAGGCAAGATCCAGGGTGGATTTCGTTGCGTCTGGAAATACGCCTTTGCCAATCTCTTCAAAACGTCCGAGAATCGTGGTCGCCGAAAGGACTTCATCGTCACTAAATTTGGTCAAGAGTTGTAGCGACCCGGCGAGTTCGTTCGCCATGTCAGCCGTCACGCCGGTCGCCTTGCTCGTGGCGCTCAGCGCTTGGGCGAGTGCCGCCTGTCCGACTTCGTTGGCGCGCGCTTCCTCAAGTGCACCTTTTAGAAAATCAACTCCCGCTTC
>JACCVY010000101.1 GCA_013697915.1 Blastocatellia bacterium | reverse complement strand
GACTTGGCGCCATCATAGGTCAGTTGCCAATCGTATTTGCTGAAAACAAATATGGCGGACACGCGGTTTGGCGATTCCGATACGATGGCCATCTGTGCTTCGGGATCTTGCTCTCTCTTAACTGTTCCAATGGCGATACGCGACTGAAACTTACTGAGCGCTTGCCTTCCACCAGCAGCTTCCAAATGTTTACTGATTATTTGTTCCGCGGTAAGAGCCGACTTGTCATCGGGAGAGATTGATCGAGATATTGATGGTAACCATGAGAGAAGAAGCACAGACGCCAAAAGATATCTCATAATTTTTCCCCTCGATTCGGATTGAAGTTAGCCAACAGAATAACACGCGTCCGTTTCACCGCAAAAAGTTTTGGTGCTTCTGAATGCTATCTCCGGCGTCTTTGTCTATAATCCATTTCTTTCTCTGGTTCCACACGTAATTCTAGAATCGCGAAAGGGTATAGCCAGTGGAAAGGCGTGGAAAACAACTGTCCGTCGTGGATGCGGTGGCGATTATTGTCGGCATTGTCATCGGCGCCGGAATTTTCAAAACTCCCTCCATCGTCGCCGCGACCGCCGGTAGTAAAACAGTATTTCTCTTGCTCTGGCCATTGGGGGGTGCGCTGTCTTTAGTTGGCGCGCTGTGTTACGCCGAATTGGCGAGCGCTTATCCCAGTGAGGGCGGAGATTACCAATACTTTCGCCTGTCATTTGGAAAGTGGGTTGCCTTCTTATTTGCCTGGGCCAGACTCACTGTGATTCAGACTGGCTCGATTGTTATCCTCGCTTTTGTCTTCGGCGATTATGCTTCACAATTATTTCCGCTTGGGCCTAATGCATCCGCTATCTACGCCGCAGCCGCCATTATCATTCTCTCGATCCTGAATTCCGTAAGTCTCAAACACAGTACCCGAACGCAGAATCTTTTGTCGGGAGCGAAAATTCTGGGCCTCTTATGCATCATCATTATTGGAATCTGGCTTCCTACGGCGCCGGTTTCAGTTGCCCAGGACTCCTCGCCGAACCGCTCTCTGGGCTTAGCCATGGTTTTTATCCTTTTGACCTATGGAGGTTGGAACGAGATAGCTTTTGCCTCAGCCGAATTTCGCAATCTGAAACGCGACATGTTGCGAGCGCTCTTATGGGGAATTTTCATTATCACGCTCGTCTTTGTTCTCGTGAATCTTGCCTATGTGAATGTCCTGGGACTCAAGGGAGTCGCTGATTCAGAAGTGGTTGCGGCCGATTTAATGCGCAGGGCCTTGGGAGAGTACGGCGCGAAGTTCATTAGCATATTGATTGTGATTTCTACCCTTGGGGCAGCCAGCGGAACGATTTTTACCGGCGCGCGAACAAACTATGCTTTGGGTCGCGGATTTGGCCCGCTCCGCTTTATGGGGAAATGGCATGAGCGGACGAAGACACCTCTAGCTGCTTTGGTTACGCAAGGGGTTATTGCTTTGTGCCTGGTAGCATTTGGGCAGTGGCAACGGAAAGGGTTTGAAACGTTGGTTGAATACACAGCTCCCGTGTTCTGGTTCTTCTTCTTGCTGACGGGCATCTCTCTGTTCGTACTGCGCCGCAAAGATCCGCATACGCCCAGACCGTTCCGCGTTCCGCTGTATCCCTTTACTCCAATTCTTTTCTGTCTTGCGTCCGCTTACATGCTTTGGTCAAGCGTGGCCTATACCGGCTTGGGCGGGCTTGCTGGAATCGGAGTCTTACTGGTCGGTGTTGTAGTGTTGCTTGCGGGGGGCGGAAGGACAGGAGAGGTGACAAACGGTCGAGCCAATTAAATTAAGAATCTAGAAGGTGGCCTAGCTTCTCTTTCTTAGTTCGCAGATAACTCGCGGCGTTTTCGGTGGGCTCCACCTGAATTGAAACGCGTTCGACAATACGCAAGCCTGCTTCCTCCAGCGCCTGCAGCTTAAGCGGGTTATTTGAAATCACGCGCACCTGGCAGAGACCCAGGTCAAAAAGAATCTCCGCGCACTGTTTATATTCGCGTAAGTCGACGGCCAGACCTAGTTGTTCGTTTGCTTCAACTGTGTCGGCGCCTTCATCCTGAAGTGCGTAGGCGCGAATCTTATTCAAGATTCCAATGCCGCGGCCCTCTTGTTGTTGATAGACGATCGCTCCACGCTCTTCGAGTTCAATCATGCGCATCGTTTGATGCAATTGCTGGCCACAATCGCACTTGTTCGAGCCGAAGACATCGCCCGTCAAACATTGCGAGTGAATGCGCACCAATGTGGGCACGTCGCGGCGCATTTCTCCTTTGAATAATGCGACAAATTCTTCATTGCTCGTCAGCGAGCGGTAACCGGCAATCTTGAAATTACCCCACTCAGTCGGCAATTGGGCCACCGCAACTCGCTCGATTGATAGCGGGCGTTCAGCCTCGTCGCATGCGGTGGTTAACTGTTCCTTCACTTAGAACTCCTTTGCAAAATCCCGAGCAGCGGCAGGACAAGAAGCACTCCTGAAATTTATTGGTTTGTCGATTATAGGAGTAACCTCCAGAGGTCACAAGAAGGCCTACCTGCTGCTGAAATAGCAATGAACATTGGATCAGTGGTATTTCATTGCCCCCGTTAACAGTCGCAGGATAAAATGCATCGACCGTTTGGCTTATGCCGGCAACGCAAAGGCCCGTGTCGCTTGAGCAACGCCACACTCAATGCCCAGTCAAAATAATAACGACGACCTTTCCGGCCAAACCGAAACCCGCCGGCCGGCAGCTAGTGCAAAGGCAATTCAAAAAGAACGCCGGCCGGCTCTCGTTTCATTGCGCGGAGAATTAATGGCTGTTCCCATTCCGCTGGAACGCAGCCAGGTGACCATTGGACGCGCACTGGAAGCTGACGTGCGCATTAACGATCAGCGCGCATCGCGTCTTCATGCGCGTATCAACAGCAACCACGACACGCTCACCGATGAAACTGTCTACTCAATAACAGATCTAGGTTCGACAAACGGTACG
Organism: Blastocatellia bacterium; assembly: GCA_013697915.1. Taxonomy (GTDB): domain Bacteria; phylum Acidobacteriota; class Blastocatellia; order Pyrinomonadales; family Pyrinomonadaceae; genus PSRF01. Next base: position 34,481 of record JACCVY010000101.1, on the reverse strand, counting down.
CTCCTCAATGGCGATCTGATTACTGAAGCACCGCTCAGCGACGGCGATAAAATCGTGATTGGCGATAACCTATTCAGGTTTGACATGCTTGATGAGATCGATCGTGAGTTTCAGCAACAGATCCATCGACTCCTGGCGCACGACGAGCTGACCGGCTTGCTCACCAGCAAATCTTTTTTTTCGGAACTACGGCGTGAAGCTGCGCGCGCGCACTCCGAAGCGCGCCCATTCTGCGTTTTGATGATGGACCTGGATCACTTTAAAGAAGTTAACGACACTTATGGTCATCTGGTTGGCAGCAAGACACTCGAAAAAACCGGGCATGTCATAAAGCAGGCATTAAGGGCAGGCGATGTCGCGGCCCGCTTTGGCGGCGAAGAGTTTGCGGCCTTTTTGCTTGATGCCAACTACGCACAGGGTCTGGTCGCGGCCGAACGCGTCCGCGTTGCCATAGCTGACCACGAATTCTCCGCGACGCGCCAGGACTCGCCCGACGCAGCGGCAACGCACCGCATCACGATCAGCATCGGCGTCGCTGCCTTTCCAGATGATGCGATGGATCCAATCCAACTCGTCGAGCTTGCCGATTCTGCTCTTTATCGCGCCAAGCGCGACGGCCGAAATCGCATTTGCGCTTATCGTCCGTCACTGGCGATGACTGAAGGCCCACTCCCTGCTCGACGTACGTCATAACAAACAGCAGTCCTGTTTTATGAAACATCCACTGCGACCGGGCGTGTAATTGTGCGGGTCGCGGCCCTTTTCTTGCCCGGTTGCACGCTCTCAAGTGGGGCGTGTATCCTTCAGCAGCAAAGTCCGCATCACACTCCTCAGAAGGACTGGAAAGGCTTTTCGTGCCTACGAAACTAAACCTGGCAAGCCGGCCGTTCAATAATCGCGCACTGCCCTGGATGATCACCGCGGCGGTGATTTTCGTGTCACTGGTAAGCCTCGTTTTCATCGTGAGAGCGACGCGGGAGGCAAATGCGCAAGCAAATGCGGTTCAGAACGATATCAATAACCTCGGACGTCAGGAACATGCCCTGCGGCAACAGGCGGAAACCGTCAAGAACTCGCTCACTTCCCAGCAACTGCAGACACTGGATGCAGCCCACGCGCTAGTCGATCGAAAGCATTTTTCGTGGTCGCGTCTTTTTGCAGACTTAGAATCGGCATTGCCTGGTACGGTTCGTGTCAAGAGTATTGCCGTGCGACGCGTGGCTACTCGGGGAGACGAAACGTTAGCGGAGTTGGACATGACCGTGGTGGCAAAGACCCCCGCGATTGTGACCGACATGATTGCGGAGATGGACCGGGCGGGCGTGTTTCATTCGGAATTGCGCGCGCAGAATTTACAACGTGGTCGCGGCGAAAGTGGCGCCGAATATGAGTTGGCTGTGACCTATAGACCACGAGCTGGAGCGGCGACGGGGAACAGCGCGCTAGCTTCCAACGTAGGAGAAGCAGACTTAACCAAATGAGCCAACAACCACCATCGATTCAGAAACGCGAACTTCGCGCGCGCTTTAGCAACTTGCGCGTCTCGCGCCGGTCTGGAGTTTTTGGGCTGGCTGAGATTATTGGACTTGCTGGTGCTTTGTTGATCCTTGTTCTGGTGGTCGTTTCGTACCTCTATTTCCTTGTCCCCGCTCGCTCTCGTCGCGCAACGCTTGAGTTGGAGCGGGCTCGCCTGCAAAGCCAGCTAAGAAATTCGCAGGACGTGCTGGTACGAGGCCAAAGTACGGATGCAACGGTTCACAACATCACGCAAAGTCTCGACGCTTTCGAGACAACTGGATTGGTGGACGCGAATCGCGGACGCATGAGTTTGTATGACAGTCTCAATAGTCTTATTCGCAAGAACGGTCTGCGAAATACGTCGGGGCCAACCTATACACCCCTTGAACCTGTAGGCTCAAAGGCCAGCCCCGGATCAAGGGCCGCAAATACGAAGTGGCAAAGTATTTATCCGGGCATCGCCATTAGCCTAACTGTCGAGGGTCCCTATCAGAATCTGCGACGCTTTGTCCGCGACCTGGAGACAAGTAAGCAGTTCATAATTATCAATACGGTTGAGCTGGAACGTGCTACCGAATCCAATACTGCTTCCGACAGTGGGGCCGGGGGAGCCTCTTTGGTGAGTCTGCGCCTTGAGATGACTACCTATTTTCAACGCGGTGGCGCTGAAAATATTTCTGGCGATTAGAACGGTCGTTTGTTAATCCATGCAAATTAGCGATATTCAAAATCCAGCCGAACGCAAAAAATTGATCTTGGCGGGCGCGCTGGGAATCATTTCGCTGGTGCTGCTTTGGTGGGCCTTCTTCGGATTTGGCGGCAGCTCTAAACCAGTCGCGCAACGGCCTCCGGTTAATACAGTTTCGCCTGGCAGTAGAGTTGTTTCGGCAGAACCCCAGCCCTCGCCTACAACAGACGTTAAGGATGACATTCTGGAACGTCTGAGGCCGATAAATTTTGAGAGCTCGGCCCCTGCTGTTGCGGAAGCAAAGCGCAATATATTTGCCTATTATGAGCCGCCGCCAAAATCTGTAGCGGTTGCTTCGGTTCCAACTCCCACGCCAACACCGACGCCTCCGGTTTTGCTTGCAAGCCTGTCACCTGCCAACACATTCGCGCGAACCGGAGACTTTACGCTGGAAGTTGCCGGCGACAAGTTCACGCCTCAGCTACGGATCGTGGTTGACAACACGGAATTGCCCACGCGCTACCTAAGTCCGCAACAGTTATCCGCGACAGTGCCCGCCGTCCTAATTGCCAACCCTGGCAGCCGTCAAGTGATAGCGCGCTCCGCCGACGGAAAGCTTTATTCGAACCCTGTGACGCTGACGGTGAATGCTCCGCCGACACCTAACTACACCTATGTCGGCATTATTGGCACACGCCGGTATATTGACACCGCCATTCTCCAGGACAAGGGATCAAAGGAAACGTTGAACGTCCAGCGTGGAGATTTGCTAGGCGGAAGATTTCGCGTCACCAGCATCTCGGAAAAAGAACTGGTGCTCGTCGATAATAATCTGAAGATCAAACACACGTTGCCGTTTTCAGTTTCGGGTGAAAAAGGTAACCCGATGCAACGACCTACACCGCGAGTTGACAGTGACGATGACCAACCGTAGCAATGGACCACACCACAATATATGGACAGAGCGATCAGGCGCTCCTGATATGAGATCCTGTCTGCATCCGAGCCCCAGTCGCCAAAACGAGGGCGGTTACACGCTGGTTGCCTTGCTGGCGCTGATGACGATCCTGGCATTGTTCGCAGCCGCAGCGGCGCCAAGTCTGCAACAACAAGCACGTCGTGAAGGAGAGAAGGAAGCGATCTTCCGCGGTGAACAGGTAGCAGAAGCCATTCGTCTTTACTATTTGTACAAAGTATCGAAAGGCGTTACTGGAGAGCCTGGGTTGCCATCATCGATCGATGATCTGCGTGAAGGCTTGTCCGTCGGTACCAAGAAGGTTCAGATTCTGCGTGGCTCCGCTGCGCGTGATCCGTTGTCCGAATCTGGCGAGTGGCAGATGGTTAGACCTCGCTCGAACGAGTTAATAGACTTCCTGCGCTCCGTAATGTCGTTTGCGCGAAACATAAAACCTGAAACTCATGGCCAGGAACTTCAACAGCTAGAACGAGATATGGTTCCGCCAGTGTTGCCAAACCCGAGGGCCACGCCAACCGCCTCCTCCTCCAGTAGCGCAGGGAATAGTTCCGGACCCTTCATTGGCGTGAGCAGCGAGGACAAAACTCATTCGGTACTTTTCTATTATGGCATCGATCATCACGATGGCTGGATCTTCACTCCTCTATTCCGTTAACTCCATCGACTGCAATCAGAGATCCAAATTTTCAAACTCACTTCATACTCGGATCAGACATCGCTTATGGACCAACCTGCTCGCGATAGCGTCACTTAACGCGTTCTCATTTTGTCGGAACGCGATCGCGCGAAGGTGATCTGACACCGCTGATCACCTTCGCGCGCGCCCACAGACCCAAATTATTTTTCACCCGAAGCTGTAATAAGTTGTTGACATCGCGGGCGTTTGCGTTTATATAGCAAGATGTTGTGCGCCGTTTACTCTAGCCCACAAGAGAGAAGTAAGCACAGTATCTTGTGGTTAAGACCTAAACCCTAAAAATTTTGAAACGAAGGAGCAAACAGAATGGCAACTAAAAAAGGTGGAAAGAAGTCAGCGAAAAAAGGTGGCAAGAAGGGCGGTTCGAAGAAGGGCGGCAAGAAGGCAGCCAAGAAGAGATAGTTCGGACTTCGACGGTAGAACAGCAACCTCCAACTGGCGCACACAAACTTCAACAGGCCAGCAGGGCCTTTCAAAAGGAACGACGAGCACTTCAAGCGAATCTCGTCGTTCCTTTTGTATTTCGTCTTTGATATCCTAACCGGCATACAAGCGTTCCTCCACTGACCGCAACGTCGCTGATGATTCGCGTCGCACTTGTCGAGCCCGAGATTCCACCCAACACGGGAAACATCGCGCGGCTTTGTGCCGCGACGAATGTTCCGCTTCACATCATCGGTGCTACCGGCTTTCGACTGGATGATAGGGCGGTACGCCGAGCCGGTCTCGACTATTGGCCCCAAGTAGTCCTGAGCCGGCACCCAACTCTTTCGGACCTGCATGAATCACTGCCCCAAGCTCGCTTTCTTTATCTCACCAGCAAAGCAACCCGGAGTTACACCGATTGGGTATTCCTGCGCGACGACTGCCTGGTCTTTGGTCGCGAAACGCGTGGTTTACCCGAGTCGGTGCTCACCTCAAACTGGGATCGTTGCCTTACCATACCGATGCCAAACGCGCAGGTGCGTAGCCTGAATCTCGCAACCGCTGTCGGGATCGTGCTGTACGAGGCCCTACGTCAGACAGGTGGCTTGCTGTCACGCTAGTTCGTTGAAAGCCCTCCGCTGCGCCGATCTTCCTTCAATAACGGCCGCGTGGTCTCTCGACACGGGAGTTATTGTCAACCAGGTGGTAACATTCATAGTTTCGCCTCGAAGGCAAATTTGAAACTATGCAATGAAGTCGCGGGTAGAGTTAATGAGTAACGAAAGAAAAGACATCCGAAATATAGCAATCATCGCTCACGTCGACCACGGTAAGACCACGCTGGTTGATGCCATGTTGCGGCAGTCCGGAACGTTCCGCGAAAACGAGCAGGTGCGCGACCGGGTAATGGATTCAATGGATCTGGAGCGCGAGCGTGGCATCACCATCATGGCAAAGAACACCGCCGTACACTATCGCGATGTAAAGATTAATATCGTCGATACTCCCGGCCACGCCGATTTCGGCGGCGAAGTGGAGCGGGTCCTTAAAATGGTCGACGGTGTGATGTTGCTGGTTGACGCCGCCGAAGGATGTTTACCTCAAACTCGATTTGTCCTCCGGAAAGCTCTCGAAGCTCGCTTGCCGGCCATCGCGGTCGTAAACAAGATCGACCGGCAAGATGCGCGGCCTGAAGAGGTAGTGAACGAAATCTACGAACTGTTCCTCGATCTTGATGCCACCGATGCGCAAATCGAGTTTCCAATTCTCTATTCCGTCTCGCGCGAGGGTATAGCAAAGAAAACCCTGGCGGATCAAAGCCAAAACCTGCAGCCACTCTTTGAGCAAATCGTAACTACGATTCCCGCGCCTCGGCAATTAAGGGACGACTCGTTGCAATTGTTGGTCGCAAACCTCGACTACAGTGAGTACGTCGGGCGTCTCGCAATTGGACGGATTTATTCCGGCGCGATTGCACTTGGCGATCAGGTAACCGTCGCCAAGCCCGACGGTTCGCTCCGAAAGGTACGGGTTTCACAGTTATATGCTTTTGAAGGTTTGAAGCGCGAGTCTATTGATCGAGCCGAGTTTGGCGAGATCGTGGCGCTGGCCGGGATCGAAGATATTGAAATAGGAGATACGATCACTTCAGCTGACAACCCCCAGGCGCTGCCTGCAATTGCAGTTGACGAGCCCACCATCTCCATGATTTTCAGCGTGAACAACTCGCCTTTTGCCGGCAAAGACGGCCGCTTCGTTACTTCCCGCCAGGTGAAAGAACGGCTCGACCGCGAGACGCTGGGGAACGTAGCTATTCGCGTGGAAGAGACAGCCGCGCCTGAGCAGTTTAAGGTTTCAGGCCGCGGCGAGTTGCAGTTGTCGATCCTGATCGAAATGATGCGTCGCGAAGGTTACGAACTTCAGGTTTCCAAGCCTGAAGCAATTACGCGCCAGAGCAACGGCGTCACGCTCGAGCCGATCGAGTTGGTGGTGATCGATTGCCCCGAGGAATTCATCGGCGTCGTCACCGAAGCCGTCGGCCGGCGCAAGGGACAGATGACGAAGATGGTGAATCACGGCACCGGACGCGTGCGACTGGAGTTTGAAACACCCTCACGCGGACTAATTGGCTTTCGTAATGAATTCCTGACTGAAACCAAAGGCACGGGTCTGCTCAATACTCTGTTCCTCCGTTGGGGCGATTGGCAGGGAACTCTACGCGGCCGTTCAACAGGTTCCCTTGTTTCCGATCGCACCGGCGAGACGACGACCTACGCGCTTTTTAATCTTCAGGAACGCGGGAGTCTTTTCGTGCGGCCCGGCACAAAAGTTTACGAGGGGATGATAATCGGGGAAAACGCGCGCGCTGTCGATCTCGACGTGAATGCGATTAAGGAAAAGAAGCTAACCAATATGCGAGCGGCATCCGCGGATGAGGCGATGCGTTTGGTGCCGCCCAAAGAACTGTCGCTCGAGCAGGCTATTGAGTTCATTGGGGAGGATGAACTGGTCGAAGTGACGCCGAAGAATATTCGACTACGTAAACGCGTGTTGCGTTTCAATGAGCGACCAAAGCGCAAAGACTTAGGAGGCTTGATGCAGCCGTGACTTCAGCTTTCCTGGATTCGCTCGATGCGACTCGAACCTATCCAATCACGGACAAGTTGTTGTCCGGACTTTCCCACGCTGAGCAGGTGACGGAGTTCGCGAACCGAGGCATGACACTCGTCCAATTACGGGAAAAGAATCTCTCCTCAGGCGAGTTCTATCGTGAAGCTGAGCAAGCAGTGGTGGTCGCGCGTCATCAAGGCATTAAGATCATAATCAATGACCGTGTTGACATTGCACTTGCTGTAGATGCTGACGGTGTACACCTCGGTCAGGATGATCTTCCTGTTGAGGCTGCGCGTAGCTTACTTGGTAACGATGTAATCATCGGCGTTTCCACCCACAATCTGGCACAGGCACAACAAGCAGCGCGGCGGCCCATCGATTACCTGGCCATTGGTCCAATCTTTCCGACCTCTACTAAAGACAGCTCAAATCCTGTGGTCGGTCTTGCGGGACTCACGGCCGTTCGACTAGCCGTTCCGGGAATTCCCTTAGTCGCTATTGGTGGCATCGACGCCACCAATCGAGACGCCGTAATGGCCGCCGGTGCAGACGCGGTGGCTGTGATCAGGGACCTCTGGGCTGGTTAATCTCCAAAACATTCTGATAAAAGCGCTAAAACCGTCAAAGCAACAATTTTTGCTTGCGTTTGACAGTGTTGTGCGCCAGAATTGCTCCGCCAACCAGGGTGTCCCTTAGTGGCTGCCTTCCCGCCCGAAAGTTTTCATCAGTTTCTTCCGGGGTTTCAACTAAATGAGTTTCTTCGATCTGCCGCCCATCATCGAGCGCATGCTGCTCGTCTCTGAAAAGATCAGTGATCTGAACTTCTCCGTTGGCCAACTTCCCCAGGTGGAGGTTAACGGCAAGCTCACGCCGGTGCAGCCTTTGGGGATGCAGAAACTGACGCCTTATCAAACTGAGATCATCGCGATGGCGCTGATGCATGGTAACCCTGATGCCGCCGAACGCCTGGCGCGCACGGGTACTGCCGACCTCAGTTACTCGCTTCCTTCTCGAGCGCGCTTTCGTGTCAATATTTTTCAACAGCGCGGTGTGTATTCAATCGTCATGCGCGTGATTCCCACGGACATTCCGACGATCAAGTCGCTGGGTCTTCCGGACCAACTGTCCGCGATTGCCGAACTGAGAAACGGCCTGGTATTGATGACCGGTCCGACCGGATCGGGAAAGAGCTCAACCCAGGCTGCGATCATCGACCTCATCAATGAAAAGAAGCACTACCACGTGGTGACTATCGAAGATCCAATCGAGTATCTCCACTCGCATAAGAGTTCGACGATTAACCAACGCGAAGTGGGACACGACACGCGTGATTTTCCTTCAGCGCTGCGCGCAACTCTGCGACAGGCGCCAAAAGTGATTCTGATCGGTGAAATGCGCGACTTTGAAACAACTGAGATCGCTTTGGAAGCTGCGGAGACGGGCCATCTGGTGCTCTCAACACTGCACACGATCGATGCTTCGAAAACGGTGGATCGCATTATTGGTCTTTATCCCAAGAACGAGGAAGCTGTCATTCGCACTCGCCTAGCCCAAACCTTTCGCTACATTGTTTGTCAGCGTCTCATTCCTCGTGCAGATCGGCGCGGCCGCATTGCGGCAGTTGAAATACTGCGCTCGAGTCCGCGCACGCGCGAATACATCGAGGCAGGAGAGGCTGACGGCAAGTCTTTGCTCGATGCAATGCGCGACGGAAAACTTGATGGCATGCAGGACTTTGACACCGTCATCAAATACATGATCGAAACCGGGCGCGTCAGTCTGGAAGATGGCCTGGCTTTCGCAACGAATCAGAACAATCTGCTGCTTTCGCTCAAAGGAGTTACGGCCGCAGAGGAATTCATGCAGCGCGGCGGCGGAGCAATGCCCTTGAATGCCATCTCCGAAAGCGGATCGATGCTAAACATGATCGAATAACCCTTCTCTCGAAGAAATGAAACTTCAGCCCATAACTTTCACTTTATGATTATTGCTTGCCAGAAATGCGCTTCACGATTGCAGGTTGATGAAACCAAGGTGCCAACTGGTTCCTTTAGTATTCGTTGCCCGAAATGTAACAGCACGGTGGAGTTTGCGCCGCCAAGTCCCGCCTTTGATCAGAGTGCTATTGCTTTGGGAGATTCGCCCGCCACCGGCAATTCGCGTTTTGAACAGCCAAATCCAGCGCCGCTTTTTGAAGTTGACGGCAGCGGACAGGAAGCGAAGCCAAACGCATCGGCGGCAGACATGTTGCTGGAATTGATTTCCAAACTCGCCGGGCAATCGCTACCGCAGGGTCATGATCCGGAAGGCGCCAGGCCATCGTGGAACCCGCGGAAAGCATTAGTATGCGCGCCCGAAGAGAACCGCGAAAGCGTCGCCCGCGCGCTTGCTGAAAACGGTTACAAAGTCTTTGTGGCCAACGATACACGTCAGGCAGTGGAAAGAATGCGGGAAAATCAATTGGACGTGGTGGTCCTGGATGCGCGCTTTGATCCGGTTGAGCAGGGAACCGTTTATGTGACACGCGAGATCAGCATTCTCAGGCCGGCCCAGCGCCGCCGGGTCTTCTTTGTTTTGCTGTCGCCCTCACTGCGCACCATGGACCCACACGCAGCATTTTTAAACAACGTCAATGTGATAATCAACGTCAATGAGACAGATGAAGTCCCGCGGCTTATCGAACATCGGCTGCGTGAATACAACGAGCTCTACAAAGACTTTAATCACGTCAACGGCGTCCCGGCGTTGTAGGTTGAGTTTCAAAAACCCGATTGTCTAAAGGCCACTTCCGTGTGGCCTTTTCCTTTTAGAAAGCAAGGCAATCCTGGTTTAATCGACCACACCTCAAGTTTTTCTCAAGAGTCGTTTGCTATTAATAGACATTGCAGAATCGGAGCATTGCGGCTTGCGATGAGCACACCGCCATGCAAGAATTCGCCTGCTCATACTTTCAATTCCTTGTTTGAAGGAGCGTGCTTATGCGCCGTATTCCTATGCTTTCGTTCTGTCTCTTGTTCGTTGCTATTGGCGCGTGCAAGACTTCGACGACCACGCAATCGCCCGCGAATACTTCTTCGGGCAGTTCGGAAACCAGCACCGCCTCAAGCCCGGGACAAATAAGTTCGTCAGGTTCGCCATCCGCAGCTCAAGTAGCAACGGCGGTAAAGCCCAAGGTCGACGCCTGTGCCCTGTTGAACAGCAAAGAAATCGAAACGGTCCAGAGCGAAGCTGTTAAAGAAACGAAGTTGAGCGGACAAGTGGGCGGTGGTCTGCAAATCTCGCAATGCTTTTTTACGCTGCCGACTTTTTCGAATTCCATCAGCCTGCTGGTGGCCCAGAAAGGCGATGGCGCAGACGCGAGAGACCCGAAGGACTTTTGGCGCGAGACGTTTCAGAAAGATAGTGCTGAAGAAAAAGAGCGAGAACGAGAGCGCAACAAGAAAAATCGCGACAAAGATAAAAAGGCGGGCGCACGTGGCGGAGAAGAAGAGGAAGAGTCAACGCCGCCGCAAAAGGTAGCGGGCGTCGGCGACGACGCTTTTTGGATCGGCAGTCGAGTCGGCGGCGCGCTCTATGTTCTTAGAGGAAATGCTTATCTACGTATCAGCATTGGCGGCTCAGGAGATCAGACCAACAAAATAAAAAAATCGAAAACGCTGGCGCAGAAAGCGATCGCGCGGCTGTAGTGAGTGGCGCAGCGATTCCATTCTCGTTGTGACGATGTTTCCTCGGACGCAGCGTTATTTCTGTTTTCCCTCCGGCGGATTTGTTAAGCTGGTCCCGCTAATCCAGCTTTCGCCCGCGAGCTTGCCGCATGACTGCAAATAATTCCAAGTCGGAAAAACTCTCTCAAGCTACGTTGGCGGTCCATGGTGGCGAACGCACCGACGAACAACCGCACGGCGCAGTTGTCTCTCCGGTTTTTCATACGGCCACTTTTGCTTTCGCAAACTTTGATCAAATGCGCCGGTATGCGCGCGGCGAGTTGACCGATGCTTATTTCTATTCGCGTTACGCCAACCCCACCGTAGCCGAAGCAGAAAGAAAAATTGCCGAACTTGAAGGCGCTGCAGCGGCGCTGGTCACATCCTCCGGCTCGGCGGCCACGTTCTGCGCGCTGGCGACGCTCTGCGAAGCCGGCGATGAGGTAATCGCCAGCGATTCAATTTACGGCGGCACGGTGAAAGTGCTTACCAAAGTCTTCAGCCATTTGGGAATCAACACGCGATTTGTTTCGCTCGACGAAATTCCGAACCTGGCTGAAATCGCCGGCGAGCGTTCAAAAGTTTTCTGGTTTGAGACTCCTGCGAATCCGCTTAATCGCATCGTCGATCTGGATATGGTTGCGGACGTATGTAACCAGGCAAAACTTTTTTCCGTGGTCGATAACACGTTTGCATCGCCCGTGCTGCAACGGCCGATTGAACATGGCATTGATGCCGTGATGCACAGCGCCACCAAGTATTTGGGCGGTCACTCGGACCTGACGGCCGGTGCCTTAACTGGGAGCAAAGAATTCATCGATCGCGCGAGACAGAAGTCAGTGATGGTCGGCACCACCCTCGATCCGGCGGCTGCTTATCTTCTTTCTCGCGGAATGAAAACAGTTGCTCTGCGGGTTCGCGCATCCTGCGAGAATGCCCTGGCGTTGGCGCGCTCGTTGCGGCAACATCCAAGAGTTGCGCGCGCTTACTATCCCGGACTCGAAGACGATCCCGGGCACGAATTAGCCAGCCGGCAAATGAGCGGCTTCGGCGGCGTCGTGGCGATTGATGTGGTTGGCGGTGAGCTCGAAGTTGAAAAGCTTTTCAATTCGCTAAAGCTCGTGCGTACCGCGCCTTCGCTCGGCGGCGTTGAAACGCTTGCGAGCTATCCGCTCTATTCTTCGCATGCAGGCTTTAGCGATCAGCAACTCCAGGCCGCGGGTGTTTCTGCTGCTACGGTGCGTTTTGCAGTCGGCATTGAAGCGTCGGTGGACATAATCGCCGATATCACTCAAGCGCTCAATAATATCTGACTAACTTCCAAACTATGACAGCGGCTCGTTGAACGGTTTATGGAGATCAAGCTTCTGCTCACACTCGATCTTCGCGAACAGGCAGCCCTGCAAGCTGCGCTGGTTACTCATGGTGCTCCTGACGCGCTGGTCACTCTCGCTTTAACGGGTGCCTGCCGCATCGCCTCGCTCGAAGAGGCCCGGCAACTTCGCAAGTGGCTGGCGGAAGCGCGCACGGCGGGCGAAACCGACTTTGCTTCGCTGCACGTTATCGAACGCGCGCTGGTGGAGTTTGGCGCTTAGTCGGTGGGGCTTCCGTCCGCGTCGCGAAAATTCTGTACATGAGTGAAATACAATTAGGCTACGGACGCGGCACACAGACCCTTAGCTTTGACGACGCGCGCTTTCAGGTCCTGGAACCAAATCCTGTCGATGATAAACCGTTAACCGATGTTGAGATTGGCGCGGCGTTTAGCGACACAATCGAGTCGCTGCCCATCGACGATCTCTTCTCCGCCGGCGATAGCGTCCTGATCGTCGTCTCAGACGCGACGCGCGCCACCGGCAGCGCCCAGATCATCCATCTCCTGGTGCGCCGCTTAATTCAAGCGAGCGTTTCCCCTTCGGACATCGCAGTGATTTTTGCTACTGGAATACACCGCCGCGTAAATGATGAAGAAAGAAATGAATTATTAACTCCATTCATCGCCCAGCGCTTACGAGTGCTTCATCACGACGCTTACGATTCTGAAGCATTCGTTTCGCTTGGTGTCACCGATCGCGGCACGCCCGTTGAAGTTAACCGCGCACTCAAAGATTTTTCTCGAGTCATCGTCACGGGCGCGATTGGTTTTCATTACTTCGCCGGGTTCACCGGCGGTCGCAAGTCGATCTGTCCGGGGCTGGCATCGGCGCGAACGATTGAAGCCACGCACATGCTGGCGCTTGATTTTGAAACTGGTGGCCGGCGCGCCGGCGTAGGCACGGGCAAGTTAGACGGCAATCCAGTCAATGAAGAATGCGAGCGCATTGCCGCGCTGATCGAGCCGCGCTTTGGCGTTAACGCTGTCGTCGACCAACGCGGGCGTGTAGTCCGCGTTTATGCAGGCCAATGGCGCGCGGCTCATCGCGCGGGCTGTGAAGAATATTTCGCAACACATTCAGTGGCCATTGATGCGCCGCGCGATTTGGTAATCGTTAGTTGCGGCGGCTCGCCCTGGGACATCAACTTGATCCAGGCCCACAAGGCGCTCGAGATGGCCGCGCAGGCGACCAACAAGGGCGGCACCATTGTGTTGCTGGCGGAATGCGGCGACGGTCTGGGCCGCGCAGATTTTCTGAAATGGTTTGCAGAGAACGATTCGCGTGCTCTCGCCACTCGCCTGCGTGAGAACTACGAGGTGAATGGTCAAACCGCCTGGTCGTTATTGACCAAGGCTGAGCGTCACAGAATTTTCCTAATTTCGGAGTTGCCGGACGAAGATGTGCGTCGCATGCACATGATTCCCGCGCGCTCACACGACGAGGTAATCAATCAATTCGGCACGTCGGATAAAGGTTTCATTCTCCCGCGAGGCACCGCGCTCTTGCCGATAGTCAAGACCGATCGCGGTGTCAGTCAATCGGACAATCTTGCTACTGACTGAGTCTGGCACTAAAATGTTTGCCATCACTTTGCACATCCTGCGGTTAAAGATTGGAGCGACAACTAATGAAAATCATCATGCTCGCGGCGCTGTTCGCAACCACAAGTCTTGGTGTTATAGCCCAACAACCCAACGAGTCTGGCGAGCGGCGCGTGGCGCTGACGGATACGGCCGTGGCGCTTGATGCCGCCGGCGCGTCTGCACTCGAGGGAAGTTTGCGCACGACGGGGCTCAATGGCACGGCGGATGCTCCAGTCACCAATATTCGCATGGTAGTTAAGAACTCAAGCACGGTTTCCTACGCGTTTGTTTCCGGGCTGGTGACCTTTTACGACACCAGCGGCGTGCGTTGCGGTGAAGGACTATTCAAGGCGGATGCTCTTGCGGTTGGCGAAGCATTTGAAACGGACACGCCGGGCATTCGCATTCGTTGTACACCGTCAACCTGGCGCATCATCGCCACGAACCTTTTGCCACGCGTCGCTCCAGTTGTTGAGAACACAGCCCAGGTTAGCCGCGCGAGTGCGAATCTCCTTATCAGCATCGACGGTGAAGAGCATCCGCTGCAAATCGACCGGCCGTTGGTATTAACATTGGGCAACGCGCAACGCACGATTGTGGTTCGCCCAGCGCCCTGAATACCGGGCCGTCACTACTTGACCGCACGATGACGGAGTCTTAGGATCAAGAGCAGTAAGACTCACCAGAAAGCAGTGGTCGTTTATGGCAAAAAAACAGGAAAGCATTTGCGCGCATCCAGCCTGCGATTGTCCGGCAGAGCAAGACAGCAAGTATTGCAGTGAGTATTGCAAGAACGCCGAGAAGTCGCATGTGATGGAAATCGGTTGCGGCTGCGAACACGACGGTTGTCGCTAGCCGTTAGCGAAATCGGAAGAAAGAATTCCACCGCCCGGCCATTCCGCCAGTGCGACCACCTTATCCTGTAATTTTCGTTTGCAATAAACTTGCAACTCCGTTACAGCCGTCCCCACCGGCAACGCCCTTTAAACTTCTTTCATCCTGAGACTAGCAAAACGTCATGGGTTCGCTGACCGAATTGTTTTGACGTTTGTAGCTGGAACAGTTTCCAAACGAACCAATCCAATCTCCCGACTGACTTGATCTACGAACGCCCGGTTGATGGGCGCAAAAACTAAGAGGTGAAAAAGATGAAGAAGACCATCCTGTCAGCCTGCCTGACGCTTGTTTGTGGCTTAGCCGTGAATGCGCAGACCGCCAACACGACTGCGCGCGGCGAAGCAAGCAATCAAACTTCGGCTGCGGCGCGCGCGGCGAATAAGAGCATCAACCTGGATTCGGGAACGCGCCTGGCGGGCGAGCTGCAAAGCACCATCGATGCGCGCAAAGCCAAAGTTGGCGATCAGGTTGTGTTGAAGACGACGCAGGCGATCAAGTCACAAGGCCGTACGGTCGTTAGCAAAGGTTCGCGACTGGTGGGCCACGTTACGGAAGTGAGTCAGAAGAGCAAGAGCAGCGGCGAATCGCGCATTGGACTTCTTTTTGATCGACTGGAAGGCGGCTCGTTGAATATGCCGATCGCGGCCACGATAACTTCCGTGTTTAGTGGCACCGCAAACGCGCGTGCGGGCAACGATGACCTATTTGACACCAGTAGCTCAACATCGTCGCCGGCAAGTGCCGGTAGCTCCCGCAGCTCATCAGCCAACAATGGCGGATTGCTCGGCGGCGCTGTCAGTTCCACCACTTCGACGGTGGGGAATGTGGTTGGCGGCACCACGGCAGCTCTCGGTTCGACAGTGGACTCGACTACCAACGTCGTCGGCAACACGACTACGGGAGTCGGCCGTTCGTTGGGGGGCATTCAGATTTCTCAATCGAGCAACACTTCGGTCGAGGGCAGCTCGGTGCTGTCGTTGCAGGGCGGAAATCTGCGCCTCGAGAAGGGCACAACGTTTAATCTGATGCTGACGCAATCTGCCGGCGCCGGCATAACGAAACAGTAGTTCGACTCTTCATTTCCACAAACCAGGCAAGCAGCGACGCGAGGTAATCGCGCCGCCGCTTGTTATTTTCAGCACCGGTTGTGGACAAGTCGTGTTGTTGCTCGCCACCAGTGCGCGTTAAAGTAGCAGTCACTGTGATGCTTAACATTTTAATAGAGCTGCAACGCTTAAAGCGCCTCGACCGCACGGGTTGGACGCTGCGCGGTCTGCCAAACGGGACCGAGTCGGTGGCGTCGCATTCCTTTGGTGTGAGTGTAACCGCGATGGTGCTGGCGGATGAGATTATCGCTCGTGGTCTGCAGCTCAACACGGAGCGAGTGCTGCGCATGGCGTTGTTGCACGACTGGGCCGAGACGCGCGTTGGTGACATGCCCAGAACCGCTACACACTATTTTGGCGCCGAGGCGAGAAAGCTCGCGGAACGTCAAGCCTTCGCGGAGATTGTTGCCGGAGTTGGTCCAGGCGAGGCGGATTACCAAAAGCTGTACGACGATTATGAACAGCGACAAAGCATCGAAGCACGCATCGTGAAAGCAGCGGATGTGATTGACCTGTTGGTCCAGGCGTATGCGCTGGAGCGTGCGGGAGCGAAGGGGCTTGACGAGTTTTGGGAAGTTGCTGTCGCCGCCGACTTTCAACTTCCGGCGATTGCGCAGACAGTTGTGCGCGAAGTGTTGGATTCGCTGGTGGCCGAGCGCCGCAAAGTTAATTAGGAGCAATGGGGGAGCTGCGCGGCATGTGGACTTCGATTTTGCCGAGGGTGACGTGGCAGAGCGCGTTGCTCGGAACTTTGCTTTTCGTTGTTAGTTTCGCCATCAGTCTCGCGATTGTTTCTATCATCCTCGTTAAGATTCCATCAAATTATTTTCAAGAAGGTCGGCCGCGTGAGTTCTGGTCAGGACGTCATCCGGCGATTCGGCTGCTGGGAATCATTGGCAAAAATGTCCTGGGCGTTTTGTTGGTCGCGTTGGGGATTGTGATGTCGATACCCGGCGTGCCTGGCCAGGGCCTTTTGACAATTCTGCTGGGGATCATGCTGCTGGATTTTCCCGGCAGACAAAAACTTGAACGCAGGATTGTCAGCCAGCCGCGCGTTCTAAAAAATGTCAATAAGCTGCGGCACAGATTTGGCAAACCAGAACTCGTGTTGTGATACGCAAACGCGTCAAAAGACTTTACTACTACGCCTAACCTGCCAACTTGTTGAGCGACGGCAGAGCAAATGCTGCGTTCACGAATTGCTAAAGTGGGAAGAGGGTTGCGTTGACAACAAAAATCGTCTTTGTTAGCTTGAGCCGCTGTTTTGCCTACTTAAGACAAACGCTGGTTTCCCCGAGAACTTTGCCAATGCCCAACTCCACACCTGCGAACTTGCGTTCCCCAGTTCGCGTTTCGTTTTTCCTGTTACTAACGTTTGTGCTTGCGTTTAATGCGGGCTGTGGACTGTTTGGCACTCATAAAAAAGTGCAGGTGCCGCAGCTCCTCACGCCATTAAGCGAAGCAGCCAAGAGCCGTCTCATCACCGAAGTCAATCGCCTCGCGAGCGTGCGTTCGCTGCACGGAAAAGTCGACATCGAATTCGAAGACACATCATTCGCCGAGTCAGGTATTGCAGAGAAGTACCGGCAAGCGGACGGCACTGTCACGCTACAACGGCCCGGTCAGATCTATCTGATAATCGCAGTGCCGTTCATTGCCAAAGACATCGCGCAGATGACTTCCAACGGCGAGACGTTTCGTGTTGCTGTGTTGCAGGGCGACGAAAAGTATCGTCGTTTTGTAAAGGGAACAAATAGCGCGGTCTATGAAAAACTGGACGGTGACGGAGCCGAACCTGAGCCACAAAAAAGCAAGAACACCAGGATGAATGAGAAGCAAACTGTTAGTGCGCTTTCAAATCTGCGTCCGCAACACTTAACTGATGCGCTGATGATTAGCCCGGTTCTTACCGGGCCTCAAAGCGGTTTGACTTATGTTCAAAGCGAGTTTTATCAGGAAGAAGCTGACAGCCGTCCGGAGAAAAAAAGTGCGCGAGTCGTCCGAGGTTATTACCTGCTTGAAGAGTTTTCGCAGGCCGGCACGAGTGACGCCCGCTTGTTGCGCCGCTTTTGGTTTGACCGAGTGAATGGAATTCGCCTGGCGCGTATTCAATCGTTCGATGAGAACGGCCTGATAACTACAGACGTGGCCTATTGGGACGAGAAGCCCATGGGCGAAAGTGGGCAGATCAGCCTGCCTACCCGAATCGAAATTACACGACCTCACGATCACTACAAGTTGAGCATTACCTATCAGACTCCAACCGCAGTTGACGTCGATAAGGAATTCCGGCCGGAAGCGTTTGTGCTCGAGAACAGGTGGCAATTGCCGGAAGTCGACCTGGATGCCCGACAGCGCAACAAGGCCGCAGTTACACCTAAATAAGTTCTCATCTCGCAGCTTACTCCATTGCAACCACACAAGCAGTTCAGAGTCCAAGCTTTAGCTTGCTCTTTCACAACCGGACAACCTGAAGGTTGGACTCTGAACTTCTTGGCGCTAACCAAAGAAAAGGCTCCCGAGCATCGACTTCGGTAGCTATTAAATGACTGCATGTATTAACATCTTGCGTCCCTGCTGGCTT
Organism: Blastocatellia bacterium; assembly: GCA_013697915.1. GTDB lineage: Bacteria > Acidobacteriota > Blastocatellia > Pyrinomonadales > Pyrinomonadaceae > PSRF01. Next base: position 16,313 of record JACCVY010000101.1, on the reverse strand, counting down.
GCGCTGGCGCCTTCCGCAGAGCACGGTTTCAATTGCTGATGAGAACGATTCTACAAGCAGACAATCTGACCAAGACCTATCGCGTTGGCAAAGTTGATGTGCCGGCTTTGAGAGGAGTCTCGCTCGAAGTTCATGAGGGTGAATTCGTGGCCATCATGGGACCCTCGGGTTGCGGCAAGTCGACGATGCTGCACTTGCTTGGCGGTTTGTTGACACCGACGACCGGCAGAATTGTTGTTGACGGCGAAGATTTGACTGCTGCATCAGACGCAAAGCGCACCGATATCCGACGGCGCAAAATTGGTTTTGTCTTTCAGCGCTTCAATCTTTTTCCCACGCTTACGGCCGAAGGGAATTTGCGTCTGGCCGAACGAATTCACGGCAATGGCGGCGAAGACCCCGAACGACGCCGCGAAGTTTTGCGGCTGCTTGGACTTCAGGACAAATTGCACCATAAACCTCTCGAACTCTCAGGCGGCGAACAACAGCGCGTGGCGCTGGCCCGGGCCGTCGTAACGCGACCCGCCATCGTGCTGGCGGATGAACCCACCGGCAACCTCGACTCGGAAAACTCCGCGCTCGTCCTTAATATGTTTCAGGAATTAAATTACCGGTTCAATCAAACCATCGTCATGATTACCCACAATCCGGAAGCCGCAGCAATGTGCCGACGAATAATACAAATGCGTGACGGTCACATTGTGGAGCACGCCGCCGCCGTCCAATTGTAACCAGGCCAATCAAGTTGATTTACAGGGTTTTTTGCCGCAGTTAGAATGGATCGCGACCCGCCATGGGATTGGCGTGGCGCTTGCTGAAGTAGCCTTCTTGAGTGATAAACGCATTGCTGACAACTCTAAAAAAGCTGTTTTTTTGGAATTACGCCAGAAGCAGTTGGCAATGGGACATCCTGTGCGTTGTCATTCTCATTTTCATCTTTTTGACACCAAAGAGTTGGTTTGAAAACGGCGAACGGCGGACCGCTGTGGCGCATCAAAGCCCAACTGCCTCCACCTTGGTGGTTGGCGCTGAAGTTGTTGAAAAGGCACAGGATACGGCCCAATTGGAACAACGGCTGCGGGCCTTTGCCGGACGCAGTGATTTGCAGGTCCTGGGCGTACGCAAATTGACCGGCCCGGATGGTAAGACAACCGGGTACGAGATTGACATACGGTAGTCAGCCCTTATAATTGCCGGGTTTTTCGAGCCAAGGGTTTAACGATGCCGTTTTTTCGGATTTTATTTAGGAGTTCTTATGAAGAGAATAGTTCCCCTTGCTTTGCTGTTGACGATGCTGGTCGGCGCAATCACGTTCACATCTCCCAAAGCGGCCAACGCCCAGAGCGCGGGCCTGGTGAGTTCGGTTTTGAATCGGATGGAGCGCAATCGCCAGTCGCTGCGCTCGCTCAAGGCGAGCATCAGCATGGAAAAGTACAACGCGCAACTCCGCGATAAGGACAACTACAGCGGCTGGGTGTTGTATGTTCCCGGCAGCGGCCGCGAGGCGTCGGTGCGTATCGAATGGCAGAAGCCGCGGCATGAAATTCTGGCAGTTGCCAAGGGACAGTACACCTTGTTCCGCCCAACGCTGGGGCAGGCAATCGTCGGCAAGTCCGGCTCTGTGAAAGGAAAAGCGGGCGCCAGCGGCGTTCTGGACATGATGTACATGTCCAAGCAGCAGCTCGAAGCCAAGTTTCAACCGGTGCAGGATGTTCGTGAAGAAACATTGTGGGGTGGCGTGAGCACCATCCATCTGACACTCTTGCCCAAAGGAAATGCCAGCTTCAAGTATGCTGAAATTTGGGTTGATTCGTCGGGCATGCCCATCCAAACAAAGATTGTCGAGAAGAACGACGACGCCACAACCATGCGTTTGAGCGGAGTCGAACGTAACCTGAAGATCTCGGCAAACGAGTTCAGCGTGCCGTTGGATTCGAACGTGAAGATCGTTAAAGGCTAAGGACAGTTACAATTTAGGCCTTTCGGGCTCTGAGTCTTGAATCCAGAGCCTTTTTTATTTTTTAGGCACTGAGCTCAGTTGCCTTTGTTTGCCTCTGTCGCTATCCTTCCGACTCGAAAGATAGATCAGATTCGGACCCAGATAGATTCGTATACGTTCCCCAGGATGCGCAAAAGTAAGTTCGTTAAATTAAAACTTCGCGAAGCTGGTTTCATCAGCCGCGCATTATTGTCCAGCCGTCATCCGGTTTTGGCGCACTTAATTCCGATGCGGCGCTGCAACCTTGCTTGCGGCTACTGCAATGAGTATGACCATACGTCTTCGCCGGTGCCGCTTGATGTTATTAAGAGCCGCCTTGATAAGCTCGCTTCGCTGGGAACGTCGATCGTAACCATCTCCGGTGGCGAGCCGATGATGCACCCGCAACTCGACGACATCATTCATCACATTCGCGTGCGCGGAATGATCGCCGGCTTGATCTCGAATGGTTACTACTTCACGCCTGAGCGCATTAAGCGGCTGAACAAAGCGGGTCTCGAGTATTTGCAAATCAGTATCGACAACGTTGAGCCGGATGAAGTTTCGCGCAAGAGTCTGCGTGTGCTCGATAAGAAGCTGCGCTACCTCTCCGAATACGCCGATTTTCATGTGAACATTAATTCGGTGATCGGCGGCGGGATCAAAAACCCGGAAGATGCGCTTTCGGTTGCGCGCCGCGCTGTGGAACTGAAGTTTTCGACCACGGTCGGCGTGATTCACGACAACGATGGAACATTGAAGCCGCTGTCGCCGAAAGAAAAAAATCTCTTCCAACAGGTGAAGAAGCTCGGCAACAAAGATCACGCGCGGTTGAATTGGTTTCAGGACAGCATTGCTGAAGGCAAGCCTTACAACTGGCGCTGTCGCGCCGGCGCACGCTACCTCTACATTTGCGAGGACGGCCTGGTCCATTGGTGCTCGCAGCAGCGCGGCTATCCCGGCATTCCGCTCGAGAAGTACACGATGGATGACTTTGATCGCGAATACAACACCGAGAAATGGTGCGCGCCAACTTGCACTTTGCAGTGCGTGCATCAGGTTGGGATTTTGGATAACTGGCGTGATCCGCAGCACGCGCCGGGACAGACAAAGCCGGAAAGCTCGCTGCAAGATACTATCCACGAAGTGTTGCGGGCTGAATAGACGCTGCGAATTCTCCTCAAATCCTGTAGACTTTCCATATGCCGACCGTGCTGCGGATAGGCAAGTTTCGCTTCTACTTTTTCAGCAATGAGCGAGACGAACCCGCTCATATTCACGTTAAGGCTGCTGAGAACCAAGCGAAGTTCTGGCTGAACCCGATACGACTTGCCTCTAACTACGGGTTTGCAAGTCGAGAGTTAAGGCAGCTCGAGCGGTTGGTTGCAGAAAACGAGTCGTTTTTCCTGGAGGTTTGGAATGAGTACTTTAGTAAGCAATGAGGCTAACTCTCAACGAGCCTTTGTCCCCACAACGGCGTTGGCGAAGTCCGTCAATTTTGATGAAGATATGATGCATGTGCTACTTACAGATGGGCGGCGCGTCAGCGTGCCGATAGCCTGGTTCCCTTTATTACTCAAAGCCTCACCGGAACAGCGAATGAAATGCGAAATTGGCAGTGGGGGAACCTCGCTGCATTGGTCCGAACTGGATGAAGATCTGTCCATGGCCGGCTTGCTGGCCGGAGCGGACCTTGAAAGTTCTTGAAGGCCCAGATTGGTTCTTGTTCGCTAATAACCACCTAAGCAACGGTCTGATGTATATCTCCCTCAACCGTAAACAGCGTCACCGAACTTGAAAGCCCCAGGCCCGATAGTCTGCCGGCCATCACAACAATCATCTCGCCTCTTTCAACGGCGCCGCTTTCCAGCAAAGTCCTTTCTCCTAGTTTCAGCATCTCTTCAGTCGAGTCAGCATGCGGCATGATCAGCGACTCGACGCCCCAGATCAGCGCCAGCTCATTTCTTACGTCTTCGGAATTAGTCAAAGCAATGATCCTTTGGTTCGGGCGTAACGCCGAAAGCCGCCGCGCCATTAAACCCGATTCAGTTAAGACAGCGGTGACTCGCGTGCCCATCTCTTCCGCCGCGAACGCTGCCGCCTCGCACAGCGCGCGGCTGACTCGGCCCGACTGTCTTCCGGCCCGCTTTTTCACGTTGTCTATCTCTGGCGCCTTGCCCGCTTCCGCCGATTCGATGATGCGGCACATCGTTTCAACCGCCGGCAACGGATAGTCGCCGCTGGCGGTTTCATTCGATAGCATTAGCGCGTCGGTGCCATCCCAAACTGCGTTGGCGACATCCGAAGCTTCGGCACGTGTGGGCCGCGGACTGCTGACCATTGATTGCAGCATCTGCGTCGCAGTGATAACCATCTTGCCGGCGGTCACTGCTTTTTCAATGATCCGTTTTTGATAGACCGGAACCAGCTCCACGCTTGTCTCAACTCCCAGGTCACCCCGCGCAACCATGACGGCATCGGCGGTGGCAATGATCTCGTCGAGATGATCTATCGCTTCGGCTTTCTCAATCTTTGCGACTAACGGCGCGCGCCCGCCCGCTTCGTGAATCAACGCCTTGGCGCGCGCGCAATCTTCAGCGCGCCGTACAAATGACAAGGCGATGTAGTCCACATTTTGCGAGACTGCCCACTTCAAATCCTCAAGATCTTTTTCCGTTAGTGAATCGATCGGCAAGGGAACGCCGGGCAGATTGATGCCTTTGCGCTCGCCGAGGATTCCGCCGTTAATAACGCGGCAAACCACGTCGGTCTTGGTTGTGCTTTCAACCAGCAGCGCGATTGCGCCATCGTCAAGTAAAAGTCTGCTGCCGGGTTCGACAGCGTGAGCGAGGTCCGGGTAGTTCGTCGCCACCTGTTTTTCATCGCCGAGAATGTCTCGCGTAGTCAAGGTAAACAGCTCGCCGGCAATGAGCGTCACGGGCCTTCCGTCTTTGAGCTGGCGCGTGCGAATCTTTGGTCCGGAGAGATCCACCAGCACAGCCAATGGCTGCTTCAACTTTGCTGCGGCTGCGCGCGCGCTTTTGATGTCCTCGGCTTTTTCTTCACGCGTGCCATGCGACATGTTAATGCGCACGCCGTTGGCGCCGGCCCGGATCAAACCTTCGATTACGCTTTGCTCGCGGGACGCAGGTCCCAGGGTCGCCAGAATCTTTGCTTTTCTTACCGGTGTGTCCACGTTGTCCTCACAATAATAGCGTTTTGATTAGTTCAGAATATTCCGGGAATGACCGCCGGCACCTGGCGTGCATACTCTTCAAACCGCGGTCCAAACGTTTCGCGCAGCAGCCGCTCTTCAATGCGCACCCGAATCAAAGTGCCAATGGCGAAAACAACTATAGCTGCAACCAGAACCATCCAGTGACTGATAGCGAGACCGGTAGCGACAAGCATACCCAGCATTCCGGTGTAAATAGGATGTCGCACGTGTGCGTAAGGACCTTTAGTCGCAAGCCTATGATCCTCGACCATGCGCGCCGTAATGCTCCACTCTTTGCCGAGCGTCTTAACCGCCGTCATGATTAGCAGTACCGATCCAATCGCCGCTGCTATCGCAATCGCGGCAGTCAATAACTCAAGCCATTCAATTCCAGGGACTATCGGCGAAAAGAACCGGCGATGAATTGACCAAACAAGCGCATAGGCCAAAGCTTGCAGCGCGACGCCGGAAATAGATGAGCGATCGCGCTTCTTGTCCGGGCCGGGTGGCGGTTGTTTGCGAAAGATAAAGACAGCGGCGAAAGCAAACCAACAAAGCATCACGATCAGGAAAACTACAGTTGGTACAAACTCAAGTGTGATCGTCATCAACTTTGAACGCCTTCGCCTTCCGCGCCACTTTCGAATCCTTTTTCCAACTTTCTTCGGCGCGCGCCCATAACCATTCCATTTACCGCCATTACAACTCCGGTCAACATGTAACTGCGGCAGCGAAATGCGTTCGTCTTTCCCAGCTCTCTCTTTAACAGTTGTTCTCGAATCATCTGATTATTTTTTAGACAGTTCAGTCTGAATCACCGTTTCCAGATCCGCGCCTGTGGTTGCGTCATAGCCTACAAATCGTTTTGCCAGTGCGCCGTCGCGAGCGAATACGAATGTCTGCGGAATAGTTTGATCGTCGGAAAGAAAAAAATCCGTCAGCACTTTGTCGGGAAAACCCAACGGATAACGAATGTTCAGTTCCTGCGCGAATTCGGGCACCTTGATGCGATCGTCCGGGCCGCCAACATTCAATCCCACAACTTGAACGCGTTCTGGTCCATACTGCTCTTGCAGTCCGTTTAGCCGCGGTATGCTTTGCCGGCAAGGCTCGCACCAGGTCGCGTAAAAATCAAGCACCAGCACTTTGCCGCGATAGTCTAGCAAGCGCGAGCGCTGGTTGTTTGCGTCGATCCAGCCCATCTGCGCATAGGCAGACAACGGCGGCATTGGATAGGTAGTGGCGGGCAATGTCGACGCCGGTGGCGTTGGTTCGTTATTTGTTCTTGCACAAGCGCCGCAGAGGATCGCGACAGAAAGTGAGATCGCGAGCAGGATTAAGCTCAACGAATTTAACAACAAATGACGCGCTGCATTTTTCAAGTCTGCCGCCTTGTAAAGCAAACTGTTAGTTTGCGTTGGTGCAAACCCTCTCAACTTGAGTGCTCACCCACCATCAGCAAACTAACAGTTTGCTTTACACTCGGTTATTCTACACGCCTTTGAAACACGATTGGAATTTACTATTTCAGTTTGATGTCCGATAAGCTTTAGCTTGTCGTAACGCCGCGACAGACTAAAGGAACCTCTGATTAAAGCATTGAAAAGTTTGTACTGAGCCCGCGAAGCTGGCGACAGCGACACCTGATGAATAAATCGTAGCCTTTGCCCTATCGCACGCTTCGCGCGCTCGGTCTTACCCGACGTTTACCTGGGGTTCTGCTTCGCTCCACCCGAGGCTTTATGCTTTCACCCGCTGCGCGGGTTTTGGAAAAGTAAGCCTGATTAACTTAATCAGAGCTTCCTAAAGTTTATCGGACATTTGCAGCGAAACTGACCCACTACCAGAATTTACTATTACGCTGCGACGATTTACGATTCACCTATGGACTTTCCCCAGACCGAACGCAGCACGCTGAAACGCCTGCCCCAGCGCGGTGTTTACGATCGGCAACTTGTTTACGCAATTCTCGACGAAGGTTTTATTTGCCATGTAGGTTTTGTCGCCGAGGGCAAGCCGGTTGTAATTCCCACCGGCTACGCGCGCGTTGACGATCAACTTCTCATCCATGGTTCGGTTGCCAGTCGCATGCTTCGGATCTTGAAAACCGATATTGATGTTTGCGTCACGGTTACCCTGCTTGACGGTCTGGTGCTGGCGCGTTCGGCATTCAATCATTCCATGAACTACCGCTCAGTCGTTGTTTTTGGCAAGGCAACGGCAATTGAAGAAGCAGACGCGAAACTAGCGGCACTCCGCGCACTTTCGGAACATATGATTCCCGGCCGCTGGGACGAAGTGCGCCAACCGACTGATAAAGAATTGAAAGCAACCACGGTGTTGTCGCTGCCGCTCGAGGAGGTTTCGGCGAAAGTGCGCACTGGTCCACCAAGCGACGATGATGACGACTACGCGCTGCGCGTCTGGGCGGGCGTTGTTCCTCTAAAACTCGTCCCCAGCGAGCCGGTGCCTGATCCTCGGCTCCCTTCCGACGTGGAATTGCCGAGCTATGCGCGCAACTACGCTCGACCTCGAGAATAGAATTTATTCGCCGCAATTAGTTTAAAAAAGTCAGTCTCGTGAAGTGCGTTCCGGCGAGCCATTAGGGCCCGTTTCTTTCCCGCCCAGGTATTTTTCTCGGAAGCAACTGCTCTCCTTATCCTGCTCCACTTTGTTTGTTATGGAATGTCGGCGACCGGCAAACTGGACATCTAATAGGGTTGAACCTCGTTTAAAACCTCAAGTTTCCGGCTCAACTAATCCTCAACCTCCCTGAACTATTCTGTTTTGCGTAAAGGCGCGTAGAGCAATCGAGGCCGATGAGTGGCAAAACGGGGCAGTCGTTCGGCGCGAATTCAGCCCCGCAATTGATTCGCCGAAAGAGGAGTAAACGGGACATGAAATTCAGCATAATCAACAACCAGCGTCCAGAGAACAGACAACATAAGATTGTTTCTACAAAGTTAACCAAGAAGCAAAGATTAAGAAAAACATTCAGGCGGTCATTCAGAGTTTCGTCGTTAACTTCTTATGCTCCGATAAATCTTCTTCTCGTGGTGGCCTTTGCTGTTTCGATGCTTTCACTCCCACTGCGATCCATTAGCGCATCGAATCCCGCGGCCGGAAGCATTGCGCCTACGGGACCAACTCAACAATGGGATGGCACGGCGGCTGGCACTGGCGCCGCCAATGAAAGCGCCTGCGTTGAGGGCGTCAACTGCGATACCTATACCCTGAACGTCGCACCAGGCGATTACGCGGGCAAACTGATCGCTGTGAAAATCCAATGGACCAATCCGGCGAACGACTACGACCTTTACATCCACAAAGATTCGAACGCTGGCCCCATTGTGGGCAGTTCCGCCGATGGCGCCCCGCAGACCAGCGAGAGCGCGTCCATCGATCCAACGGCCACGGGAACAGGCGTCTACACTGTACACGCCCTCTACTTTGCGGTGACACCATTGGCCGATCAGTACCATGGCACAGCTACCGTGCAGAATGCAGCGCAAGGACGGAACGCGAACTACCTTAAAGATGGCATTTCGTTTAGCTCGAACGTAACAGTCAAGGCACCCTCGGCTGGACGCGACGGCGAGCCTAGCAGCCGCACAGATAATCTGGGCAACCACTACGTCGCCGGTATTCGCGGCGTGCCCGCGGGCGTTGACCTTTGGTATTTCGATTTGCAGCCCGGCAGTCCCTCCTATGATCCGATGATGCGTCACCCAGTGTATCGCGGGCAGCCTGACTCATTCACGGAGGCGGATGCCACATCCGTCGGTGCTGACGGTGGTGGCGACGTTGACCTGGCCGTCGGTTTTCCTGATCCGACGACGCTGGGGACCAACACCCCACCAACTTTGGCGGCTTCCAGTCTGGTTGCGGCAAACATCTCGACTCAGCGTTCCACCGACAAGGGCGTCACCTTCATGAACAACCCTTTAGGCAACGCAACGGGAGGGGCACCAGGAGATGATCGGGAATGGCAGGAGTTTTACGGCAAGGACAGCGTGTACCTGCTTTACCGAACGCTGGCGCCGGCCGTGACTATGATTCAACGCTCAAACGACGGCGGCCTGACCTACGGCCCTGCCAAGACTGCCGGTGCGATTGGTCAGGTGGGCTCGATTGACGTTCATCAGGCAAGCGGCACCGTCTACATTAGCGGCAGCAGCGGCCAAGTCTGTGTTGGCACGCCGCCGCCTTTACCGGCTGGCTCTGAGCCACTTACTTATACATGTAATGTGGCCGCGAGTGACCCGAACGGCGTCGCGCACCTCTTCTTCAGCGTAAAGGTCGCGGACGACGGCACTCCTTTCGGCACCGCCTATGTTGCCTATTCGAACGATAAGGATATCTTCCTCGTTCATTCGACAGATAAAGGCGCGACCTGGAGTAAGCCGGTACGCGTCAGCGATGGCCCAGACACGAGGACGAGTATCGTTCCCTGGATGGAGACGGGCAAGACGCCGGGCTCGGTTGGCATCACATGGTTTGGAACTACGGAAAACACGAACAATGACAGCGCCAACTGGAACGTCTTTTACGCTCAGAGCTTCGACGCAACTGCCGATAAGCCGACCTTCCGGCAAGTGAAGGTCAGTGACCACTTCATCCACGGCAGCAATATCTCTGAAGGTGGCACGCTTGGTAATGCCAATCGAAATCTGCTTGACTACTTTCAGATTTCGTTTGACCCAACCGGTGCGGCCGTCATCGACTACACTGACGACCATAACGATTTTGACGGGCACACCTTTGTGTCGCGTCAGATCAGCGGACCGAGTATTAATGGCGGTTCAGTTCCTGCGCCGGTACCGGGATCTGGTCCATTCGCTCCTGGCCTCAACCCACCGCCAGCACAGCCCGGTCCAAACGGTGAGCAGGTGACTGACTTCACAGGCGACCAAACCATCGGTTTGTTAGCTGAACCGGGTGGCACCAGCCCACTGGACGTCACGGCGATCAAATATTCGTGCGAGGGGACGACCGATCCGGTCATCGTCGCGACCATGACAGTTTCAGACCTGACTGTCGTGCCTCCTGCCGCCAACTGGCGCATGAACTTTACGGCCAACGCGCCAAATTCGAAACTGAGTGCGACCGGAGATTACACTTATGGGCTCTCCGATCGCGGCGACCAGTTTTGGGTACGCGCCTCAACCGATCCATCTCAGCCGTCGACTTTCTCGTACGGCACAGCGGTCAGGAATTCCGACGGCACCATAACCTACACCAGGCGCGGGACGGCTGATAGCGGATCCTTTGACACGGTAAATAAGACTGTCACCATCAAAGTCTCTGCCAGCAAACTCAATCCGTTCGTTACTCATGGTCCGGCTGTGGGTGCTGGTTCCGTTCTGGTGGGATTGCGCGGCCAGGCATTCACGTCCGGTGCAAACGCCATCCGTGATATAACTCGCGGCGGCACGCAATACACAATTAACTGCGGACCGACGCCTTCACCATCGCCAAGCCCGAGTCCGTCACCATCACCAAGCCCAAGTCCGTCACCCAGTCCGTCGCCCGGAGTCGGGGATGTCACCAAGGTGACTGGCGGGGGGAATATTCTTAACAAGTTGGTCAGCTTCGGCTTTAACGCTGACAACACGCCGAGCGGTCATCTCAATTACCAGGACAAAGGGGAAGACATCCACCTTGTCTCTGATTCAATTGATTCGTTCAGCTACGACCCGGTCACGAATGAGGTCACGTTCACAGGTAAAGGGCATGTCGGTCGGGATCAGGTCCTATTCACTGTTAAGGTGCAGGATAATGGTGAGCCGGGAACGAATGACAGGTTCTCAATTATGATCATGGGCGCACGTGCGTCATCGCGCTCAGGTGTGCTGACACAGGGTAATATTCAGTTTCACCGCTAGGTCAGGGTAGATAAAATGAAAGCCTCTGGTTTTCAACTTCGGCGGACCGGTTCCTTGGTGGGGCAGGTCCGCCCCTTTTTATTCCTGCTGGTATTTCTCGCTGCGTCTGTGGGCTCGGCGCAGAAAGTTGAACGAGCTCGAGTCCCGGATTCCATTCTCGGTGTGGGAATTGGCACTACCCTCGATCAGGCCCACGCAAAGCTTGATCGGCTCCGCACACGCAAAGCCCGCAGCACTCGCGAAGATAGCGAAGAAGAAGCTCGCGAAGACCAAGAACAGGAGCGTGAAGGTGGTCGCAAGGAAGCATGGGCTCTGAGAGCCACGAATTACGCTACCGTTGCGTTACAGGTTGATCGGGAAGGACGTGTGATTTGGATTACCGGTTTCGTGCGTCCTGGAAAAGAGATTCCTTTCGCGAGATTGGGAAATCTGACAACAGCCACAGTCTCAACCGGTACGCGAGCGGTGTGGAATGTCCCTACGCCAAGCGGCGGCTATCGGGTGATCGCTAAAGGCCAAAATGGCAGAGCGCGCATAGTCTCCATTCTCTCTCTCGCCAACCCGCCGGTAGAATAGTACGCGCGTCGCCTGTCAGACTGCCTGCAATTGTTCTCCAGTCTTTCGTTTTCTTCCACCTCGGCCTTCGTTATCATTTCGCTGTGTCTGCTATTCTAATGTGTTCCGATGTCCACAACAGCTCTCGCTCCTCGACGAAAACTTGGGCCGGCCATTGGCATCGTCGCATCATTCGTTGCTATGGCGATCCTTCTTCACCTTGAAGGCCGTTTGTGGATTTGTGCTTGCGGAAAGTTGCTGGCCTGGTCCGGTCAGGTTTGCAGCGCCGACAACTCGCAACATTTTCTCGATCCCTACAGCTTCACACACCTGCTGCATGGCGTTCTGTTTTTCTGGTTGATCTACTGGCTGGCGCCGCGCTGGCCGGCAACCACGCAGCTCTTGCTGGCGACCGCCGCGGAGGCCGCGTGGGAAATTTTCGAAAACACAAACTTCATCATCGAACGCTATCGCTCGACTACTGCCGCGCTGGGCTACAACGGCGACACGGTCGTCAACTCCTTCGGCGACATACTCTGTTGCATCGCCGGATTCTTAATTGCGCAACGACTCGGCCTGCGGCGCTCAGTAATTTTATTCCTGGCTCTTGAGTTGATCCTGATTGTTTGGATTCACGATAGCCTGTTGCTTGAAATCCTCATGCTGATTGCTCCCGTTAACGCCATCAAAGCCTGGCAGATGTGCTGATGGCGACAAGAATCTTGCCAAACCCTTTGCATAAAACTGAAATCGCGAATTAACGGGTTGAACTTGCTCAGCGTTATCGACCGTAGCAAGATTTCGATTCGTGCTCTGTTAGCCACGATTTCAGTTACAGCAGTCCATCTAAGAAGTACTCGAACCTCATATGACCAAATCGATTGCAAGGCGGGTCGTGCAAATTGAGAAAGCAATATTTATCATTCGCGGCGAACGGGTCATGCTCGATCGTGACTTGGCGAAGATTTATGGAGTAGAGACAAGGGTTCTCAATCAAGCAGCAAGTCGTAATCGGGAAAGGTTTCCCCAGGATTTCATGTTTGAACTTACAAGAGACGAGATTTTGCGGATATCACAAACTGTGACATCCTCAAGACTAAAGTACCCAAAGCGCGTTACGGCTTTCACCGAACAGGGTGTAGCAATGTTGTCGAGCGTCTTGCGAAGCAAGCGCGCTATCCTGGTTAACGTGGAGATCATGCGCACCTTTGTAAGGCTTCGCCGAATGCTCACATCCAACGTAGAACTTGCCGGAAAATTAGCGCAGCTGGAAAGCAAGTATGATCTACAGTTCAAAGTAGTTTTTGATGCGATACGTCAATTAATGCTTATTCCGCCTGCGACAAAGAAAGCCATTGGTTTCCGCGCCGCTGCTAAGTCCTAAACCTTCTGCCCTCTACTTTCGTATCACCCGCGTCATTAGCCACCGTTTTCTTTGCGGTTTACTGTTTACGGTTCACTGTTTCCGGTCTACGATTCCCGCTGTATGCCATCCGACAATTATCTCGGTAAGGTACTCGATGAGAAGTACCGTCTGGAGCGGCTGCTGGGCCAGGGCGGCATGGGCGCCGTCTATCTCGCCGTGCACCTCGGCACTGAGCGCTATGTCGCGCTCAAACTGATCACACCTCAGTTCATGGGCAGACACTTCACCGCGACGCTTTTCGGATGTTGGGATTCGCTAAGTTAGAAACTTTCAAGAAATTGGGACGCAGCCTGGGAGTGATGGCGTGATGGCTTATCTGCTTGACGCCAACGTCTTCATTCAAGGAAAGAATCTGCACTACGGTCTCGATTTTTGTCCGGCGTTTTGGGATTGGCTCATCGCAGGCAATAATGCGAAACAGGTATTCAGCATCGAGAAGGTCGGCGACGAGATCCTAGCTGGCGGCGATCAACTCGCCGACTGGGCCTCTGACCGTGGGCCAGGCTTTTTCCTGAAGCCCGCGGATCTTTCCACTAACCCGAATCTTCAAAGTGCTTGGCTCGATCGTCAGATAGCCTAAGTCAAAGAGTTTATGAAGATCGCTACGAAGCAGAAGCCCGTTCGACAACGAGTGGTCTCCGCCGCGCGAGTAGCGATGTATGTGTGCTGCTTCCAATGCGGGTAGCGTTCGTTCGCCGGTCATGGTGCAGCGGCGTTCGTATGCGTCAGCAACCAGTAATCTGAAAGAGCCCTGGCCCAGGCGTGGAGTCACGACCTGGGGTTTGCCGAATCTTGCACCTTGCTCGGCGGCAGCGATTGTCGCAGGGCCAAGACTCCTTACTTTTGCTTGATCTAATCTTTCAGTAACATCCAGCCACAATCTTTGACCGGTGACGGTCTGCGTGTCGTAGCCCTTCCCCATTTGAATTCCACTTACCTTGAAGTCGGAAGGAATCGGAATCCAACGATCTTGCACGTGAGTATGCTAGCACTCACGAGGAAACGGGCTGATGTTGGTTGATACTTCCGGCTTGCTCTGCCTAATCCACCGCCGCGAATCACAGCACGAGAGCGCGATTTCACTCTACGACGCAGCAACAACACGAGTCACCCACAACTACGTCCTTGTTGAATTCGTTTCATTGGCCCAAGCGCGCCATGTATCCCGTCAAGCAGCTTTAGACATTAGCGAACGTTTGCTTAACGATAGCGAGATTGAAATGACGTGGGTTGATGAAACGCTGCACCGAGATGCTCTCGCGTTCCTACAGACGCGGAGAGTTCTAAGATCGTAAATAGAAATGAACCAGCCGCAGATTACGCGGACTGGGCGGGGACGAAAACAGAAATGCCGCGACAGGCAGTCGCGGCATTCAAGGTTGAGCAAACTAAAGTTTGTACTCTGAACTACAGGCCTCTATGGCTTAAGGGCGCTGGCCGCCCATGATGCCGCCAAGAATGTTTCCCCAGCCCGAGTTGCTGCTACGGTTGCGTTGGTTTCTGTTTCCAGAGTATTGCCGAAATCCCTGGTCATAGCCCCGCACAAATCCCTGACGAAAAGCTTGCGATGAAGCGTTTCTAAAGTAGCGCGAACGCTGTGGGTCGTAATTCTGATTGCGCTGGCCATCACTCGCGCCGGTCTGCAGGCCCTGCTGGTAGCCACGATTCAGTTCCGCTTGATCGTAGCGGCCGTTATTGCCATAGCCACCATTGTTGCCATAGCCACCGTTATTGCCATAGCGGCCGTTGTTGCCGTACTGCCCGTTGTTATCGTATACGTCATCGTCGCGGTCTTGGTCGCGATCGCGTCTCCAATCGCCCTGGTTGTTACCCTGACGGGCATCGCGACGCTGCTGCTTGCGACGTCGTTTCCATTCCCGTTTCTGGTCTTTCCAGTCACCGTCGCTATTACCACGCTGATAGTAGTCATCATCATTGCGATTCTGGGCCTGAGCGGCACTGCTCATGGCCGCAACTATTCCAAAAACAAACGCGAGCGACAAAAGAGCCCCGCTAATCCCTTTTCCAAAATTTTTCATGTGCGTAGGTTTCTCCCTTACTGGAGAACAATGGCAACCGCTATGCCCAGCACGCAAGGAGCCCGGATCGGCTGATTTGCTGGGGTTAGAGGACTGGGTGCCTTTTGAGTGGCTCGCATATAGTGCATGCTGCCCGCAGATGAAGTGGAAGCGGTGTGAATCGTGAATGGAAGGTCAGTACCGCCTGCGGTAGCGGGTGGGTGATCTCGTTCGAAGGGCCAAAAGCGGCGTCGAGCCGCCACACTCCGAAAAGAGCCGTGAAGCGTAAATCGTAAATAGATTGTCAGTACCACCTGCGGTGGCAATCTTCGCCGATCAAAAGCGGCGTCGAGCCACTTCAGTCCAAAGAATCGTGAATGATCGTGAATCGCAAATGCGAGTGAACAGTAAACAGCGAACAGTAATTCGCAGATTCGGCAAATTACATAGGAAGGAAGCCGGCGTCAGAGCGACGACCCACCCCCCTATTGCAGGCGGTGCTACCAAGAGCGGGGGCAAGCCGCCCTTCCCAACTGCGAGACATTCCACCTTGAGTGGTAAATCGTCGATCGCGGAACGCCAGAATGGCAGGCTGTAAAGCAGCAGTCGAAGAATGTAGTAAGGTTGTTGAGGAATGTGGCAAAAGGTTGTTCAAATTATTGGGCTCGTGGTGACCGTGGTTTACGCGCTGGTGATAGTATGGCTGTATGCGACGGAGCCGCGCAGCTTCAGGGAAGTTGCGAATGGGGCACAGGTGGCGGCGGGCACTTATCAGGTGGACCAGGCGAAGTTTGATGCGGCGCTTGCGCTCTTTCGTCGCGAGCAATTTCGCGCCGCGCGGGACGAGTGGCAGAGCGCTGACCCGGCCCAGAGTGATCCGAAGACGCAGTTTTACATCGCCTACTCTTTCTATCGCGAGGGCTGGGGGCGAGTTTACTACGATCAGGATTTGTTTAAGCAGGGTCTGGAAGCAGTCAATCGGGCGATTGCGCTCGCGCCGGCGCCGCTCACTGTTGCGGATGAAAATCTGCAGATGCTTACGGCTGCAGAGTTGAAGGCGGAGTTGGAACAAGGGACGGAGCGCAACTGGGGAGACATTAATCCGTTGAAGGTGATGAGGCAGAGGAAGTGAGGTCGGCAGTACTAAGTGATGAGCAGGACAAAAAGTCGCGCGGCAACGAATATGAACTCAGCCTGCGGAGCAGGCGATAGCATAAAGCCTTCTGGGGTGAAG
>JACCVY010000207.1 GCA_013697915.1 Blastocatellia bacterium | reverse complement strand
GAAAGTCTGCACGTTTACATCTACCGGCTGCGAACCAAGCTCGCTAAATACAATTTGAGAATCGATACGATGGTCAACGTCGGGTATCGATTGCTATTGCGTGCGGATTCGCCAACTTGAGTTCCCGGAAAAGCCGGAGCTTAACCGTATGTTCAGATGATGTTCAGACGGATGTAACACCGGCCGCTTAGATTTACCCTTCCTTCGAACCGTCAAACTGAATTCAGGAGCCAAATCAGATGTCTCTCTCGACTAAGGTTGCACGCGCTGGAACTCCAATCGCCGTTCTCGTCATCGCCGTTTTTGCCTTCGCTTGTAGCGGCGCCTCAGGCCCCAGCACGGGTGGTGGAACCATAACGTTGCAAGGCGCGGGCGCAACTTTTCCGAATCCGCTTTATCAAAAATGGGTAAGCGAATACGGCAAGCTGCATCCGAATGTGCGCATTGACTATCAATCGATTGGCTCGGGCGGCGGCATCAAGCAGATACAAGCACAGACCGTGGACTTTGGCGCTTCAGATGCGCCGATGAGCGACGCGGACTTGAAAGCAACGCCTGGTGAACTACTTCATATCCCGACTGTTTTGGGCGCAGTTGTCGTCACTTACAACGTTGCCTCAATTACGCAGCCACTCCATTTGTCACCGGAGGTTCTGGCGGATATTTTTCTTGGCAACGTAAAGAAGTGGGACGACGCGCGCCTTAAGCAGGACAATCCCGGCATCAATTTGCCGGCGGCTGACATTACGGTGGTCCATCGTGCCGATGGCAGCGGCACTTCGTACGTCTTCACAGACTATCTCTCGAAAGTAAGCACGGAATGGAAAGACAAAGTTGGCACTGATAAGTCGCCGAAGTGGCCGGAGGGCCAGGGTGGCAAGGGCAACGAAGGCGTGACCGGTCAGATTAAGCAACAGCCAAACACGATCGGGTATGTGGAGTTGGCCTACGCAGTACAAAACAAACTGCCGGCGGCATTGATAAAGAATGCAAGCGGAAAGTTTGTCGAGCCTTCCATCGATGCGGTAACGGCAGCGGCGGCTTCAGCGTCCGCGCAAACTCCGGACGACCTGCGCGTGTCGATCACAAATTCCGCGGGGGAGAACGCGTATCCGATCTCCAGTTACACCTATATTCTCGCCTACAAAGATCAGAAAAATGCTGAGAAGGGAAAAGCGCTGGTTGATTTCCTTTGGTGGGGAATTCACGACGGCGAGCAGTTTGCCAAAGACTTGCAATATGCGCCGCTGCCGGCCGAGATCGTCAAGCGCGCAGAAGCGAAAATCAATTCGATAACTTCAGGCGGCAAACCGCTGCGCTGATGCGCAACGAAGTGTCCGTGGTTTCTTCCCCTCCCTTTGGGAGGGGTTAGGGGAGGGTGCGAAGCTTAACGCGCACAAGCCCTCTCCCCAACCCTCTCCCAAAGGGAGAGGGAGAAAGACTCAAACTGAAGTTTGTCGGACAGCATCAGAGGCGGGCGCTACCCGCCTCTATCTAATTATATGGACCAGCCGATCGGCGGGCGACGCTCGCCTTTAAACGTTAACTGGAAACACTTGCTGTCGCCTACCGGCAACACCGGTGATGCTGTGTTTCGCGGGTTGTTGTTTATTTCCGCGCTGCTAATGGTTCTGATTGTCGGCGCCATGATCCTGGCGCTGGCAGCGAAATCAATGCCCTCAATTCGTCAGTTTGGTTTTCATTTTCTTACCAGTTCCGAATGGAATCCGGTTAAGAATGAGTTTGGCGCGTTGCCTTTTATTTACGGGACGATTGTCTCGTCGCTCATAGCGCTCGTGATTAGCGTGCCGCTGTCCCTGGGAATAGCGATCTTTCTGGTTGAGCAAGCGCCGCGGCAGCTCGCCCGGCCAGTCACTTTTTTAATTGAACTGCTGGCGGCGATTCCATCAGTGGTCTATGGGCTCTGGGGAATCTTTGTGCTGGCGCCTTTTTTGCGCATCCACGTCGAGCCCCCATTGCAGCACTGGCTTGGCTGGCTGCCGCTTTTCAAAGGACCAATCACCGGGATCGGGCTGCTTACGGGCGGCATCATTCTCGCGATCATGGTGACGCCGATTATTTCTGCAGTTGTGCGCGACGTGTTGGCGGCTGTTCCGGGATCGCAACGCGAAGCAGCGTTGGCGCTGGGCGCGACCAAATGGGAAACAACGCGCGTGGTTTTAGTAAACGGCGCGCCCGGAATTGCCGGCGCGGTAATTCTTGGTTTAGGTCGCGCCATTGGTGAAACGATGGCTGTGACGATGGTCATCGGCAATCGCGCGCACATCAGCGCCTCGCTGTTTGAATCGTCCTACACGATCGCTTCGGTGATCGCCAACGAGTTCACTGAAGCGACGCAGGATCTTTATCTCAGCGCGTTGGTCGAGCTGGGTCTGATTTTGTTTTTGGTGACTTTTGTCGTGAACGCGATCGCGCGAGTGTTGGTGTGGAACGTAACGCGCAAGATGAGCGGAGTCGGCAATGCGTAAAGCAAACTAACAGTTTGCTTTACGAAGACAGATGAGAAAAGTAGATCGATTACGCCGCAGCAGGAGCGCAACGATGACGACGTTGACCGCGCTTTGCACCCTCGTGGCTGTCGGCATCCTCCTGATCATTCTCATTTACATCGCGATGCAGGGCATTGGTTCGCTCAGTTTTCGTTTCCTGGTTGATAGCCCGCGACCGGTGGGCGAAGGCGGTGGCATCGGCAACGCGATCGCCGGCACACTCGTATTGCTTGGACTCTCGGCTGCAATTGGACTTCCCTTTGGCATTGCCGTCGGCGTCTATCTTTCCGAATTCGGTGAGGGAAAATTTGGCAGCCTGGTGCGATTTCTGACTGACACGCTGACTGGCATTCCTTCAATCGTTACCGGCGTATTTGTTTACACGATTGTGGTCGTGCCGTTGAAACATTTTTCGGCGCTCGCCGGCGGTATTGCGCTGGCCCTGATCATGATTCCAATCGTTGCGCGCACAACGGAAGAAATGATCAGGCTGGTACCGCAGAGCCTGCGCGAGGGCGCACTCGCGTTGGGTGCGCCGCAGTGGCGCACGACGTTAGGTGTTGTGATCCCGGCTGCGGCGTCGGGAATCGCGACCGGCGCCATGCTCGCCATTGCGCGTATCTCAGGCGAAACAGCACCGTTGTTGTTCACCGCGTTCGGCAGCCGCTTTTTCAGTTACTATCTGGACCAACCGGTCGCTTCGTTGACAGTGCAAATTTATAACTACGCAATTTCGCCCTATGACGAATGGCATGCGCAAGCATGGGCCGCGACACTGGTTTTGATGACGCTGATACTGTCGATAAATATTATTGTTCGCATTTTTACGCGCAAGAGATTTTGATTATTGATTTGCAATCCGAAATCCGAAATTCGAAATCCGAAATTCTTAGAATGCCCACGCCAACGCTAACAACCAGAATTGCAGTCCCCGAACGCGCCGGCGTTAGTCACTCTGTCGCGACCGGCGCCTCGACCAAGATTGCAGTTCGCAATCTGAACTTTTACTACGGGAAAACCCAGGCGCTGCATGATGTTTCCCTCGAGATACCGGAACGCATCGTGATGGCGTTCATTGGTCCATCCGGCTGCGGCAAATCAACTTTGTTGCGCACGCTGAATCGAATGAATGACGTTATTCCTGGGACGCGCGTCGAGGGCCAGGTCCTAATGGACGGCGTTGATATCTATCAGCCAGGCACCGACGTAGTCGATTTGAGAAGAAAAGTCGGCATGGTGTTTCAAAAGTCGAACCCCTTCCCGAAAACTATTTTTGACAACGTCGCCTACGGCCTGCGCATCAACCGGCTAACTGCCAGTAAATCCGAGTTAGCCGAGCGGGTCGAACAGGCGCTGAACGATGCGGCGTTGTGGTCCGAAGTAAAAGATCGTTTACACACGTCGGCGCTTAGCCTGTCAGGCGGGCAACAACAACGACTCTGCATCGCGCGAGCGCTGGCCGTGCGCCCTGAGGTAGTATTAATGGACGAGCCGGCATCAGCCTTGGATCCAATTGCGACTTCGAAGATCGAAGAGTTGATTGTCGATCTAAAGCAGCGCTACACGATCGTCATCGTAACGCATAACATGCAACAGGCAGCACGCGTTTCGGACACTACCGCCTTCTTTTTGTTAGGCAAATTGATTGAAGTGAACTCAACCGAAAAGATGTTTACCAATCCGTCTGAGAAACTTACGGAAGATTACATAACGGGCCGGTTTGGCTGAGAAAAGCGGACTTACGGTCTTTGGACTTTGGTCTTCGATCTTCCGATTCTGAACGAGCGGCACTCTGCAGGGCAACGACCGAAATCCAAAGACCAAAGACCAAAGACCAAAGACCAAGGACCAGGCAAGACAATGGACCAGCATCGCCATCTTGACGACGAATTAAACTCACTGCGCGATCGCGTATTGCTGCTCGGCGGCGAAACCGAATCGGCGCTTGACCGCGCCATGCTCGCGTTGACGGAGCGCAACAGCGACATTGCCCGCGAGGTGCTTGATAACGACGATCGAATCGACCGGCTGGAAGTTGAAATCGACCGGCAATGCATTGAAATAATTGCCTTGCGCCAACCCGCGGCGCGCGATCTCCGTTTTGTTATCTCGGTTGCGAAAATGGCTCCTGTGCTTGAACGCATCGCGGACCACGCGGCCAACATTGCCAGAGTAGCGCTCGATCTCAACAACGAACCCGAGTTGAAGTCGGTGTCTGAATTAAGTGACATGGCGGGCCATGCATTGCGGATGTTGCATGAGGCACTGGATGCTTTCACCTCAAGCGACGCCGTCGCGGCGCGCGAGATCATCAAAAGCGATTCGGAAATCAACGAGCTTTATAACCACATCTTCCATCAGTTGATCGAAATGATGGTCACTGAGCCGGCCACTGCTACCCGCGACGCGCGCCTGCTTTTTGTTGCTAAACATCTGGAACGCATCGGCGACTATGTGACCGACATTTGCGAGTTGACGGTTTATATGGCCGAAGCCGCATTCATCAAGCATTTCAAATGACAGGACAAATTCCCCTCCCCTGGAAGGGGTTAGGGGAGGGTTTTGGCGGCGCTCAACCCCTCTCCCCGTCCCTCTCCCAAGGGGAGAGGGAGAACGAAGGGCCCGGACTTAAAATTATGGCGCGACCGGTACTAATTATTGAAGACGATCCGGACATCTCCGAAAGTTTGAAATACAACTTTGAGCGTGAAGGATTGTCGACTGTCAGCGCTGCTACGGGCGAAGCTGGTTTGGCTGCCGCTCTCAACGAGCGCGAGCCGCCGGCGCTTATCATTCTCGATCTGATGTTGCCCGGCATGAGCGGCACCGAATTGTGCCGCCGGCTTAGACGTGAACCGGCAACCCGGCGCACTCCGATCATCATGCTGACTGCCAAAGCATCTGAATCGGATCGCGTTACCGGACTGGACCTGGGCGCTGACGACTACATTACCAAGCCGTTTTCAGTGCGTGAGCTGCTAGCGCGCGTGCGCGCAGTCATGCGACGGATGGACGAGACGACCGGCAAGACTTATGAAGACGATCATTTGCAGATCGACTTTGACGATATTCGCGTTGTCTGCCACGGCCAAAAGATCAAGCTGACGAACAAAGAGTTCACTTTGCTTTCCGTATTGGCGCGCAGCACCGATCGGGTGATCACGCGCCAGCAGTTGCTGGACAATGTTTGGGGCTACAGCTATTACGGAGACGCGCGCACGCTCGATGTTCACATCAGACGGCTGCGGCAAAAGTTGGGCGAATGCGGCGATTGCATAGAAACCGTCGTTGGCGTTGGCTACCGTTTTGTCGGCTGTCCCGCTAAGGTTTAAGCAAGCGTTACGATTTGCGAAAGTACCAATCGTGTCCAAGAGCAATGCCATCTTGATCGCAGCCGGCGCGGTTTTCCTTGCCGCGCTCCTTTTATTGCCTTCCTTCACTGCGCGCGCGTTCGCGGCTGTTTTCACGTTGCTGGCCGCCGTTTTCCTGCTTTTCAAAAACCTCACAATAAGAAGTGACAATGAGGACCTTTCCGCGAACGGCTCAGGTGGGGAAGCTACTCAGGAAGAATCGCCAACCGAAATCTTTGCGCTGGGGAAGTTGTTTGACGCAACCATGAGCGGCATGCGCGAAGGGTTGCTGGTCGTAGACAGCGACATGCGGGTGGTGGCTTCAAACCCGGCCGCGCATCGGCTGTTCAATCTTTCCGGCGGCAAACTCAATTCGCAGCGTCTCACCCAACTGACGCGCAACCCGGCAATCTATAGCGCGTTTCTCGACGCGCTGCAGGGAACAGAACGCAGCGGCGTGAGAGTTGAAACCCATGGTCCTGAGCGTTTGATTTTCGATTTGCGGGTTGTGCCGTTGAATAGTTCGAATGGCAGGTCTGCTAGTCGGTGGCCAGGCAGAACTGAGGCTGTACCGCAAGGGGCGCTGGGAGTTTTTATCGACGTCACGCGCATTGAGCGTCTCGAGCGCGTGCGACAGGAATTTCTTTCGAATATTTCGCATGAGTTGCGCACGCCGCTAACCTCGATTCTCGCTTTTGTCGAAACTTTGGAAACAAGCGCAATCGAAGATCAGGAAAGCGCAAGACGTTTTCTGGCCATCATTCGCAAAAACGCGGCGCGCATGAACACGTTGATTAGCGACATACTCGAGCTGAGCGCAATCGAATCGGGCAACGTAAAGGTAAGGACGGAACAGGTTGCCTTGGCGCCGTTGGTCATTGAAGTTATCTCCGCCCTGGCTGCACAGGCCGCGGCGCGCGCGATTACAGTGGTTAATGAGGTACCGGCTGACATCAAGGTGTTTGCCGACTCGCGCCGTTTGGAACAAATGCTGATTAACCTCATCGACAATGCCATCAAGTTCAATCGCGAGGGTGGCAAGGTAACGGTGAAATTTGAACACAGCACTCGCGATCAAATACTGATCGTGGACACCGGCGAAGGAATCCCGGCGCAGTACCTTGACAGGTTATTTGAAAGATTCTATCGCGTGGACCGCGCTCGCTCGCGCGAGGTTGGTGGCACCGGCCTCGGTCTGGCGATCGTAAAACACCTGGCCCGCGCGCATGGGGGCGAAGTAAGTGTTAGTTCAGAATTAGGCAAAGGCAGCACGTTCATGATCGAGTTACCGCCGCATCTCTGAGACGCGGCTACACCATTTTTCGCTTACGACTTTCGGGTTTCCGATTTCGGCTGTTGGGTTTTCTGTTTGCGAGCCAGCGTCATTTTTAGTAATGGCGGAGTTACCAGCGTCGTAATGATCACCATGATTACCACGGCGCCAAACGTGGCCGGTTTCACCACCGGCGTCATCCTGCCCGCTGCATTCGGCAGCATCAGCGTCGCGCCAATGCCGGCCACAATTAGACCCACTTCGCCGCGCGGAATCATGCCGACTCCGACCGCCAAACGATTTAGCCCGCGCTCAGCCAGCGCGAGCGAGCAAACCTGTTTGCCGATGATCGCG
>JACCVY010000206.1 GCA_013697915.1 Blastocatellia bacterium | reverse complement strand
CCTGGTGGCCTGCATGCGAAAACTTCTAACTATTGTCAATGTCATGCTCAAAACCAAATCACCATGGAGGGTTGCCCAAAAATCTACTTGACATCAAACACAATTGCTCGCGGTAGCGGGTGGGTCTCGTGATTGCCGATTGTCAATTGCCGATTTTTGATTGGCTGCCTGCGATAACGCCAATTGGCAATCGGAAATCGGAAATTGGCAATGTCAGACCCACCCGCTACCGCGAGGTGGTACTGACCTCATGCCACTGCAACGAGAGAGATTGAAGCGTTCAATAATCGTGAGGTGCTCAAACTTCACGGCCACCAAAGTCAGGCCAAACATGACAACCTCACTGCTACTCAGTTATCATCGGCAGGAATACTTTTAGTTCGCCCACACCTTGAAGGAAATCCATCAAAGCATGTTGGAAGTCACAAACCTCGACTGCGTGCGCGGCGATCGCAAGCTCTTCGCTGATATCAACATGTCGCTAAAGCCGGGAACATTTTTGCAGCTCCAGGGTGCGAACGGCAGCGGGAAAACCAGCTTGCTCCGCATTCTGTCCGGCTTGCTCGCTCCCGCCCGCGGCGAAGTCCGTTGGCAAGGTGCGAACATTCGCTCGCTGGGTGAGGATTATTCCACAGCGGTCACTTACATTGGCCATCGCAGCGCGGTCAAAGAAGAATTGACTTGCCTTGAAAACCACCGCATCAATAACGGCCTTGCCGGTGTGGAAGTGACGAAAGAAGAAGCGCTGGAGACCCTGGGAAGAATGGGACTGGCAGGCCGCGAACATCTCCCGGCACGTTTATTGTCTGAAGGCCAACGACGACGCCTGGCGCTATCGCGTTTGCTCTCGTCCTCGACGCATTTGTGGCTCCTGGACGAAGTACTTACTTCACTCGATCGAGCGGGAGTAACTTTGATTACGTCGGTAATTGAAACGCATTTGAAAAGCGGAGGGGTGGCGGTGGTTGCCACTCACCAGGAATTGAATCTTGCCGCGGGTTGCTTTGAGCGACTGCAACTGACATCGTGAGCGCGCCTTCCATGTTGACGATGTTTCGTTGGATCGTCTGGCGCGATCTGACGCTGGCGTGGCGGCGCCGAGCGGACGTCTTATCGACGCTATTTTTCTTTGTCATTGTAGTCAGCCTGTTTCCGTTGGGCATCGGACCGGAATCGCAATTGCTTAGATCGATTGCGCCAGGCGTTGTTTGGGTGGCGGCGCTGCTGGCTTCGATGCTGTCGCTAAGCAGGGTCTTTGAAAACGATTACCACGATGGCACGCTGGAGCAGATGTTGTTGACTCCGCAGCCGCTGTTTCTTGTGGTGCTGGGTAAAGTTCTGGCGCAATGGTTGGTGTCCGAGGTTCCGCTGGCGGTGGTCGCGCCACTGCTGGGAGTACAGTTTGATCTCGAACCGCGCACGCTTTGGATACTGTTCATTTCCCTTTTGATTGGCACGCCGGTTCTAAGTTTGATTGGCTCAATCGGCGCCGCATTAACCCTCGGGTTGCGCGGCAGTGGAGTACTGATAGCAGTTTTGATATTGCCGCTGTATGTGCCGGTATTGATTTTTGGCGCGGGCGCTGTTGACGCAAGTATTACGAGCGGAAATATTCAAGCCAACATTTACTTGCTTGCGGCGTTCTTCTTGCTGGCACTTGTTTTCGCTCCCTGGGCAACTTCGGCTGCGCTGCGGATAGCGTTAGAATAGGACGGTCTTTGGTCTTTGGTCTTTGTTCGGTCAAGCAGTTCAGAGTCCAAGCTTCAGCTTGTTCTTACTAAGCAACAGCAACCTTAAAGGTTGGACTCTGAACTGCTTGACCGAATAATTCCAAAGACCCAAGGCCTAAGTCCAAAGACCACTTAAGAAAATGAACCTTTACAAATACGCATCGCCGACCGCTTTTTATTCGCTTGCCGGCAAACTGATTCCCTGGTTCGCGATTCCCGCGGCGCTGCTTTTTATTGCCGGTTTGTACGTTGGTTTCTTTATCGCGCCAACTGATTTTCAGCAAGGCGACGCTTACCGGATAATGTTTATTCATGTGCCGGCCGCCTGGATGGGAATGATGCTTTACGTGCTGATGGCCCTCTATGCGGCTATTGGGTGGGCATTCAATGCAAGGCTGGCGTCGATGATGGCATCGTCAATTTCAATTACCGGGGCGCTCTTCACTTTGATCTCTCTGGTCACCGGTTCACTTTGGGGCAAGCCGACCTGGGGCGCCTGGTGGGTTTGGGACGCGCGCATGACCTCCACGCTGATCCTGTTGTTTCTCTATATCGGATTCATTTCGCTGCAATCGGCTATCGATGAACCACGCCGCGCGGATCGCGCCGGCGCGGTGCTGGCGGTGGTCGGCGTAATCAACGTGCCGATAATTTATTTTTCAGTGCAATGGTGGAACACTTTGCATCAGGGTGCGACCATTCGCATCCTGAACAAACCGACGATCGCGCCGCCTATGCTCGCTGCTTTGCTGATAATACTGGCGGCATGCTGGTTATATTCGATTGCGGTGGTGCTCGTTCGCGTGCGTTATATCATTTTGGAGAGGGAGCAGAACGCGGCACGCGTCGCCGCAGTTGCTGTTTAGTTATGAACTGGGCAAACTTCTTCTACATGGGCGGTTACGGTTTTTATGTTTGGGGCTCGTACATCGCGACCCTAATCCTGCTCGGCGCGGAAGTCTTGCAATTGCTGAGGCGCAGGAAAAGTTTGCGCGAGCAAGATCGCAGATGAGGTTTTATTGAGATGGTAATGAAACGACGTCATAAACGAATAGCTTTTATCGTCCTCGGTCTGTGTGTACTGGGAATCGCTGCGGCGCTGGCGCTCAGCGCCTTCCAGCAAAATCTCGTTTTCTTTTTCAGTCCTTCGCAGGTTGTGGCGAAAGAAGCGCCGGTGGGCCGAACCTTTCGCGTCGGTGGGCTGGTGGAAAAAGGATCACTCGATCGCGATAACGATGGGCTGACAACACGCTTCGTCGTCACCGACACAGCCAAGAGCATTCCCGTCGTCTACAAAGGAATTCTTCCCGACCTGTTTAAAGAAGGACGCGGTTGCGTGGCGCAGGGACATATAGGAACGGACGGAGTCTTCTACGCCGATCAAGTGCTGGCCAAGCATGACGAGAACTACATGCCGCCGCAGGCGGGCCAGGCGATTGACGCGGCCAAGCATGAAAAAGAAGCGGCGAAGACAGTGGTTGGACCGTGAAGGGATTTGAAAAGTGCCGTGCTTGGGGTCGGCATGGATTAAAAGACTCAAAGACGTCGCGGCTGTGCCGTCTGATGTGCGGAAGGTCTATGACCTTCCGGATTCCCCTAAATTGTTTTTGGGGCAGCGCCCCTTTTTAGGTCAATTGAAATTTCTTGAATTGCGGGGCGAAGCCCCAAAATACATAGGCAGCGACGGAAGGTCATAGACCTTCCGCACATCAGACGGCATAGCCGTTTCGCATGCACACCTGAATTATGATTCCTGAGATCGGTCAGTTCGCATTAATCCTTGCGCTCTTGCTGGCGCTGACGCAGGCAACCTTGCCTTTGATTGGCGCTGCGCGCGGCAATCGAGCCTGGATTGCTCTCGCCGCACCAGCCGGCCAGGCGCAATTCATTTTCGTGGCCATCGCTATTTGTTGTCTTGGGTATTCGTTCATAACTAACGACTTCTCGGTCCTCAACGTCGCCACAAATTCTAATTCGCAGTTGCCGCTTCACTATCGTCTGGCGGCGACGTGGGGCTCGCATGAAGGCTCGCTTTTGCTGTGGACGTTCATGCTGGGTATCTGGACCGTTGCCGTTTCCTTATTCAGCAGACACCTTCCTGATGAGATGGTTGCGCGCGTGCTGAGCGTGATGGGGATTGTCAGCGTTGGGTTTCTGCTTTTCATGTTGCTGACCTCCAATCCCTTCGCTCGCTTGATTCCCGCTCCAGTTGACGGCCGCGATCTCAATCCCCTGCTGCAGGATCCGGCAATGGTGGCGCATCCACCCATGCTCTACATGGGCTACGTCGGATTCTCCGTCGCCTTTGCGTTCGCTATCTCGGCACTGATTAGCGGCCGGCTCGACGCTACCTGGGCGCGCTGGTCGCGGCCATGGACCACGGTGGCCTGGATGTTCCTGACGGTTGGCATTGCGCTGGGAAGCTGGTGGGCTTACTACGAACTGGGCTGGGGTGGTTGGTGGTTTTGGGATCCAGTCGAGAATGCTTCGTTCATGCCATGGCTGGTTGGCACTGCTTTGATCCATTCACTCGCAGTCACCGAAAAGCGCGGCGGATTTAAAAGCTG
Organism: Blastocatellia bacterium; assembly: GCA_013697915.1. Taxonomy (GTDB): domain Bacteria; phylum Acidobacteriota; class Blastocatellia; order Pyrinomonadales; family Pyrinomonadaceae; genus PSRF01. The sequence goes on along the minus strand of JACCVY010000206.1, from coordinate 1,795 downwards.
GACGGTGTTACTTGCAATCGCTGCGTTCTCATTAAGCCTGCTGGGAACTTTCCTGGTGCGCTCGGGTGTGTTGACTTCGGTTCACGCATTCGCAACCGATCCCAAACGCGGCATTTTTATTCTCGCGTTTTTGGTATTCGTGATTGGTGGCTCGCTGCTGCTCTATGCCTGGCGCGCGAAACAAGTTGGTCTCGGTGGCAAGTTTGATCTGGTCTCGCGCGAATCGTTTTTGCTTTCAAACAATGTGTTGCTGACCGTCGCCGCCGGTTCAGTTTTGTTGGGAACACTCTACCCGCTGATCATCGATGCCCTGGGCATGGGAAAACTTTCTGTTGGTCCACCTTACTTCAATAGTGTGTTTGTGCCGTTAATGGTTCCCGCCGTTTTCCTGATGGGGGTTGGTCCAATCGCGCGCTGGAAAAAGGCGAGCCTGCCGGAACTGGCTGTGCGACTACGTTGGGCGTTCCTCGCCGCAGTGGTGACTGCCCTGATACTTCCCTTTGTTCTGGGACAGTGGAAACCGCTGGTTTCACTCGGTCTGATGCTGGCGCTTTGGCTACTCTTTTCCGCCGGCGTGAATATTTGGGAACGCGTCAAGACTACCTCAGGCCAACTCAGCACTTTCCAGAAGTTAAGAACGCAGACCAGAAGTTACTACGGCATGCACCTGGCCCATCTGGGCGTGGCTGTTTTCATAGTTGGTGTGACTCTCGTCACCGGCTATCAGTCCGAACAGGACGTGCGCATGGACGTCGGCGACACGGTCAACGCCGGTAACTACACTTTTCGCCTAATCGGCGTCACCAACGTTCTCGGACCAAACTATCGAGCAGCACGCGCCGACATCGAAGTCAGCAAGAACGGCAATGTCACCAATCACATGTTTCCGGAGAAGCGATCCTATATCGCCACTGAAAGTGTTATGACTGAGACAGCGATTGATACAGGACTGTTTCGCGATCTTTACATCTCGCTCGGTGAGCCGGTCAGCGCCGGCGCCTGGAGCGTGCGGGTTTACTACAAGCCATTCGTCGATTGGATTTGGGGCGGCGCGTTGCTGATGGCGATGGGCGGAGGTCTGGCGCTCAGCGATCGTCGCTATGCACTGGGGGCGCGCAAACAACGCGAGGCTCTGCGGACAACAACCGCAACAACAATTCCGGCGCTGGCAACCGCAGCAGAGGAATCATGACAAGATTTGCAATTCCGCTGGTGCTCTTCATTTTGTTAGTGGCGTTTCTCGCCATCGGCTTGCGCCACGATCCGCATGAAGTGCCTTCGCCACTAATCGATAAGCCGGCGCCGGCCTTTCAATTGGCACAGCTCAGGGATCCGTCTAAAACTTTTTCTGCTGCGGACATGCGCGGCAAAGTTTGGTTGCTGAATGTTTGGGCGTCGTGGTGCGTTACCTGCCGCGACGAGCATCCTTTGCTGCTTCAGTATGCGCGTTCAGGAGCGTTGCCGATCTATGGTCTAAACTATAAAGACAATCGCGCAGATGCGCTGTCGTGGTTGGGAGAATTGGGCGATCCGTATGTATTGAGCGCTTCGGACAACGACGGCAGAGTGGGTATTGATTACGGCGTGTACGGCGCTCCGGAGACTTATCTAATCGATCGCGACGGTGTCATCCGCTTCAAACAGATTGGACCAGTCACACCGGACATCTGGCAGAAGACAATTCTTCCGCTGGCGCAGCAGTTGAACAAATGAAGTTATGTCGGCTGAGATGAAACCAGTAGATCACTCAACGGAGTCAATCTCGCAGGTTGGGAAGGGTGGCTTGCCCCCGCTC
>JACCVY010000205.1 GCA_013697915.1 Blastocatellia bacterium | reverse complement strand
CCTGGTGGCCTGCATGCGAAAACTTCTAACTATTGTCAATGTCATGCTCAAAACCAAATCACCATGGAGGGTTGCCCAAAAATCTACTTGACATCAAACACAATTGCTCGCGGTAGCGGGTGGGTCTTAGATTCGGTGTTCGGCAAGAGCGGAGGTTTAGCCATGACGCTGTGAAATCGCTTGAAGTCCGGAACCCACCCGCTACCGCGAGGTGGTACTGATCTCATGTCACTGAAGGAGATAGGTTGATGCCGGGGCTGGTATCATGCTTGCCAGATAAATTCGCAGTCGAACTCAATGCCAAAGTTCATAGCCTTCTTGCGCGCCATAAACGTCGGCGGCCACGTCGTTAAGATGGACCAACTGCGCCAGTTTTTCGAGGCAGTAGGTTTTACCAATGTCGAAACCTTTATTGCCAGCGGTAACGTAATATTTGACGCAAAATCCAAAGATACGAATGCGTTGCAGCGTCAGATTGAAAAACATTTGCACCAGGCACTTGGTTATGAAGTAGCAACTTTGGTAAGAACGCTGGACGAACTTGAGCGCGTCGCCAAACACCGGCCGTTTGCTGAAATTGAATTGAATCGCCCGGGCAACACTCTTTACGTCGGCTTCATCGCAGACAGTCCCGCTAAGGCGGTGTCGCAAAAAGTGGAGTCGCTTGCAACCGACGCTGACGATCTAAAGGTGACTGGCCGCGAAGTTTACTGGTTGTGCCATACAAATTTCAGCGACTCCAAAATTTCCGGTCCAATCCTGGAAAGAACTTTGGGAACGAAGGCCACGTTTAGAAACATCAACACGGTGCGGCGGATTCTAAAAAAGTATATATAACCCGCTGCCACTGGAGCCGGGTGCACAATTTTACAGGGGAACCAGGAATTCGGAGGCGTTACATGATCATTGTCTTACGTTTTTTTATGCTGTCCATCATTCTCTGTGCCATCACCGGCGCAGTCGTAGCTCAACCAAAGTCGAGAGGCACAATGCGCAAAATGTCCGTCGAGCAACGCGTTAAGAAGTTGCACGATCTTCTGAACGAGCAGTGGGAGTACACGCTGCGCACCAGTCCGGAGCTTGCCTCGATCATCGGCGACAAGCGTTACAACGCTAAGCTCAGCGACTTTTCGCAGGCGGCGATCGATAAAGATCTGCACCAAACCCAGGTCTTCCTGGATCAATTTGCAGCCATAGACACAACCGGCTTTCCTGAGCAGGAACAACTCAATCGCGATCTGATGGTGCGCGATCTGCGCGAGCGTCTCGAAGCCGCGAAGTTCAAAGAATGGGAAATGCCGGTAACCCAGTTTCGTGGGTTGCACATTGACACTCCGCAATTCGTCACGTCGCTGTCGTTCTCAACAGTCAAAGACTATGAAGACTATATTGCACGGTTGAAGCAATTGCCGCGGGCCTTCAACGAAACCATGATCCAGATGCGCAATGGGATGCGGGACGGTTTGATGCCGCCGCGAATTTTGCTTCTGCAAGTGGCGGAACAGGCTGAGGAGATCGCCAAACAAAAAGCGGAGGAGACCCCCTTCGCGCAACCGACAAACGCCTTTCCCAAAGAGTTTTCCGAAGCCGAGCGCGCCCGTCTGCGCGCGGGTGTGCTCGCTGCGATTAGTGAACAGGTGCTACCGGCATACCTGGCCTTTGCGAAGTTTGTGCGTGACGAATATGCGCCGAAAGGTCGGACTGACATCGGAATCTGGTCGTTACCGCAGGGGAATGAACGTTACGCCTTCGCTGTGCGAAGTCAGACGACGACGAACATGACGCCGGGAGAGATCCATCAACTCGGGCTGCGCGAAGTGGCGCGCATCGAAGCCGAACAACTGGCTATCGCCAGGCAGCTTGGCTTTAGCGACTTGAAAACTTTCAAGGAGTCGCTGCGAAAGAACCCGGACCTGCATGCGAAATCTCGTCAACAAATTCTTGACGAGTACCGCGCCTACACCGATCAAATGTGGAAACGACTGCCGGAGTATTTCGGCCGGCTGCCCAAAGCCAAACTCGAGATACTGCCAGTCGAAGCTTTTCGCGAGAAGACTGCGTCCACTTCCTACAACCAGGGCACGCCGGATGGTTCGCGTCCGGGCCACGTCTTCGTCAACACCTACGATTATGAAAACCAGTTGACCATAAATAACGAAGACACTGCATACCATGAAGGCGTGCCCGGTCATCACATGCAAATCTCGATTGCGCAGGAGCAAACGGATTTGCCGGCATTTCGCCAACAAGCTTTCTACACGGCGTACGTCGAAGGTTGGGCGCTTTACACGGAACGACTTGGCAAGGAGATGGGTTTTTATCAGAACCCCTATAGCAACTACGGACGGCTCGACGATGAAATGTGGCGCGCAGCGCGACTGGTGGTGGACACAGGCATTCATTACAAGAAGTGGAACCGCGAGCAGGTGGTCCAATACCTGCGCGATCATTCCAGCCAAAACGAAGCGTACTTCCAGGCAGAAACGGATCGCTACATCGCCTGGCCGGGACAGGCCCTGGCTTACAAGGTGGGCCAACTAACAATTTTACGCTTGCGCGAAAAAGCGCGTGCTGAACTCGCCGCCAAATTCGACATTCGCGGATTTCACGATGAAGTACTCGGCGGGGGCGCGTTGCCTTTAGATGTCCTGGAGCAACGCATCGACCGATGGATCGCGCGCGTGAAAGCACAGCCGACGGATTAGCAATCTTCAGTCGTTAAACTTTTTAGTCTGTGTTTGACGAGCCGGCATAGACTAAAGGAGGCTCTGAACAAGTTGGTGAAAGTCTGCACTGAGCCCGCGAAGCGCGGCGATAGCATAAAGCCTGGGGTGTAGCGGAGCGGAACCCCAGGTTCGTTGAAGCAAAAACGAAAAGCCCACGAAGTGGGTGACAGCTTTGTATGACTGCTAAATCGCAGCGTTCGCGCTATCGCGCGCTCCGCGCGCTCAGGTTTTTTTTCTATCGTCATCCTGGAACTAACCACATTGTTCTGGAATTAGCTGACTATGCCGCGAATGCGTTACATTGTCTGCCACAGCAGCAGAAACTTTTCTCTCAACAGGAGCATAAATGAAACGCAATGCATCAGCCGTCTGGCAAGGCGGCCTTAAGGATGGCAAGGGAACGATCTCGACTGACAGCGGCGTGCTCTCGAACACGCAATACTCTTTCAGCACCCGTTTTGAAGACGGCGCCGGTACTAATCCCGAAGAGCTGATCGCGGCCGCGCATGCGGGCTGCTTTTCAATGGCTTTGTCGGGGCAATTAGGCGAGGCTGGATTGACGGCCGAAAGCATTAACACCAAGGCCAGCGTGAGTTTGGAAAAAACGGACGCCGGTTTTGCGATCACGAAAGTGCACCTCGAAGTCATGGCAAAAGTACCAGGCGCCGATCAAGCAGCGTTTGAGAAAGCAACAAACAATGCCAAGTCCGGATGTCCGGTTTCGAAAGTATTGAATGCCGAAATAACCATGAATGCCACGCTCGAGCAGTAGTCGAACAACGGCAGGTACACTTCATTGCGCAACTACTAGTCCGGCAAATTGAAGGAAGCTGATTAAGGCAATGAGCATTTGTATTGAGCCCGCGAAGCGCGGCGTCACCCACTACGCGGGTTTTGGAAAGGTAAAGCCCGATTAACTTGATCAGAGCTTCCTTCAGTTGTCGCTAAGTCAAAATAGCTCAAGGAACAGAATGATGCTTCAACGCAAGACTTCACTCTCAGGCTTTGTAATCCTCTTCCTGTCTCTTTCGAGTTTCTGCTTTAGCGGCTACGCGCAAACAGACACCGGCCTTAGAGAACTAAAACAAAAGGTTGCCGAACTAACCAAACAGACGCGCTATACAGAAGCCTTGCCGCTGCTCGAAAAGATTGTCGCGGCTGAGCCCAATAACGCGGAAATGGTTTTCCACCTCGGATTCGCATTGGTTGCTCAGGCGAACACCACGATCGAGACTGCGGATAAACAGGCGTTGCGTGTCAGGGCGCGAAATGCATTTATCAGAGCGAAAGAGCTGGGCGTCGGCGAGCCAGTAGTCCAAGCGCTGATTCAGAGCCTGCCGCCGGACGGCTCAGACACAAGCTCGTTTTCGCAAAACCTGCTGGCAAATGCCGTGATGATCGAGGCGGAGAGTTTTTTCGGGCAGGGCAAGCTCGACGATGCGCTCAAGGATTATCAGAAGGCGTTAGGCCTGGATCCAAAGCTCTACCACGCCGCCTTGTTCTCGGGCGATGTCTATATGCAACGAGGCGATTTCACCCAGGCCTCTGCCTGGTATGAAAAAGCAATCGCCATTGATCCCACAAAAGAAACTGCCTACCGCTATTCCGCCACGCCACTAATGAAGCAGGGCAAAACCGACGCAGCTCGTGAACGGTACATCGAAGCCTTTATCACTGAACCCTACAATAGCTTTGCGCGCGCCGGATTGATCCAATGGGGACAACTCACCAACACGGCTCTGGCGCACCCGCAGATTGACGTGCCAAGGAACGTGACCTTTGATGAAAAGGGGGACGCGAAAATCAATCTCGATGCCGGCGCCCTGTTGGGAGGGAAGGATGACGGTTCGTTTGCGTGGATATCTTATGGAGCGACGCGTTCAGTTTGGCGCAAAGAGAAATTCGCCAAAGTCTTTCCGAACGAATCCTCTTACCGTCACTCTTTGACTGAAGAAGCCGATGCTTTAAGAAGTGTTATCGCGCTTGCAACTGCGGACAAGAAAGCGAAAAAGCTAAGTCCCTCGCTGGCGCAGTTGAAGCAATTAGATGATGAAGGATTGTTGGAAGCTTATATCCTGCTGGCGCGACCCGATGACGGTATTGCTGCCGATTACTCACCCTACTTAAAAACAAATCGTGAGAAACTGCATCGTTATGTAGCGCTGCATGTCATTGGCCAAGTCGTAAAGCCCTGAACAAAACGCGCTTATGGATTCGTTTTATTCGCTTCTTCGTTATCTCTCTTCCTGACGTAAACCTCACCACGCGGCACCAGTCCTGACTTTCGCGCCAGCGCATATAAAGCGGAGTCGACCAGGCCCTGGTTCTCCAGACGAAAGCTGGTAACGCCGCTAACAAGCGTGTCGGGATCGCTGAATTGCACCGTCAGGTAGCGCACCTTGGTCTTGATCAGGCCGAGGGGAAATCCAAGATAAGGAACGTTGCTGGCCACCGTGGCCGCACCAGGTCTTTTCTTTTGAGTATCGGCAAACGCCGAATTGACCGCGTTGTAGGGAATGAAGAAAACATCTTTGCCGTCTTTGCGAAATAGTAAACGCGCATTGGCGTCGTCAAAGCTGAGCGTGCCCTCCATGGTGTGGCTGTGACCAAAGACGCCGCCCTCGTATTTCGCCTTCATGGATTGCGGCGGAGCAGCTGGGACTGCCTTCGATGCATCTGTCGCGGTATCGACAGCTCGCGGGCGCTGTGCAACGGCGGTGACGCTCAGCATTGCGGTCAGGAATAGAATAGTCACTAACTTCATTTACTTACCTCCAACCAAACCTCAAAACTACTTCGCAAATGGGCGCACGCGCTCAGCTGATTCCTTAAAGTCAGAATCACTTGGAGCAAGGCTCAAGCCCTTCTCATAGGCTGCCAAAGCCTTTGCATATTGCTTCGTCACTTCGTAAGCGTAGCCGAGTTCGCGATAAACATTTATGTCGTCAGGCGACTTTTGACTTGCTGTTTGCAATGCGGCGATTGCCTTCGGAAAATTCTTCGCCCGCGATTGCGCCACTCCCAATAGATAAAAGATCACACCCTTGGCGTCGTTCCCTAGCGTTGCGCGTTCCAGCGCCGCTGCGGCTCGCGGGTATTGCTGGGAACCGATCAAGGCCTGTCCAAAAAGCGTTACGGCTTCGGCGTCGGTCCGCACCTTAATCAATCCTTCGCCCGCGCGCACAGCATTCAAATAGTCGGCAGCGGATTTTGTAGTGTCAGTGCTCAACGCTGCGCGGCGTAAATAAGCAGACGTTAACAACGTCCAAGCCGCCGCAAAGCGCGGATCGATCACCGTTACCCGATTGAGCGAAGCAATCGCGCCATCCAGATCGTTCTTGCCGACGGCAATCTGTGCCAGATAAAAAAGTGACGCCGAGTCTTTTGGATTCGCCTTAACAACAGCATTGAAAGTTTTTTCTGCGTCAGCAAGTTTGCCGGTCTTGTATTCAGCCAGTCCGCGGTAATAAAGCATCGCCGGATCTGGTTGCGTGCCGGGTCGCGTGGTTGCAGTCACCAGCATTGGCAACGCGCGATCGAATTTTTCCGACAGCACATAAGCCTGGGCCAACGCATCCGCGGTATTGACGTCTTCGCGTTTGGAAACCTCCTGAAGGTTCATGGCCTTCTCGAGGTCGTCAATGGCCTGGCTGTACTGCTTCAGGTTCAACTCTGCAAAGCCGGCAATTTTCCAGACTTCAGGATCGTTGGGGAATTGCACTGCGAGCGCCTTTGCTTCTTTGGCGGCTTCCGCAAACTGCTTCTGTTGCAGCAACTGATAGGCGTGCGAAGTGTCACCGGTGCCGACTGTATTCACGACCGGCCTGACGGGTTGCACGTCAATCAGGGGCCGTTCGGCGTTGTTGCGCGCCGTCGGACTCGGCTTCGGCTCCGGCCGTAACAAAGGTTCCTCGGCAGGCTTTAGCGGTTGTTTGGTGACGCGCCGCGGCCGGCTGGATTGGGCGGCTGCGGTGCCAATCATCAAGAGCGATGAAACACCCAGCAAAATGGTTTGTTGAAAATATCGATTCAGCATAAGGAGTATTCGGGGAGTAGTTCTGAAATCCAGGACCGGTAAACTGAGCAGCCTGGTTTCAGATGCCCTGAGCCGCTTTTTAGTTCGCCCGGTTACGGCGAAAAGACTACTAACTAAGGCCGCAAAAGAAAAGCGACCGGCGTTCTGAGCTCTGAAATTCGAGCTCTAAAATTCAAAGGGACAGGCACGAATGCCTGTCCCTCGAATTAGTGGCGGGTGGGTTGCCTGTCCTTTGAACACCAAACTCAACAATTGGACACGCAGGAATCGCTATCCCAAACTTCTAAAAGTTCAGTTTGAGTCCAAACTGAAACTGGCGCGGATCGAATGCCGCGGTCGGCCGACCATAGTAACGCCCATTCGCTGCACGCTGATGGAAGGCATTAACATCGTCAAAGCGCGGGGAGACAGATGCCTCGTTAAAGCGGTTGAAAAGGTTGAAGCCCTCGGCAATCGCTTCAATCCTTATCCGTTCTCCCGCTCTGAAAATGCGCGAGACGCGCATGTCAAACGACGAGTAAGATCGCGTGATGCCACTGTTACGTCCCAACGAGCCGGACGTGAACGCTGGAGGAATAACCAGTGTTCCATCGGCAAGCACACTGGGACGATCGGTCTGGCTGGTCTGGTCATTATTGGTGTCGACTCCGGACAGAATGTTGAAGGGGCGCCCTGACGAAATCTCGAAAATTGGAGCGACGATGAAGTCGGAGAGAAAGCTGTGCCAACCTCCCGCGCCCCGCCAGCTGGCCGGAGAGGCAAGCACGCCGCTAAAGACGAAGCGGTGACGTTGGTCGAAGAGCGCGTCAGCGCGTTCAGCCCGCAAATTCCCGGCGTCCTGCGGGAGCAGCAGCGTCTGCAAGTCTGACGAGTCGTCAATCGAGTGTGACCAGGTGTACGAGGCCAGGAATTGGAAATTGTTAGCGAAGCGGCGCTTCAGTTCAAAGTTCGCCGCGTGGTAAATAGAGTTGCCATCGGAAACCTGCGCGTTGACGTCCCCGTAAGTGGAAATGATTCCGGGTCTGGCCAGGGCACCGGTTGCGACTAGCGCACCATTGAAAATGGCGGGGGTTACGGCGCCGCCTGAGACAGACTGCACAAAGAAATAGTTAGGTCCGCTGCGTCGAAACAGATTCGCCGCAAACGGGCGAACCACAGTGCCGCGCGTCGTTACGGAGATCAAACCTGGGATCGGCTGGGCCACAATGTTGGCACAGAGTGCTGGATCCACCGACAAAGTGTCGCCGGCATTCGTCGGTTGAGTACCATTACAGCGCACGTAGTTTTGGATCAACAGAGCGTTGTTTACGGGATTTAGATTAGTCGGATGCGGGAGGTGATGCGCGCCGACAAAGATCCAACTCGCTGACAAAGACATGTTGCCCGTCAGCTTACGCTCGACACTGACGTTCGCCTGATTTGCAGAGGCGAACTGAAAATCTTTGGAAACGGGCAACGGAAAAGGCAACGCTGGACCAAAACCGGGGAATGTTTGGTCATTGAAACGTTGGCGGCCTCGCTGGTAATCGGTGCCCACTGCTACGCCTGGCGTCACGAATGGCCCAAACGGACAAACCTGGCCTGGCACGCAAACGGTTCCCTGAAAGATTTGCGCTGCGTTCAGATTGTTCCTCGGATCAGGCAGGCCCGGCACGGCAACGAACTGCTGCTGCTGAACATTGTCTGCGATATCGGAATTAAAGCCGATGGCCAGGAGCGGATGATCGTAAAAGATTCCATAGGCCGCGCGGAGCACGGTGCGGCCATCATTCTTCAAATCCCACGCCATCCCGATTCGCGGTGCGAAATTGTTTTTGTCACGCGGGAAACCCTGCTGCACCTTGAAAAAGTCCTGGACATTCTGGTTGTCGGCTGCGGTAAGCGCGATATGAGAAAGCGGATCAGTAAACGGGCTCGGTGCAATCTGTTGTGTTTGCTCATAGTCGTAGCGCACGCCGTAATTCAGCGTAAAGTTAGGACGAATCTTCCAGGAATCCTGGGCAAACGCCGCGTAAGGTCGATTGCCGAGATTACTGGCGGGATTGCCGAAACCCTGGACATAATTACCCGGGACTCCAAGTCCATACTGCTGGACCGGTGTAAAGTCCGGCGGCGCTCCCGGAAATCCCAGCGGCGCCGCGCTCTGTCCGCCAAAGTTATAAACGCCGGCAAAGTTCAACTCGAAGATTGCGTTGACATGAATGAAAGCTACGTCGCCGCCAAATTTGAAGTTGTGGTTACCCTTGACCACGTTCAAGCTGTCGGTCCATTCATAACGCGTCTCAGTGCGGATTACAGGTGAGAAGAGTTCGCGGCCAAAAAATGCGGCGCCAGAAATATTGACGGCGACCGCGTCACCATTTTGCGAATGGAAGGTGGCACGCCGCTCGCCGAAATTGAATCTCAATTCGTTAACCATGCTGCTCGACAAAGTCGACGTCAAACTTGCAACCAGCGAAAAGTCGCGCAACTTTTGAATTCCTGTACGCGAAAAGTCGTTCTGACCTATAGCCTGGTTTTGCGATTCAGATTGAATACCAGTGATCCGGCTGGGGTTGTAACCAAACCGGAGCGTGAATTGATGATCTTTTGTAATTAGGTGATCCAGACGTATCGAATTAAAAGTAGTCCGTTCAACGACTGGAAAAATCCTGGCCAAATCGTTGAGCGGGCGAAACGCAATGAACTGTCCCGCTGCGTTTCTGGTCCCCACCGGCACCGGGGCTCCTGACAAAATAAAACGCGACCCGATTGTGCCTGGCAAAATGGGACTGATCGCCGGACATACACTGCCATCGTTTGGGCTACCCAAAGGGTTGGTTCCAGTAAGTCCCGTTGAACCGCCGCTGGATGCGAAAAATGCGTAGGCTCGGGCTGCGCAGACTGCGGGACCTGTACCCGCCGCCAACAGGCCATTTATATATGCGGCTTGTTGAGTCGTTAGATTGTTGAACGTACGCGCTACGGGATTGAGAAAAATTCCGGGACCGGCTGGGATTACCGGTATCGTCACGGACGAATTCAAACCCTGGGCGACGTTGCTCGTAAAGAATCCTGATTCGTCGCGGCGGCGCTGTTCGAAAGCAAAAAAGAAGAAGGTGCGATCGCGATCGAGTGGCCCACCGAGGGTAACGCCATATTGAGTTCGCTTAAACGCTGGTTTCGCTACTGGCGCAAAAGAATTTCGGGCCTGGAAACGTTTGTCGCGGAGAAACTCAAAGACGTTCCCGTGCAAATCGTTAGTGCCGCTCTTCGTCACTACGTTTACGACTCCGCCGGCGGAGCGCCCAAATTCCGGCGCAAAGGAATTAGTTACAACCTGGAACTCCTGCACTGCCTCCTGACTGACCGTCGAGCGTGCCGCATTCACCGAGTTGTCGGTGTAGTCGGCGCCGTCAACCTGCACCAGATTTGAACGACCGCGCTGGCCGCCAAAATTCAAGCCGGTGGTGGGCGCTGGTCCAATCGGGCGACCATTGTCGCGTCCGACAGTCGAGGTGGTCAGCGCAAAGGACAAATAGTTTCTTTCGTTGATCGGCAGATTATCGATGCGTTGCTGGTCAATGGTGGTGGCCACGGACGTCTTGGTGGTCTCTACCAGTTCCGCGGACGCTCCGGAGATTGTGACGACCTCACTAACCTGGCCAACCTCCAATGTCACATCCAGATCCGCACGCTGGCCAACTGTCAGTTTCACGCCAGGCAACACGGCCTTCTTGAAATTAGGAGCTTCAACGCTCAGCTCATACTCTCCCGGAGTGAGAGTAAGGATCTGATAGAAGCCCTCGTCGTTGGTGGTGGCGCTTTTGGTTGTGTTAGTTGCAGGATTCCTGGCTGTCACCGTTGCGCTTGTCACTACGGCGCCCTTCGGATCTCTCACGAAGCCCTGAAGATCGGCGGCGTTGGATTGTGACTGACCAAGCACCACGCCCGCACCGAGGAGAGCGAAAATGATTGTGAACATCAAGAACGTTGTTATGCGACGGGAAATCTTCAGCGAGTGCGCAGGGGACGCAGACATCATTTCATTCTCCTTAAGGTAAGAGCCAGATTCGGTCAAATGGGTGAACGTCAATCAAACTTAGCCAAGTCTGGGGAGCGATTCGGCCATCGAAGTCACGACCTTTGAGAAAGGCGCCGGGGCGCACGAAGACGAAAATGCTCAGTCCTTTTACTCCAAAAAGTCCCTTTCTGGCAAGCAATTCCTGTTTCATTGAGGAACTGCGAGCAGCACTGCGCGACCCGTTATCCACGGTCATCAACTGCTTGAGGCAGGCGATTGACCGCTATTTGTGCGACGGGTGGCGCGCGCAAGTTTGCGCCGCAAGTGCGCGCTCGTGCCGAAAATAAGTATGGCGGATTCAGCCAGGTGCGGGACGAACGCAGCGCGACGAAGCAATCCGGAAACGCGCAGGCGTGAGTCAAACCTGCGGGTGTATTCGCGTTCGTATTCCCTAGCAACCAACTCTACTGTTTGCGCCTCGCCACCAAATCCAAGCTGCGACACAATCGTGTCGGCAACAACCTGGCCACTCTCCAGCGCCATCAACATGCCGCTGCCGGTAAAAGGATCGATGAAACTCGCCGCGTCGCCGATGGTCAACAAGCCTCTCGCCGGCGTCAAAATCCTGCGTCCAAAGCCTTCGAGCGAAACGCTCAGCCAGGGAGAACAAAGCCGCGCTTGCTCGAGCGTTTTAGCGGCGCGCGAATTCTGCATCACCACTTCGCGCAGCACGCGGTCGGGATCTGAGCCACGACGGCGCACGTCACTGGCCGAAACTATGAAACACAGATTGCTCAGTCCGTCTTCGATTTGGCTGAGTCCGCCGTAACCGCCCCGATAGAAATAAATCTCGCAAGCGCCCGGCACCACGCCGGTGTTTTCCAGATGCGCTTTAAACGCCACCAAGCCGCGCCTGCCCTTGCTCGACCGGCTGTTAGACTCCGGATCAAAGTGTCGCGCCAGCGCGCGAGTCCGGCCGGTCGCGTCAATGGTCAATCGCGCTCGATACTCATTTGCCTCGGTGGAGGTTTTTACTTTCACGCCGCAGACAAAGTCATTCTCAAGAATCACCCCCGCAGCATGCGCTCCTTCAAGAACCATTACGCCCACCGCCCTGGCGCGTTCGAGTAAGCGCTGGTCCATTTCACTGCGACTGAGGCCGAGCGCCGTCGCGCCGGCTGTAAACCATTCACTCGGCACCGCAACCTTGTGGCCGCGTGCCGAATGAAAAACGGTTTCGCGAAGCGAGCTGGCGCCTGCCGAAAGCATCTGGTCCATAACTCCGAGCTGTTGGAAATGGCTGATGCATTCGGGGGAAATGAATTCACCGCAGAGTTTGGCGCGCGGAAACTTCTTTTCTTCCAGCAGCAAAACTCGCGCGCCATTCAACGCCAGCCGAATGGCGGCGCTCGTGCCTGCCGGACCCGCGCCCGCGATCGCTACATCAAATGGTTCGGCAGAAGACATCATCAATTTTCAACAATCATACGAGCAGGGGCCGTAAGCACAAGCCGATAGGGAAAGTGTCGCTCGATTCGCGAATTCTCGAGTCCCGCCCGTTGCGCTAGTTGCTGTAACTCTTTTGGCTTGAAACTTCGCAGGATCGAAAGCGCGCCATCCTCGCGTATCAAGCGATTATGCAAAAACAGCCGGCCAATCGTGGTAAAGAAATAATAGGCAACCGGATGACGATGGAGGTCGATAACAAATATTCGACGCGCTGCCACCCGGCTTAATTCGCGCAAAAGCTTTTCGACACTGTCGTCTTTAAAGTGATGTGTAAACAGCGAGCAGATTGCGTAGTCGAACGTGTTGTCGGCAAAGGGCAGGTGGAACGCATCGCCACGCACCGCGCTAATTTCAGTTGAAGCCCCGGACTCGTCCGCAATCGCCCGAGCAGAACGCGCGTTTAATTCCACACCCGTCAAGGACGCTGTTCGTTTAGTATCGTGCGCCCAGCCTGCGATTACCCGCAACAGCTCGCCTGAGCCCGCGCCGACATCGATCACGGAAAAGCTTTGCAAATTCACGCGCGCGATTTCCTTGAGCAACGAATCTTTCAGCGCCTGCACATCGCCGAGCCAGCGATTGACTCTTTGTAGTTCGATAATGCAGCCCTCGTATTCCTCGCCGGTGTAGTCACCTTTGTCGAGGTGCTCGAGTTCCAAACTGCGTTCACGAAACCGGTCGAACATGACGCCTATCATAGTGCGTTACCGCAGGGATAACCATCATGATACATTTTGGTGATTGTTATGCGTGTCGATGCCGGCCTTGCGGCCGAACAATTCTCGAATCTGAAAAACGTAGGCGAAGCGGCGACTCCAAATTTCACCGGGCGCTCGGCATCGTTCGCTTGTGGCGCAGTTGCAAGGGTTTCGCTACACATCGACGATGCGCAGCGGATCGATGACGCGAAATTCAAAGTTGCCGGCTGCACGGTGCTGGTGGCGGCGTTGTCAGTTCTCACCGAGCAGGTCAAGAATAAGACTACGGCTGAAGCCGCCGTGCTCGCCGAAGATTTGGAAACGATTGAGAGCGGATTGGGCCCGGAGGCTGCCGACCGTGGCGACTGCGTGCTCCTCGCGTCGGAAGCTCTGCTTGAGGCAATTCGCGCCTACAGCGATTCAGCGCGCGATCAGTGGGACGGCGACGACGCGCTTATCTGCACCTGCTTCGGCGTTTCGGAACGAACGATTGAAAACGAGATTCAGACTAAACACCTTAACTCGATTGCGTCGGTCACGCGCGCGTGCAACGCCGGCGCCGGCTGCCGCTCGTGTTACCCGTTGATTGAAGAAATTCTTGAAGAAGTGAATGGTAAATAGTGAATGGTAAATGGTCGCGACGTAAGCTGGCCTATTTCCATCAATCATCGGCTGACCATTCCTTCCTGACCATTCACCATTTACTATTCACCATTTACCAACGCAATGATCTATTTAGACAACAATGCAACCACGCGCGTCGCGCCGGAAGTTTTCGCCGCGATGCGCCCCTTTCTGACTGAGGCCTACGGTAATCCCTCCTCCGCCCACTCGCTGGGCCAACGCATGAAAGCCGCAGTCGAACGCGCCCGCGAACAAGTTGCTGAATTGATTGGCACTGCACACGCAAGCGAAATCGTGTTTACCTCATGCGGCTCGGAGTCTGACAACTGGGCCATCGGTGGTTTTCTCGAACAAAATCCTACGCGCCGGCACATCATAACAACCCGCGTCGAGCATGAGGCCGTGCGCAATCTTTGCGCCCATCTCGAGAAGATCGGCTGCGAAGTTACCTGGCTCGGAGTAAACGAAAACGGTGAACTCAATCTTGACGACTTACACCAGGCATTGCGCCGCGACACCGCAATTGTTTCGGTGATGCTGGCCAACAACGAAACCGGCGTGCTGTTTCCAATAGATGAGATCGGAAAGATCGTCCGCGAAAATTCAGACGCGGTCTTTCATGTCGATGGCGTTCAGGCGGTTGGCAAAATTCCCATCGACCTGAAAAACAGTGAAGTCGATCTGTTTGCCCTTTCCGGTCACAAACTGCACGCCCCGCAGGGAGTCGGCGCGTTGTACATTCGTGAAGGACTGAAGCTGTCGCCGTTTATCATCGGCGGTGGCCAGGAATTCGGGCGTCGAGCGGGAACTTCTGCGGTGCCAAATATTGTTGGCCTCGGTGCGGCTTGTGAGTTGGCGAAAAACGTTGACGGCCATGATCGCATCGAACACTTGCGCAACAAACTCGAAGACGAAATATTGCGCACGATTCCAAATGCGCGCTTGAACGGCACGCCGGATCGCGCCCGGCGCTTGCCTAACACCGCAAATATTTCTTTTGAATACGTTGAAGGCGAAAACATTCTGGTGCAGCTCGATGAAGCAGGCATTTGCGTCTCTACCGGTTCCGCTTGTCATTCCACCACACATGAATCTTCGCCGACGCTGCAGGCGATGAACGTGCCCTACACCGCGGCCCGCGGGTCAATCAGATTCTCACTCGGTCGCTACAACACGGAAGCGGAAATCGATCAGACGTTGAAAGTGCTGCCGGAGATCATCGGTAAACTCGTAGAGATGTCGCCATATGATGAGGAGCTGAAAGCGCTTTATGCAAACCGAGCGCAGCTGTAATGAAGAGCGGGGGCATGCCCACCTTCCCGACCTGAGAGACTATGGATCTCGCTTATTGCTATCGACGGTTCATAGCCTTTCAATCCGGAATGTGAATTGGGCGGCATTGTCTCATGGTCAGGAAGGGGGCACGCCCCCGCTCTTCGGCGCGAACCAATTACATAACGTCTACATGCTTTAGTCATCATGCCTTTACTGCTAGAATCGTTTAGGCTTTAAATACATCTTCGCGCATCGCCACTTCCTGGAGTTTTCGGAGCATTTTTCGATGTCAGGTGAATCGGCCATCCCCCAAAATCATCCCATAGCTGTCGCCAAGACCGACGCGTCTCACAAAGCGCGCGCTGACAGCGTAAGCCTGATGGAGACTGACGATTACGTTTGCATCGAGCCTTCCACGCCGCTTTTCAAAGCTATCCAGGTAATGAAACAGGATGAGGGTGGTTGTGCGATAGTTTGCGCAGCAAATCGCTCGGTGGTGGGGATTTTTACGGAACGTGATCTCCTGACGAAGGTGGTAGGGCAAGCGGTCGACGAGACGGCGCCGGTGAGCAATTGGATGTCGCCAGTAGTCGCGACGTTGACGCCGGACGCCACTATCGGCGATGCCGTGGCGATCATGAATGACAAGGGTTATCGCAATATTCCGCTGGTCAAAGATGGCAAGCTGGTCGGTTCGATCTCGGTGTTTGACGTAATTCGTTATCTCGCCGAGAGCTACCCGAAAACGACCATGAACCTGCCGCCGAATCCGAATCAGGTGATGGATAGCACAGACGGCGGGTGAAGACACTTCCGATTTCCGATTTCCAATTGCCGATTTGAAACAAGTTAACAAAAGCGCAAATCGGCAATTGGCAATGGGCAATCGGCAATCCTAAACAAAGAAGGCGTGATCAAAAACTCATGAGCACTGTTATCGAACCCCCGGTAGAACAAACGGAAAAAAATCTCGAGGAACTCGAAGCCGTAACGATCCGCTTCGCCGGCGACTCTGGCGACGGCATGCAGTTAACGGGCACTCAATTTACAAACACGTCAGCGGTTGTCGGTAACGACATCTCGACCTTGCCGGATTTCCCTGCTGAGATTCGCGCGCCCGCTGGCAGCTTGCCCGGCGTCAGCGGTTTTCAATTGAACTTCTCGAGCCAGGACATCAAGACACCGGGCGATCAGCCAAGCGTTTTGGTGGCGATGAACCCGGCGGCATTAAAAGTGAACCTGCCCGACCTCGAAGAGGGCGGCACGCTGATTATCAACACCGACGGCTTTACACCCGAGAATTTGAAATACGCAAACTATGCTTCCAATCCGTTGGAAGATGGTTCGCTCTCCGGCTATCGCGTGCACAAGTTGCCGGTGACAACGCTGAACATGAATGCGCTGAAGGGCAATGTCACCCTTTCGCGCAAAGAGATCGATCGTTCTAAAAACTTTTTCGCGCTCGGGGTGCTCTATTGGCTTTACGACCGGCCGATGGAAAATACGCTCCACTGGATCACCAGCAAGTTTGGCAAGAACCCGGAACTCGCGAAAGCAAACGAAATCGCGTTGCGCACCGGCTACAACTTTGCCGACACCACCGAAATCTTTACCACCCATTACACGATCAAGAAGGCGAAGATTACGCCCGGCAAGTACCGGAAAATTACGGGCAATGAAGCGACCGCTATCGGTTTTGTTGCGGCGTCACAACTTGCGAACCGGCCGTTGTTCTACGGTTCGTATCCAATCACGCCGGCCTCCGACATCCTGCATGAGTTGGCGCGTCACAAAAGTTTTGGAGTGAAAACTTTTCAGGCGGAAGATGAAATCGCAGCCGTTTGCGCAGCCATTGGCGCCAGCTTTGCCGGACAGATTGGCTTAACCGGAACATCCGGACCCGGAGTCGCTCTCAAACAGGAAGCAATTGGTCTGGCAGTGATGACTGAGTTGCCGTTGGTGATTATTAACGTGCAGCGCGGTGGTCCATCAACCGGCTTGCCGACAAAAACTGAGCAGGCGGATTTGTTCCAGGCAGTCTGGGGACGCAATGGCGAGTGCCCCGCAATCGTGATTGCGCCGGCAACCCCGGCCGACTGCTTTGCAATGGCAATTGAAGCCGTCCGTTTAGCGTTCAAATACATGAGCCCGGTCTTCTATCTGTCTGATGGTTATCTCGCGAACGGCGCCGAGCCGTGGGCCATCCCGGAAATCAGCGACCTACCGAAGATCGAAGTTAAGTTTGCATCCGATCCGGCGAACTTCATGCCCTATTCGCGCGATCCGGAAACGCTGGCGCGACCGTATGCGATTCCCGGCACGCCGGGACTGGAGCATCGCATCGGCGGCATCGAGAAACAGCACATCACCGGCAACGTCAACTACGATCCGGAAAACCATCATCTGATGGTCAAGCTGCGCCAGGAAAAAATCGATCGAGTTGCCAATGATATTCCAGCGGTCGAAGTGTTTGGGGAAAAGACGGGTAAGGTGCTGGTGCTGGGCTGGGGTTCGACTTATGGCTCAATCAGTACGGCTGTCGAGAAACTGCAGAGCGAAGGCAAGAGCGTTTCCGCCGCGCACCTGCGTTACCTGAACCCCTTCCCAAAGAACCTCGGCGAAGTAATTGCCGGATTCGAAACTGTGATCGTGCCGGAGATGAATCTGGGCCAACTTTGCACCATGATTCGCGCGAAGTATCTGGTCGATGCCGTGGCCTTCTCGAAAGTTAAAGGCCGTCCGTTCCAGATTCGCGAGATCGTTCGGAAGGTTGAAGAGTATTTGTAATATTCGACGAACTTGAGTTTGTCGAAATTGAAGAGAGGCATCACCCTTTGCCGCCTGGATTTTCTCAGGAGTAGATATGAGCACTGAAGTACAACTCATGACCGCTGATGAGCTTCTGGCTTTACCTCGAGGCGAGTTTCGTTACGAACTCGTCAATGGAGAACTAAAGAAGATGTCACCAGCGGGACATAACCATGGCAGGATCACAATTCGTCTAACCCTGCCCCTTGCCCTCCATGTGCAAAAACATAATTTGGGAGAAGTATATGCAGCCGAGACGGGTTTCAAGCTGAGTTCCAATCCCGATACGGTGCGCGCACCCGACATCGCATTTGTTCGTCAAAAACGTGTTGACGCAATTGGGAAAACCAAAGGCTACTGGCCAGGCGCGCCCGATCTTGCCGTGGAAGTATTGAGCCCAAACGATACCGTCGGCGAAATCGAAGAGAGGGTTTCAGAGTGGTTAACTGCTGGAACAAAACAGGTTTGGGTCGTTAGTCCAAGCCTGCGCAGCGTGACGGTTTACCGCTCGCTAAATGATATTTCCGCGTTAACTGAAAACGATCTGCTCGATGGCGGAGATGTTTTGCCGGGTTTCCAGATACGAATCGAAGAAATATTTGCTTAGTCATCAGGAAGACAAACAGGAGCATTCATGAGCACAAACGGAAATGGTAATAGCGGCAACGGCAACTTGGCGCAGGTCGATGCCAGCGTTTCGGCGGACAGCGAAGTTGGTTCGGCTGTCTCGGGCCGCATTGCGCCGCCTCCAGGTCAACTGAAGAAGTCTGATTTTGTTTCCGATCAGGAAGTGCGCTGGTGCCCCGGCTGCGGTGACTATGCAATCCTCAACAACGTGCAGAAGGTCATGCCCGAACTGGGTGTGCCGCGCGAAAAGATCGTTTTCGTTTCCGGCATCGGCTGTTCGTCGCGCTTTCCTTACTACATGAACACCTACGGTTTTCACTCGATTCATGGCCGCGCCCCGGCGATTGCCACCGGCATCAAGTGTGCAAATCCAGACTTGAGCGTTTGGGTGATTACCGGCGACGGCGACGCACTTTCGATTGGCGGCAATCACTTTATGCATGCGATTCGCCGCAACCTCGATATCAATTACATACTTTTCAACAATCGCATTTATGGTTTGACCAAGGGGCAATACAGTCCGACCTCTGAGTTTGGTAAGAAGACGAAGTCCAGCCCGATGGGCGCGGTCGACTATCCCATCAATCCACTTTCTCTTGCCATCGCCAGCGAATCGACCTTTGTGGCACGCTCAATCGATATCGACGTCAAGCATCTCGGCACAGTGGTCGAAGCGGCAGCGAAACATAAGGGCATCTCTTTCATCGAGGTCTATCAAAACTGCAACATCTTTAACGATCATGCGTTCGATTCTTTTGCCGAACGGAGCGTGCGCACAGACCGCGTGCTTTACCTCGAACACGGCAAGCCGATGATTTACGGCAAGGATCGAAACAAAGGCATTCGCATGAATGGCGCGCATCCGGAAGTGGTAACGATTGGCGAGAACGGCATCACTGAAAACGATTTGCTGGTCCATGACATTTACTTGCAGGATCCTTCCGTCGCTTTCATGCTGGCGCGCATGGAGCAGCCCGACTTTCCACAGCCGGTGGGCATCTTCCGCGCCGTCGAACGGCCAAGCTATGAAGAGTTAATGGTCGATCAAATCGAAGCGGCGATTGCCAAAGTTGGTCCCGGCAGTCTGGAAAAATTAATCAACAGCGGCGACACCTGGGTCGTTCAATAGGATTGCCGATTTCCAATTGCCGATTGATCTCAGCTTTGAGTATCCATTGCGCCCAAATGAACTGAGCGTCGGCACCGGAGATTTTTCAAATCGGCAATTGGCAATCGGTAATCGGAAATAAAAGAATGAACTGTCCTTCCTGTGGCCACGAAAATATTGACGGTATCGACCGCTGCGAGAATTGTCTGGCGCCGTTTCGCCAACTCGACATTCCCAGCATCGATGCTTCCGAGAGTTTTGCGCAGTCTGTCATGGAAAACAATTTGGGCCGGCTGGAATACGAGCCGCCCGTCTGCGTCGCGCCAAATACGCTGGCCAGCGATGTTACGCGCGAAATGAAGGAAGCCAACACCGGCTGCGCGTTGATAGTCGACAGCGGCAAGCTCGTCGGCATCTTTACGGAACATGATGTGCTCCTGCGCCTCACGTCTGTCACTGGGAACGCGGGCGTCCCACCAGCATTTGAGCACGAAACGCGAACAGCGTTTGCCGACGAACTTCCCGCGAATCAAATTCCCGCAAGCGAGATCCCGCTCGAAGAGTTGCGCGCCGACGAAATGGAATTTGCCGAAATTGAAGAGACTAATGTGGCAGCCGGCGTTCGAGTCCATTCCGGCTTTGACGTCCCCGTCGCAGAATTGATGACCAGCAATCCTGAGACGCTTCACGAAAAAGATTCAGTCGCCGAAGCCCTAAACAGAATGTCAATGGGGCGTTACCGCCACTTGCCAGTAAGAAAAAGCGACGGCAGCTACGCCGTCGCCTCAATCAAATCCGTCCTCAACTACATCGCCAAAGAAGACTGGTAAAATAAGGCTTCAGGAAGATCTGAATAAGTCTGAACTTGGTGTTTGTACCGCGAAGCGGTTATGTAACTTAGCCCAGGGTTGCCGCGTCGTGCGGCTACCCTGGGATTCGAATTGTGGAAGAGGGCCCCACCCCCGAAGGGGTTGCGTCTCCTCCACAGTCGAACATAGCAATCAATGAATAACGTTAAGCCTGACTCGAGATACCGGACATAACCCCGTTGGGGTGCTATTGCTTCGTTAGATCCGTTACCCAGGGTAGCCGCGCGACGCGGCAACCCTGGGCTAAGTTAGATAACCGCTTCGCGGTAGAAGGCACGTTCAGACTCAATCAGAGCCTTCAGTCTGTTCCTTTCGTTTCTTAGGACCGCCACTCGACTCGCGATGTCGGATAGAGCACAAACTAAAGTCCGTGCCACTTTTCCTCAGGCTCTCCCCGCCACCTCGCCCGTTTGCGTATTCACGCGCACCAGCTCGCCTTCCTTGATAAAGAGCGGCACCCGGCCCACTAAACCTGTTTCCAGCGTAGCCTGTTTAGTCGCTCCGCCGGACGCCGTATCGCCGCGCATCCCAAGCTCTGTTGAAACGACTGCGAGCTCGACGTACTGCGGCAAGCGCAAAGAAACCGCCGCGCCGTTGTACTTCAGCACCTGCAACGAAACGCCTTCCTTCAGATAGTCGCGATCGCTGCCCACGTCTTCCGCGCTAAAAGCAAACTGCTCATAACTCTTCTCATCCATAAAGTGATAGCCGTGCGCATCGCTGTAAAGAAAGGACGCGGGCGCAAATTCAACATCCGGCTCTTCAAACTTTTCACTCGAACGAAAGTTCTTCTCCATCACTGCGCCGGTCAGCAGGTGGCGCAACTTCGTGCGCACCATCGTCGCCGCGCCGCGCGCTGTGGGCGAAGCAAAGAAGACTTCCAACACCACGTAGGGTTGTGCTTCGACCGCAATCAACAGTTTTCGTTTTAGTTCGTTGGCACCAATCAACGCCATTGCAATTCATTTCCTCCCGGCGGACCACAGTTCAGTTACAAACCTACTTCTTCAACTCAAATGACGAGAAAAACTTTTTGCCCAAGTCCGCAGCGACTGTTGCATCCAGACTCTTTAGGTGCAAAAACGTAAGACTATACAAGCGTTTATCAACCAGATAAATTCTGGTG
>JACCVY010000098.1 GCA_013697915.1 Blastocatellia bacterium | reverse complement strand
CGTGATATCCAGGAATCCCTGCTTGCCCTCATCGGGCGCTTTGACGAAAAAGCGCACTCGCGGACTCTCAGGCACGCGCACGTTGGCGCTGAAAATTTTTTTCGCCATCATCAAAACGGTTTCTGGTTACAGGTTCCTGTTGTCTGCTATAATACTTTTAACATGCGCAGCGATTACTGCGAGAAAACTTCCACTCTTATCAGCCCGTTGAAAAACCGCCATCAACCCGAATTCTCCCGCGAAACGCCTGAACGAAATGCGTTCATTTCGCCCTGGCTGTAGAGGCATTTCGTGGGCGCAAACCAGAGTTAATGAAATCGAAAAGAGACGCGGTGGCGTGCCATATTTGCGCAAGGCTCCGTCTTCTCTTCCCGTTTCCCAAACCGGACAGGCGGATTTCCCGCATCCGGCTTTCCATCAAGGCATCACTGCGCCAGACTGTTTATGCGGTGCGTGGGCTTCCGGCTGTTGCGAGTCCATGCTTTCTGGCCCGCGCTCGCTTGAAGGTGGCCTCGAAGTCCGGCCAGATGTTGGCCAGTTGCTCGCTCCACCTTCCGCCTTTCGGATGCTTCCGCTTCAGCCAGCGGCGCACTCGCGCGAAGACGTACCGTTCCATCGTGCCCAGAGCTTGCGCCCGGGCGCCGATAGAGAAGTAGTTCCAGAAGCCCCGGATCACCGGGAGCATCTTCTTCGTCAAGTGTTCCGCGGACTGTTGTGTCTGGCTGCTGCCGGTCATCATGCGAAGTCTGGCGCGGTGCTGCTGGAGCTTCTTGCGCGACACCGCCATGCCCAGATACGCTTTTCCTTCCAGCGTGTACTGTTTGCCGAAGGTGAAGCCGACAAAACTGAACTCCTCGTCAGGCGCCTTGCAGATCCGCGTCTTCTTCTCGTTGAGCGTCAGGCCGATTCGCACCAGAACGGCTCGCGCGGCATCCAGCGCCGCGCTCGCTTTGCCCTGTGTCAGAATCACGAAGTCGTCGGCGTAGTTGACGATCCGGGATCGGTATTTCCGGTCGTACCCGAATTGTTTCCACGCGACAAGTACGCGCCGAAAGTAGATGTTCGCCAATAGCGGCGAAATCACTCCTCCCTGCGGTGTACCCGCTTTCGTTGCCTGGCCGCCTTCGATCCGCGTCTTCCCCGTCCGTTCGTCCTCCACATGCACCGGCGCTTTCAGCCAGCCGCGGATCAATGCCAACATCTTGTGATCCACGATCCGGCGTTCCACCGCCTGCATGAGTTGGTCGTGGGGAATCGTGTCGAAGTATTTCGACAAATCCGCGTCCACAACGTCCTGGTATCCCGCCTTCAATCCCCGCATGACCGACTGCACTGCGTCATGGGCTGATTTCCCGGCTCGATACCCATACGCATTCTCCGGCAGGTCGGCTTCGAAGATCGGCTCCAAAAGCAGCTTCGCCGCCTGTTGGACCACCCGATCCTTAATTGTCGGTATTCCCAGTGGTCTGAACTCTCCGGGTTTGCCCGGTTTGGGAATCATGACCCGCCTCACCGCGTTCGACTCGTATGTCCGACTTTTCAGTTCTCGCGCCAGTTCGCCCAGAAATCGTTCCGCCCCCTGCGCTTCAATCTGCTCGAATGTGACGCCATCGACGCCTGGCGCACCGCCGTTCTTCCGGCACAGCGCGTAGGCCGCTTGCAGCACGTCCATTCGATACATCTTGTCGTACAGCAGGTAGAAGCGAAATCCGGGTTCCGCTTTCGCCTTGCCGTTGAGCTTCTCCCTCAATGCCGCCACTTTCGGCCAGCGTTCCAGACTCATCGTCAATCGCCTTTCCACCGAAACGTGCGGCCTCGTTCGAAGCCGCCTTGACTGAGGCCCTCTCGCTCCACCGGAATTACCCGGCTTCATCGCTACTGTGGACCTCTCTGCGGCCCGCAGCCCGCACGATGCGTTTGGATGGCTTGGCTGCCATCCGGCTGGTGGGGCCGTCCGATGCTTTGCGTGCCGATCCGTGCCAACATGCCGCGGCCTATACTCCGCCGAACCGAACCAGGCCAATGGCTTCTGTGCGCCTTGTCCGCGTCCGCCTTCCCGCACGTTGATAAAGGGTCGGCGTTCGGAATCCAGATTTCGGAGCTTTTGCAGCCTTCACTCCCGGCGCTCGCCGGATGTTGCGGCCTGCTTGCTTGCCGGCGGACTACAATCCGCCGTTTGTCCTCCTCTGCTTCGACCGCCGCCTCATCAGCCACACGGCCTTCGGAGTAGCTATCCGGCCCACGCCATCCGAACCGGAGCGGGACTTTCACCCGCTGGATTGACACACTATCATCGCGCACATCAACGGGCTGCT
>JACCVY010000177.1 GCA_013697915.1 Blastocatellia bacterium | reverse complement strand
CCGCGATCGAGTACAGATGCGAGTCGTGCTTTCTTCTTGGCCCGTTCCTCGGGAGTGAGTACGGTACCAGTTGCAATAGCTTCGTTACGAGCCTGTCGCTCGCCCTGCTGAATAGTCGGTGTGTCCGACTTAATAGGACTACGCTCCGCAGGTGGATTCGTCTGCGGCTGAGCGTTATCGTGAACTGTTACACCAACAGCGCCTGGGCGCTCATCAGACAGCGGTGAGGTTTCTGCTGCACTTCTGATAGGCGCGCTCACTTGTTATCTCCCTTCGGCGCACCAGGAATCGGTGCCTTTGCAATCTGTGAAGCTGGCATCTCGAGCCAGTCAAGATACGTATCATCCGACATACGCTTCTCGCGAGCGAGTCTTTTCTCGTTCTCGTTCAGCTGACGACGACGTGGTGGCTGGTTTGCATTTGGGCCTGGAGGTGAAGAAGGCCTCATATGAGGAGGTGTTGTCACAGGTGGATTCCCGTTTTGTGGTTGGGTAGACGGTTGTGGAGTAGGCGCTGGTGCTGGTACTGGTGAACCTGGAACAGGTGCAAGCTGACCGATTGATTTCAGCCCGATTGCCTGAATGATTGTGCTCATGATCGTCTGCTCGTTGATTTGATCAGGCGACAGACGTGCAATAACTCCATTAACGGCTTGTTCAACAGCCATATCCCAATGTGGAGCAAACCGTGGATCACCTTTCAATCTGTTCAAGATCTTCTCCGACTCCGTACCACCACGCATCTGCTGAACAAAGTCAGTCAATGGCTTGATAGTACGGTCGAGCTCTTCCTGAATCATCAAGCGAGTTGTTGCTACTGGACGATTGTAGAAGTCCTGACGCTCTTCTTCTTCCGTACGTGAAGCTGACGCCGGAGCTGCTGGTGGCGTTGTTGTACGTGCAAGCTGGTCTTGAAGCTCCTGAATTCTACGATTTTGATCGCGCAGGTTATCCTCAAGAAGAGCATTGTAGCGTGTTACGTTTTCCGTATCAGTAACTGAAGCCGTTGGGCTCGATGTGTTCGGTGCTGGCTGATTCTCCGAGTCTGGTGACGAAGGCTGTGTCTCCAAGTCGTCGTTCGGCGGGTTCTGATCGTTTGGTATCGCTGGATGTGTCATCGGTCGTTTGTGATGGTTGAGTGTTTGTGTATAAACTCTTAAGGTGCTCTGATACTAGGCGTAAGCCTTTTACAAAACCACGACGTTCATATGCGTCGTTTGAATCACGAAACCCCACTAGCTGCTCCGTTGCCACTACCTCCAGCGCCGTTAAGAAACGGAGCAAGGAAGTCCATTGACGGTATCGTACCAGTTCCCTGAGGTCCAGAATCTGCTCCGGGGCCAAGTACTGGCTGAGCAGGTTGTCCGTTTGCTCCCGGTCGAGCGCCATTCATCATCTCCTCTAGCTCCTTAACAACAATGCGGTCAACATTGCGAACATCGTATGCTTCGAGAATCTGACGCATTGCCTCGGAAGCCGCGTAAAGGCCTTTGACAAGTATGGTCTGCATCAGCTGCTGGTCACCAAGAGGTTGAGCAAGCTGTAACAAACCTAGATAATACTGATTCAATAGGGGCGCAATCTGAATCCAATTCTGCCTTTCAAGAATTCGATTCTGTTGCTGACCCGCAGTACGGATTCTGATCAAGAGACCCGTCGAAACAAGCTCGAGTGGCATCTCAAGAAACTTCCGTACTTTATCTCCACCTTCCACGTTATCGAAGTACCCAATACGACGAGGCCCAAACTGCTGGATGTTGGACATTATGTCCATCACAATATCAGCAGTAAACTCCGTAAAGTTCTGATAGATGAAGTCGAACTTCTTATTTCCTTCCTGAATCCGTGCAAGGTCACTCGTCGCTGTACCAGGTGTACCCATTTGCGGCATACCAAGCACAGTCTCATTAACGCCCGTGCGCTGCTGAGAGTAGATTAATGATCCCTGCTCGTTCGAGTATGAAGAGGGGTAGATTTCACCGAGCTGGAACGTATCTACATCATCCTTGTTATCAACGAACCACATCTTACCGGGGAATATTGGTTCGTTCGGGCCGTACCCAGACAACCGACTGACTCGGATCATCCGCATATTAGCGAGTGTAGCGTTATCGAGTCTTTGGCGGTGCTGGGTCGTGATTTCCTTCTGGAACTGCTCATTCTGCTTGCAGATTCCGATACCTCTCCAGCGATGCTCAACTGGGAAGTAGACACCTGTGCGATAGGGACGACGCAGATCAGCATGCCAGTTGTATCTGACACTCATCAATGCACGAGCCCCACGGTGGTAGTGTACCACGATTTCCTTGTCAACTCCACTACCGTCCACATCGAAAGCGAGCCAAAGTTCAACCCAGTCAAGTGTGTCTGGCCATGAAGGACGAGTGTTCTCTAATCCAGCCTGTGTATTTTCAACTTGGCGGCCACCTTCCGACCCCGTTGTCCCAAATGTGGAAGCACTAATCCAAGCAGATAGCTTACTACGATTGACAGGGTCCGCATCAGAGTTATCTCCATCAATGATAGTACCCGGGCGAAACATACCCGAACGCTCTAACGCCATCACATTGTAAGGTGAATCAGAATGTTCTTCACCACACCATGTTGCCTTCTTTACATCTTGAGACGAGTGAGGCATAAGGAAACGCGCATCTGCAACAGCATCGAAAGTTGCACCATCAGCAACAACAACATCAAACTCCTGTTCTTCCTCGCCAACAACACGCACCGCAGTTTTCACGATGCGCTCATAACCACTTTTACCAATCATCGTACCGAACTTAGTCGCCTCAAGATAGGCGTCACCAATCGGACGACGAATTCTCATCTCTTCAAGTAACTCTGTATCAAGAAATTTCTCGACTGCACGTTCTGATGCTTCCCAATCAGCCGACACAGCTTCAACACTTACCAACTGCTTGAAGCCAAACCGTGTTGTCATGTTACGAGCATGTACAGCTTCAATCGCAATCGCCGACAACGGAATAATGATTTGCGCACCACGCTTACGAGGGTCAGTTGATTGAGGATCTTCTGTGTTTGCAGATTTAGCCCAATACTCTTTCTGCCAGCGTTGAATGTCAGTAATATGACCTCCGCGCTCAGCATAATGATTGTTGAGGATCTCATCCATGTAACTAATGAGTCTTTCTTCTGAATCAGCATCGAGATAAATCTCACGCGGGTAAGGCATTATGCCTCGTACTCGATTGGTGAATAACCAGTGTCATAATCAGTATCCGGCGGTGTTGATTGAGCAACTGAATCTTCTCCGCGAGAACCGGGAGCATACCCAGGCCTCCATACCTCTGGCCCATACGCTAAAGCATCAAGAATGTGTATGTTTTTCGACTTTCCGAACGTGTTAAGCTCTCGAACAAAGTCAGTTTGGGCTTCATTATGACGTATCTGCCCTGCGTCAAAATACTGCTCTAAACCGCTGATTCGGGCATCTTTTGCCCGTTTTCTGGTGTAAACTGGGAAGATATTGAACCTGATGCCTCGATTCCGCATCTCCGACTTCCACCAATGCTCAAAAACTTCTGCAAAGAGATCACTTTCAATAGCAACTGTTCTAGGCTGCCACCTCTGAACTAGCTTGAAAACAAGCTCTGTAATCTGTGGAGTTTTCATTTCCAACAACAAAGCAACAAGAATAAACACCCGCTGTTGAAGATCCATCCCTGTTACTAACAATCCACCGGACTTGCCAACACCAGGGTCAATCAATATTATAACATCGAGGTCTCTTACGTGTACTGTCGAACGCTGAGTACCATCAAATGTAATCAATTCGTTCAATCCACGCCAGTAGAACGTACGAAATGTGTTTTTATCAAAACCTGCTTCTGCATTGTCAGGGTCATTCAGATACTGCGCGTTATAAACTTTCTTATTCTTCTTGAGAATCTCAAGCCCAAGTGGTGTGAACTCCTCTGGGAAAGTGATTTCCGTTTGGCCCGTCTCAGGATTGAATTCCTCAATTTTACGTTTGTAAATTGTTAATTGGCTTCCGTAGACCTCTTCTGCGTGGGCGTAGACATCATCATATGCGTACCGCGTGCCAGTGAGGTCAAGACAATCTTTCGAGAAGAGACTAAAGAATGCTTGAATGTTGTCGAACCACTGTATAGTTGTCTCAGCTTCCGCCTGTGAATCGCGCGCTTTGTCTCCGAAGATATCGTCAAGTTTGATCCTATTGTAGTGTCGGCCTTGTGACTTTCCCCCGACACCGAGTGTATCGACAGTGGGCTCAGGATTTCCTGAGATTGTACGAGGAAGTTCAAGCTCCCATTTGTTAACCCTTTGTTTACGAGGTGATGGAACAGCCTCAGGGAACAAACCCATAAGGAGAGGGTTCGTAAGAAAATGACTGGAAATCGCATAAAGGAAACGTGCCGAACCTTCATGAGTTTCATGAGCAATCAGTAACCTACAATCTGCGCCAAGAGACGCTGTCCATGTGAGATTACCTAGTGTTAGATCATTCGCTTTCTGTTCATTCGTCAGCCACCACCCATCATATTCCAAATCTTCTTTCTCTACTGGCAGAACTTCTTGAATCGAGTGACCTATCGTGATAATAGTTGACTTGAAATTACCACGAGCCAGAAGATATTCATGAAACCTTTCATTCTCCGTTCGCTTTATATGGGCGCAAAGATTGCCGTGTAGATTAGGGCTAAGACGATTATTACCCAAGATAGCATAACACAGAAAGAACAAATCTTTCTTTGCGCGAATACGAAGTTTTCGTACCTCCTCTCTCGAGACTCCTTTGTACTTGGAACCAGCGGCCTTAAGATTGTTTGACAGAATGTCTTCATCGAGAAGCCTATCAACCATCTGGTCAGTGACAAAAACTCGCGGTGAGCCATCCTCATTGTAAATGTCACTCACTTGGAGTCTTTACTTCCTTTGCAGGGTTCAGGCGAAGAGCCTCATCTGCCTTGGCCATACCATCAAACAGGTTCTGTGCATTGTTCGCAGGTAACAAAAACACATTTTGTGCATTGATGTTGTTACCCCCACCACCATTCCCACCACCTTTAAGGTGAGACAGACCCTTCAGCACGTCCATTCCTCTATCAATCACTGCAAATGGGTGCCTCTCGAACAATTCATCGTTATCCATCACCTTTCGGAGACGATCAGCAGTTTTTTCTGCGACATACTGAAGTGTATCAGGTATCGAAAGGGTCTTTTCGCGCATTTTAGCCGCGAGTTTGTCCTTCAATTCCTCAGCTTGGGGTAGATTAAGCACATTTGACACATGCTCTTTCGTATAACCAAGCTCAAGACCAATTTTCTTGTTTGACCAGCCGATGACTGAGTATGCAACCATTTTCTCATACTCGGGCTTCCACTTTTT
>JACCVY010000010.1 GCA_013697915.1 Blastocatellia bacterium | reverse complement strand
CGGTACGGGTTACTGCTTGAGCACCTGGGCAGATTCGAAGAAGCCCGAATCCGTTTCAGAAGGGCATTGGAGATCGATCCCTTGTCACCAGTCACGAATTATGAAATTGCGCATTTGCTTTTCTTTGAAGGAAAATATGAAGAAAGCGAGACACTGAGCAAAAAGAACGTCGAATTGGATCCGAATTTCTGGTATGCACACTTGCAGCTCTTCTACGTTTATCGGATGAAGCGGGATTATGCTTCGGCTGTCGAAGAACTTGCCAAGGTTCAAGACGCCAGGGGCGAACCTGATGCAGCAAAGTTGATCCGAGAGAGTTTTGCGGGTGGCGACTGGCAGGCATTCCTGAGGAAAATTACCGGGGAGCGCACGCGACTTAAACTATATCCATATTTCGTTGCAACTTTCTTCGCGGAGTTGGGCGAGAAAGACAAAGCCTTTGCCATGTTGAACGAAGCGATCGAAACAAAAGATCAACATACGGGCCAGATGAAAGTAGACCCATACCTGGATCCATTGCGTGACGACCCGCGCTTTCAGGAAGTGCTAAAGAAAGCCGGCTTTCCAGAATAGAGTTAATTCATGAAACGATGCCCTGATTGCAGGCGAGATCATCACGACGCCAACTCAGAATTTTCCACGACGACCAACGCTTCAGGAGTCTGGTGTGGCGCCGGACTCTGCGGGAGTGATTTCAATTAGACAAGGCCCCGCACTCCAAGAGGGCAGCGAGACAATTTGAGCAAAAGCATATCCCCCGACACGATCATCGGACATTACAACGTCGTCTCCAAAATAGGCGAAGGCGGGATGGGTGAAGTTTGGCGCGCGCGCGATACGAAGCTTGGTCGCGACGTCGCGATCAAGGTTTTGCCCGCAGCGTTCTCCGCGGACGCCGAACGTCTACGTCGATTCGAACAGGAAGCGCAAGCTGCCGGCGCGCTCAACCATCCGAACATCCTCGTCATCTTCCACATTGGCACGCACGAGGGATCGCCGTACATCGTCTCGGAATTGTTGGAAGGTGAAACGCTGCGTGAACGAATGGCCGGCGCGGCTTTGCCGCAACGAAAGGCCATCGACTATGCATTGCAGACCGCACATGGATTGGCGGCCGCACATGAGAAAGGAATCATTCATCGCGACCTTAAGCCAGAAAATCTCTTCGTCACCAAAGACGGCCGGGTAAAGATTCTGGATTTCGGTTTGGCCAAGCTGATCGGAGTGGGTGACGGTACTCCATCACAAACGGAGATACCCACCCGACGAGTTGATACCGATCCCGGGATGATAATGGGAACGATTGGTTACATGTCGCCTGAACAGTTGCGCGGGCGTCCGACCGATCATCGTTCGGACATTTTCTCGTTCGGCGCGATCCTCTACGAAATGCTGTCGGGAAAGCGTGCGTTTCGCGGTGAATCAACTGCCGACACGATGAGCGCCATCCTGCGCGAAGACCCGCCCGATCTCTCGGAAACGAACAAGACGATCAATCCGGCGCTCGAGCGTGTCGTCAATCACTGTCTTGAAAAGAGTCCCGAAGAGCGTTTTCATTCGGCGAGCGACTTGGCCTTCGCGATTGAAGCACTCTCCGGATCGGCGACCGTGTCGGGTTCAGCCGCTACTGTCCTCGCCGCTCTGCCAGCTTCAAAACGAAAACGTCGTGAACTGTTCGCCTGGACTGCGGCGGGTCTTTTCCTGGTCGCCGCGGTCGCGCTCGCTTTCATTTATTTTCGCCGGGCACCTGCGGACGAGCGATCCATGCGCTTTGTCATCGCAATGCCTGAGAAGGCGACGGACATTTCGATTCCGGTTATTTCACCTGACGGGCGCACTGTTGCGTTCGTCGCGAGCTTTGAGGGCAAACGCTTCATCTATGCGCGACCGTTGGATTCTCTGACGGCACAGAGGTTAGCCGGCACTGACGACGCAAGCTTTCCTTTCTGGTCGCCCGACAGCCGTTACCTAGCGTTCTTTGCCGCCAACAAACTTAAGAAGATCGAAGCGACCGGAGGCTCGCCGCAGACCATTTGTGACGTGCGCTCACCGGGCAGCGGCACGTGGAATCGAGAGGGCGTAATTCTTTTCGGGATCGAGAACGCCCCAATCCAGCATGTTTCCGCGTCGGGCGGGATCGCAACGCCAGCCCTGAAGCTCGACGAATCACGAAAGGAAACTGGTCATTATTCACCGAGCTTTTTGCCCGACGGTCGCCATTTTCTCTATGAGAGCTGGATCACAGCAGCGGAAGACGCTGCCATCTTTGTCACCTCGCTCGACAGCCCCGATCGTAAGCTGCTGCTGAAGAATGATTCGAATGCGATATACGCTGCTCCAGGCTTTTTGCTGTTCGCGCGGGAGACTACGCTAATGGCTCAGCCCTTCGATGCCGCCAGGCTGCAACTGAGCGGCGAGCCATTTCCGGTAACCGAGCAAGTAATTTTCACGGGCCAATATAGTTACTCGAACTTTTCAATTTCCGAAACCGGCACGATGGTGTTCTGTAGCGGCAGTGTCTCCCAGCGCCAGTTAGTCTGGTTCGACCGGCAGGGCAAGTCTTTGGGAACTGTTGGTCCACCCGGTGAGTACAATGACATCGTACTTTCACCGGATGATAAGAGAGTAGCGACTCAACGGATTGTCAGCACCAACAGCGACATCTGGTTGGTGGATCTGGCGCGGGGACTTCCTTCGCGATTCACCTTCGATGCGGCCACGGAGGACAATCCTGTTTGGTCGGCGGATGGGAGTACCATTGTATTCAGTTCGACTCGCAATGGCCGCTTCGATCTTTATCGAAAGGTTTCCAGCGGCGCCGGCAACGAAGAGTTGCTGTTCAAGTCGGAAACCGATGGCAAGGCGGGGACAGATTGGTCTGCGGATGGTCGCTTCATTCTCTTTAATCAACCTGGCTCGAATGGCGGAACGGACATTTGGATACTGCCGCTCTTTGGCGATGGCAAACCTTACTCGCTGCTGCAGACTCCTTTTAGCGAATACGAGGGCCATTTCGCTCCTGATGGAAAGTGGTTCGCCTACACTTCCAATGAATCCGGAAGAGCCGAGGTTTACGTGCAGAGTTTTCCGCCATCCGGTGGCAAGTGGCAAGTCTCTACCGGCGGCGGCGCGCAACCTCATTGGCGTCGTGATGGCAAAGAGCTTTTTTATGTCGCTCCCGACCGAAAGTTGATGGCCGTGGAGGTGAAATCGGGTTCGACATTCGAAACCAGCGCGCCGAAGACGCTCTTCCAGACACAAGTTATCCGATATGAGGCGCCGAATCGTTACTTGGTTACCGGAGACGGTCAGCGTTTCCTCGTCAACTCTCCCGTTGAAGAAATTAGCCAGACGCCGATCACCGTCGTGCTCAACTGGACCAATGGCTTGAAGAAATAGTTTTGGAGTCTGGCGACTTGTCGCCGCCTTTTCTTGATGACTCTTATCGCCGGAGCACGGCATGTCCTGATGCTTTTGCTTTTCACGAAGTAAGAAGAGAGGCCTTCCGAAATGGTGGAATTCTCCATTGATGCGCAAAATAGGACTACGTGCAGTAGCAGGAAACGGTACGGGTGAAGTCTATTTGGTTGAGGACCGGAATACTTGACCGGATGAATAAAGAACTATCAGCAAACACCACTTTGTCGCATTACCGCATCGTCTCCAAAATCGGAGCGGGTGGGATGGGTGAGGTCTACCTGGCGCAGGACACGTCGGAACTCGGCCGCACCGTGGCACTCAAGATCGTGCCGGCTGAAGTTGCGCAGAACAAAGATCGCTTGCAGCGCTTCACGCAGGAGGCGCGCACCGTCTCGAATCTAAATCATCCCAACATCCTTACCGTTTATGAGTTTGGTCAGACAGACTCTGGTTCCTTTATTGCCACCGAATACATCGACGGCGTCACCCTGCGAGAATATTTCTCCGGTCGCCGCCTGAAATTAGTCGACGTTTTGGATCTCGCAATCCAGATCGTGGCAGCTCTCAACGCGGCTCATGAGGCGGGTATAACTCATCGCGACCTCAAGCCCGAGAACGTGATGGTTCGGAAGGACCATATTGTAAAAGTGCTCGACTTTGGTCTGGCCAAACTGGCGCCAAACTCCGCGGACAACGCGATCGACTCCGAAGCCGGCACGAAGGTCCTGGTACAAACGGAGCCCGGGCTGGTCATGGGCACGGCGAGTTATATGTCACCCGAGCAATCAGCCGGAAAGCTTGTAGACCAGCGCACCGACATCTGGAGCTTGGGAGTCGTGCTTTACGAGATGTTGGCTGGTCGCGTTCCTTTCCAGGGCAAGGATATTCATCGGCAGATCATCGCTATACAGGAAGCAGATCCGCCGCCGCTTTCACAAACGGTAGCAGGCGTGCCTGATCGTTTGGAAGAGATTGTTGCCAAGTGCCTGGCCAAGGACAAAGAAGAGCGTTATCAAAGTGCGAAAGACCTACTTATCGATTTGCGGAATCTGAGACGCAAGCTGGACGTCGATGCAGAAATCGAGCGCACCGTAGCACCCGGTTTTCGAAAAACGAGTGGCGAGTCTTACCAGGCAAGCACACAAGGGTCGCGCCCGGATCCCGGCACAGCGAGCGGCATGCAATCTTCGACCTCGAGCGCTGAATACGTTGTTTCGGAAATCAAGCGGCATAAGGTCGCGGCAGCGATTGCTTTATTAGTTTTGATTGGCGGCATCGCGCTCGGCGCTTACTACCTGCACGCCCGCAACAGTGAAGTGGGCATTGAATCCATTGCCGTCATGCCGTTTGTCAACGAAAGCGGAAATGCAGACGTGGAATATCTTTCGGACGGAATGACCGAAACGCTTATCAAGAGTCTGTCCAACCTATCGAGTTTGGATGTCAAACCACGTTCAGCGGTTTTTCGCTACAAAGGTAAAGACACAGATTTACAGACGATTGCCAAAGAGCTGAATGTTCAAGCGATCTTGAACGGCAGAGTGGCGCAACGGGGCGACCAATTAACGCTCAGCTTGGAACTGGTTGATGTTCAAAAAAACAGTGTGATCTGGAGTGAGCAATACCAACGCAGGCAATCTGACCTTGTTTCGTTGCAAAGCGAAATTGCCAGGGACGTTTCAACAAATCTCAAGGCAAAGTTATCAGGTGCGGAGGAAACCAAAGTATCCAGGACCGCGACTGCCGACCCCGAAGCCTATCAAGCCTATTTGAAGGGCCGCTATTACTGGAACCGACGCACGGCTGAAAATCTTAAAAAAGCGATCGAGCAATTCAAGTCAGCAACGGACCGGGACCCGAATTACGCCCTGGCATTTGTTGGTCTCGGGGATTGCTATGCAGTTTTGAACGAATACGCCGGAACCCCAACAAGCGAAACCCTCCCACTATCGAAAGCATATGCCGAACGAGCCTTGGCCATCGACGGTCAATTGGCGGAACCTCACGCTACACTGGGAACGGTCAATGAATATTCGTGGCAATGGGCCGAGTCAGAAAAGGAATTCAAACGCGCGATCGAGCTAAATCCGAATTATCCAACGGCGTATCATTGGTACTCAATTCTCCTCAAAAATCTGGGAAGAAATGACGAGGCGGCGGCGATGATCAAACGGGCTCAAGAGCTTGACCCGCTGTCGAGCTTGATCGCTGTGAATGTTTCGAGAATGTATCACCTGCAAAATAACTACGATGCGAGCATTGAAAATAGTCTCAAGATAATCGAACTTGATCCAAATTTCGCCCCAGCTTATGAGTATCTGGCACTGTCGTATTTGAAACTGGGACGCAACGCGGAAGCGATCGCGGCGGCGGAAAAGGCGGTGGACTTAAGTAAGAGAGCGGGCATCGCACTCGGTGATTTGGGTTATGTGTATGCGGCTGTAGGAAAACGAGCCGAGGCAATCGACAAAATAAAAGAACTGGAAGAGAAATACACCCGTAAGGAAGCGATCGGACAATATATCGCTGCCGTATATGTGGGGCTGGGGGATAAGGACAAAGGGTTTGAATGGTTGGAAAAAGACTTCCAGGCCCGAAACGGGAAGCTTGCGGAAATCCAATGGCAAATGCAGTTTGAACCTCTTCGCGACGACCCGCGCTTTAAGGATTTAATTCGGCGCCTTGGTCTGCCGGAGTAACGTGAACGTTAACAACTACCCCACGCTACGGCATTTGGTAATGCTGCGCCCGCCGCAGATAAGAAAATCGATCGAGGAAATTAATCAAGACACGAGAATATCTTGAGTAGTATCTCTTGCCATTATAAATATCTGTGAAACGCTGCCCCCAATGTAATCGCGTTGAAGCCGACGACATGCTTACCTTCTGTCGCGCCGACGGCGCTGCGTTAATCAGCGCGTCGGGTTCGTTTAGCGGCGACCTGAACACGGCGAAGTTTGGTTCCGGCCCAGTCTCGAGCGAGATCGATACTAGTCTTCTTCCCCAAACATCAACAACTCCCGGGATCAGTCGAAACACCGGACCCACAACAGCACTTCCCGCAGCACAGTTTCCCGGCACCACGCGCGATCTTACTAAACCGAAGCGACGCG
>JACCVY010000090.1 GCA_013697915.1 Blastocatellia bacterium | reverse complement strand
CCTGCCCTAACTTGACGGGACACGGACTCGACCTGATGTGAAGCGACTCGACCTGACATGGCGTGACACGACCGGACAAGACTTGACCAGACCAGACCTGACTTGCCTCGGACCTGACACGACCTGACGCAGACCTGACTTGACCCGACTTGACCTGACGGGACGCGGACTTGACATGACTTGACTTGCAGCGGCTTGACCTGACGGGACGCGGACTTGACTCGATCGGACTCGACACGACCGGACACGACAAGACTTGACTTGACTTGACTTGCAGCGGCTTGACCCAACCCTGACAAGACTAGACATGCCCTGACTTGACTCGACATGACAGAACTCGAACTGACACGCACGCTACCTACTTCTGCCCGAATAGCTTTTCGAGCCGCTGGATGCGCGTCTCCATATCCGATTGATCGTCGCGCAGTTCCAGCACCGCCTGATCGTGCTCCTTGGCCTTCTCGCCCAGGTGCTTGATGGCCGCGCACATCCCCGCCAGCGTGCGGAACATGCCCATGGCAATCGCTCGCTGTTCGGGGCTCAACCCGGTCATATCCACGTATTGCACCGCCTCACGGGCTTGCACTAGCTGCCTGTTGGCCGCCCGGTGGCGTCGGGTCGCCACGGCGGTACATTCCTCGGGACGCGCAATCCGATAGCCAAGTTTGGCTTCACAGCGCAGCAGCCGGTTCCGCTGTTTAAGGAGCTGCCGGCCAGCTCGCAACACGGCGGGCCGACAATGGCTGATCGGCTTGCCGGTAGCCTGTTCAATCTCCTGGTAGCTCAACACCGCGCCCACCTCCAGCGGCTCCAGGATTTCAAAGATGACTTCCTGCTCACTCGGCACCGTCCACCTCCTGATCGGTAAATGACACCAGCGAGAAGCGGCCAAAGTTGGGCCGTTCTTCCATCAAGCCCTGATAGACGCCAGCATCCTTCCAAAAGGCGCGGCAAACATCCAGATCAAGGATGGATTCGTCCAACAGAAAGGCGAATTCCAGCGCCCACTCATTGAACACGGGGCGACAGCGCATACACGAACCACCGCCGCTGTTGCGTACCGGCTTGATGATCCGAAAGTTCGCATCTTCCCAGAGTTGGTCCACGGTGCGCGGTCCCTTGTAGATCACCGCGTAGCGGGGCTGATCGAAGTAGATGCACCTTTCCACGTTCGCACCGTTTTTCGTACGCTTCGCGGCATCACGCATACACGCCTGGAGATTCTCCTGGGGGACGTGGACGCCGAGCTTTTCGTCATAATAAATCCCCGCGCGAAACTCCAACTCGTAGAGCGTCACGTAATCCTCTTCCGTTTTGCCTCGCTTTTTGCTGATCGCTTTGTATTCCTTGGTGATCCTGTGCAGGGGATCAAGCAGGGTTGGCTTGTGCTGCATGAGCGGCAGGCTGCCATTGATCCGAACTGACACTCGTTTCATTGTTTCCCTCTTTCTCTTGGTTGGTTGGTTGATTGATCTTGGTTGGTTGGTTAGGTAAGGACACGACTTGACACGACCTGACTCAGCCTGACAGGACACGGACTCGACTTGACATGACTAGACTCGACAAGACCCGACCAGACGCGACTTGACATGACACGGACGCGACTTGACGAGACCTGACACGACGAAACCTGACATGATGGGACATGACCTGACATGACGAGACCTGACGCGACGCGGACTTGACTCGACAAGACGGAACTTGACATGGCTTGACAGGACTTGACTTGACCCGTCGTGACTTGACGTGACCAGACGAGACGCGGACCTGACTTGACATGCCCGGACGGGGACTGACTAGACTTGACGCGACGCGGACGCGACTCAGACGCGAAGTGACACGACTCGACCCGACATGGCCTGAAGTGACAGGACACGGACGCGACAAGACTTGACACGACTGGACCTGACTTGACGAGACATGACATGGCTTGACCCGCACGCTATCCACGCTTGCCTACGGATCCGCGAACGGATCGACCTCATCAGCCTCCGCTTCTGCCCGCGCCTCCTTGCCAAACGGGGAAGGTTGCAGCGGCTCAAGATAGAGCGGCTCGGCATAAATCTTCGAAGCGTCACTCTGCGAAGCCGTATGCTTGATCTGCGTTTTATAACTCGTGCCGATCAGGTCCTCGGTGTCCAAGCCTTCCGCCTCCTTCTTGGTAATGCCTGGGCAGAGCATGTCAAGCAACCAGGTGAGCTTCGCTTTCTGCGGGCCGTAGCTGGTGCCCGTGAATAGCGATACCTCCCACGGGTTGCTATCTTCTGGATTGATTTTCTTCGTGTAGAAGGTCCAGATCAGACGTTCCGTCTTGCCGGTCTTCGCGTAATCGTCCATCTCCCGCAATTCCACGCTAAACAGCTTGAGGATGTGCGGGCCAGCCGGGCAGAGCACGCGGTCGGATTGGGTAGTGATGACTGGCATTCTCGTTCTCCTTTGTGTCTCACGGATTAGCGTCTTTCGCTGTTGCGTCTCACGTTTTGGTTTTGATGGGTGGATATCGAGTTGTAAGACGGGTTGCGGTGTGTAGGCCATGGCGGGATCACGGACGGCGTAGGTAATCCTCGCAGCCACAGGAGATGCGTCTCCACTCTACGGCGGCGATTTCGGCGGCGGTGGGCATCGTCAATCCTCTGCTCTATCCGAATCGTCACCCTCATCTATCCAGCCGAAATCCCTAGTTTCCACGATGAGCCAGGTTTCTTTCTCACTCTGGAATTTGTCCAGAACCTCGTTCAACTCATCGACTGTTTCCACATAAGCGCGATCTGATACCAGCTTCTCTCGTGTCAGAACCGAGATGTGCTTCCGAAGGTGGGCAGGTCGGGCATCACCAGCACGCACAACCCGCGTATCTCCCAGCGTCAAAATACCTTCCGGGTCGAACAATCTACCCTGCTTGCTACTGCCGATCTTTCGACTCTTGCAATACTGTGCCACGATGGCGATGGCAAGTTTTCTGTTGTTCTGGGTTACTGGATGGTCATCCAGATAGGTTTCCAACTCGGCAACCACACAGCCATCCTGGCTTGTGTCCCATTCCCGCCATTCGTTTTCATGCCTCTTGATGATCTTTTCGAGTGCCTGAATCACTTCATGTCCAACTCCACTAGCCATTCTGTTCAGCCTCCTTCAGTTCCGCGTATCGCAGCAAAACTTGTGCGGCAACACGAGCTCGTGTCGCGCTGAAGTCATAGCTACGACCGAGCAGCGTTCCATCTATCTCAAGCCACTGTTGGGCGTACTCTTCGGGATCGATGTTGCGCGGGTCGAGGTGGGAGAGAACCGTATCCCATTGCTCGGTGAGCATCCGTTGATATTCACGCGCCTTGCGCTTCCGTTCTTCCTCCTGGGCGCGGCGCTCAGACAGTTCGACCAGGGCAGCGGCAAGGCTGATCTGGCCCTCGGCCACCATCGCGGCCAGTTCGGGACTTGCTGATTGGAGCCGATTGAATCTAGCTTCTTCGCTTTCGGCTGCTTCTTTGCGCCGCCGTGCTTCGTCATAGGCCGGGTCCAACTGCATGGCACCGCTCAAAACGGGCTCGGTCAGATCCTCTGCAAACCTGACAACAACATTAGCTCGACTGATGCGATCCTCTGACACTCCGTAGAGCAATGCCGCGCTCTCATTGGAAAACCGCGCCGCGCGGTTTTTTCGGGCAAGCGCAATCGTCATAGCCTGCTGTCCCTTGGTAAGATGCCGCCGCGCTACGTTCTGCGACAGGATGAATGCCACAGGATCATGGCCATTCAGCGTTGTCTTTCGTGGTTCGACCCCCGCTCGTTTACAACCCACCCAGCGGTTACGACCGTCGATCAACTGGCCGTTGACATCTAGCACCACGGGGTTGAGCAACCCATTGGCCTTGATGTCTGCTGCAAGATCATCCAACTCGGCACCTGATAGCATCGGGAACAGCGCTGCCACCGGATGAACCGGAATGTCTATCTCTGATTCCGGCGTGGCGGCATCTTCCCCCTCACCCCACTCCACCGCCAACACCTCTGCCGTCGCGTCCATGGTCAACTGCCTCTCCTCGTGCATCGCTTACCCTCCTCATCTCTGGTCCTGCCAACTCCGCCCCATCAGTTCCCGTGCCAACACCAGCGGACTTTTTTCGCTTCCTTCGCTTTTTTCGCTTACCATGCTACTTCGCGCCATCCACAATTCGGTGGGACGACCCGGCGTTTTCAGCTTCTCGGGCGCGGCGCGTCCCTCGGTCAAGAGCAGTTGCAACCCTTCGTTGATCTTCCCGGCAGGCGCGTGATGGGAATAGAACTTGGAGATCTCCGACTTTGTGAGCCCGCCGGGATAGGCGTCGCAGAGTAGTTCATCAATCTGATCGGCGTAGTCGTTCCCCGTGCTTTTCCCAAAGATGTACGCGCAACTCCGTTCGTTGTAATCCCACACGGCCAGCGCTCCCAAGAGATGAGCGGGCCGGATCTCCCGCTCGGCATCCAGCAAGGCATAGAGCAGCGCGAGTCGCGTCACGTGAGCCTCGCCGCGGCCCGTGACCGAACCCAACAGCCCGCCGGGCCGATCCAGCAGCCGGTTGTAAATCCCGCCTTGATCCCAAAGCGCCCGCGTTTCCTCGTCAAAGTCAACGCGCCCAACCCCCGCGGCCCATTCCAATATCTCGCGCAAGCGGAGCACAATCGCGGCCGTGGGCGGATCGCCGCCACCGAACGGCAAGCTGCGTACCCGGCGCGTGCAGAACCACAGGAAGCGGTTG
The DNA here is from genome assembly GCA_013697915.1 of Blastocatellia bacterium. Taxonomy (GTDB): domain Bacteria; phylum Acidobacteriota; class Blastocatellia; order Pyrinomonadales; family Pyrinomonadaceae; genus PSRF01. Next base: position 1,186 of record JACCVY010000090.1, on the reverse strand, counting down.
GCAAACCCGTTGAACATGGAAGCCCTTGAGAGTTCTTCCTTCAGTTCCACGTCCGTGATGTGACCCATCATCCCCACGTGGGAGATACCTGCCTCCAACCGCTTCCCCTTAGTGCGCGAGGCCAGGACGCCGCCGTCCCACGCTTGTCGCAAGAACTCGGAGAGCGTGCTGCCATCACGGGCCATCGCCTTCAGGCAGCGGGAGAACTCCTCCTCCAGCACCAGCCGCCGCACGTCAAGGGGTTGGCCTGCTTCTGGTTCTTCACAGAGGGAGGCAACGAGTGCTTCCCCGCTACCCAAGCCATAAAGCTTAGGAACAGCCTCATGCATGACATGCACACACTTTTGGTTGTAATTACTATTATTACTACTATTGACTACAGAGGTAAGCAGTTCATTAATACGTCTGCCTGCTGTCCCTTTCCGGCTGATGCCGGAAAGGCCGACAAGGCAGCCAAATTCGTTGGGCGCGTGCCTGGCACCGTCTCGGTAGACATAGCTATCCCGCCCAAACATGCAGCCTAGTGTCGTGATCGCAGATAGCAACAAAGCGGCTGGATGGCTTTCCGTGTGGGGGCCGATAGTCATGACGATCTCGCCCAACAGACCATACAAAGCTTCCGGTTCGAGGTCTTCCGGCGGTGTTGCGGAAGATGCACGTAAAGCGAACGAAGCGAAAGAAGCGAAAGAAGGGTCCTCTTCCACGGGAGGATGATTGCCATTGTTCCCTCCTTCCACCAGCCGCACTGTCGGCGGTTTCACGGCAACCGAGACGCTCCCCTCATAGAAGCTGGTCTGACTGCGGATCGCTTCCCCCATGGTCAGCGCCCGGTAATCCGCTCGCTCCCACTTGTCGCGCATCAATGCCGAGGCGCGAAACAGCCGATCCATGCGAGTCTCATCCCCGGCGCACCAGAAGGCCAGATGATTGCACAGCGCGAGGTCGGCGCTCGATAGATCCGGCGTGCCATCCTCATGCTGATAGGGAGCCGTGTTCCCCCGGTCATACAGATCGCTGAACCTAGCGCCGTTCGCCGCGCTCCGGGCTCGCTCCAACAATTCGTGGTCATCAATCTCTAGCGCCACAGCGGGCCGTGGGGCCGCCATTGCCTTGGGCCGGGCGTAACTCGCCTCCAGCGCGTCCAGCGCCTCCTGGACCGTCACCACCTCCGTGGATGAGCTTTCTA
>JACCVY010000121.1 GCA_013697915.1 Blastocatellia bacterium | reverse complement strand
CTCCTTGAACGTAGTGACGGCCAGAAGGACAGGCAGGAATGTCTGTCCTACTAAGGTGTTGACGGCGCCGGCGGCTTATTGAATTTTGTTTCGTCAATCGGCACGTTTAGTTTTATTTCAGTAAACTTCCGCGTTGAGCTGATGTTCGGATCGACCGAGGATATCCTGAGCGTAAACGGCACCATCAAACCATCGACGTTCCTGTAATCCTCGAAATCAATTTGCTCAGGAATCAGGCCAATCATCGTTGGGCTACTCGTGACGCGACGGACCAACAGCCCCGTTTGCGTGTCAAAGTATAGGCGCTCACGCCGGTTGTCTGTCGTCATACCGCGCAAAACATAAACCTCGCGGTCGCCTATCTTGTCCTTGCCGCCAAACGTCAAACGCGAAAATTGCTCTTTAAGTTTTATGTCCTTGAACAAATCCGGATAGCGCCGCAAAACCGCAAGCTCTTGTCCTTCGAGCGCACGCAGGCCGTGGATGCTTTTCTCCCAACCGACGCTGCCGTTGAAGCCTCGTTCAAACACACCTTGCTTCGGCGTATTCAAGACCACATGAATCTTGTCTGGCCCGGATTGATAGACTTCGTAACCCCACGTCAGTCCGCTGCTGGTAACCCAGTCGCCTTTCATTGACCGCGTTTTCAATTTGTCGATTGCGGCGCTGCCACCAAGAGCTTCGGTGTACTTTGCGAGAATCTGATCGGCGGTGGGGACCGCGGGTTTTGTTTCTCCCGGTTTTGTTTCAGCGGCGGCCGGACGCGGCGTAACTTCCGGAATCGGAAGGGCCGGCACGTTTGAGGGCGACGTGCGGCCATGGTGACAGGTGTAACAACTCACTTCCGTGTTGCCGCGAAAAGTGTCTTTGTTAATAGCCAGCACCATCTTGATCATTTCACGCGCTTTATTCTTCTCCGGTTTCTCGTCGCTAACGAAATCCCATTTTTCTTCCGTGTTTACATGACAGTAGATACAACGAACACCGAGCGACGCGCTCATAAAATTCATCACCGGAATAAGCTGCGAGTCAGGCAAACCACTTAGCACTTTTATATTCTTTTTTGTTTGCTCGACCGTCTTTTCGGCAGGAGACGCAACAGCAGCAGGCTGTTGATTCGATGTTTGACCCACTGGCGCGAACGCCACCAGTCCGACACACGCGGCGAAAAGCACCATTACGCACAGCTCGAGAAAACGCGATCTATTACCAGCTTGATTTTTCATAGTCAGCTTCGCAACGGAATGTTATGGCCTGAAGTTAAACATATTACTAATAAAACAAGCAGTGTCGTAGCGAACAGCGTTCACTAAAGATGGATTGCAAGATAGCAATAGAAATAAAGGGGAAAGCCAGAAACTCTAGTAGGCTGAGCACGCAGTTTTGCCTGCCGGGCTGCGCTGTCAAGGTTGCATGCGTTTCTGCGGAACGATGGCTTCCAACGTTTTGTAGATCTGCAAATAAATCTGGGTCTCGCGCGGGATTAGCGTGCGCCACGCCGCGCCGCCACGCCGAATGTAAAGCGGCAAGCGCGCAGCATTCGAGTTATAGCCCGCTGCCAGCAGTTCCGTTTGCGTGGCCAGTCTTGCGCTCAGCGCGTATTGCACATCTTCGTTGGCGGCCAAGTCATTCCAGGTGTCTTGCATATAAAGCAGCATCGCCTGGAGCGCGTTGGCATGGTTACGCATGCCGACAACAAAGTCGGGTGTCAACCCCATGACCGGATGGCGCTGCCTTACCAGATTGTAGGCCCAGGGAATCATCTGGACCATGCCGCCGGCACCGGCAAAACTTACCGAATAGCGATAAGTGTCCGGCTCGTTCAAAGCGTAAAGCGAATAAATTTCATCAAACAGCGCCAGCCGGTTCTCAAGTCTAAAGCGGTCGTGATCCACATGCTCCACCAGACAAAGGCGCTCAGCCACGTCTACGATTTGCGGCGAGATAAAGGTTCCTTTTTCGCGCAAGCGCTGCACCGCGAGATTCATCATGCGATGAATGTAGGCGCGACCGGCCCGCGACAGATCTGGCGAAAGCAACGCCGGGTGCGCAGAAGTGTAATAAGCCATCTCGCGAAAGACGCCGCCTTTTTCGATTGGATACTGGACCACCAGCGGCACCAGTGAACGACCCTGCGCATCAAAAATGGCGACGGCTGTGTTAACTCCGTTGGCGCGCACGATTCGAACACTCAAAGGAACCCCGAGCGAACTTGTCATCGTGACTTCAGCGCCTTTGGTCAGAAAGGTGTCTTTCGAAAGTGTGAGCAAATGCAGGCGGCCGTTGAGATGATCCAACGCAGCCAGCGTTACGAAATCAATCTGCGGCAAAGTAAGAGCGGTAAGCTGCGGACGCGATTTCAACAGTCGCTCCGCCTCGGAAATCCGTGTGCGTATCATCGGCGGCGACAGCAGCAACGACGTCGCCGGCAACGGTTCCGGTCGTCGCGCGATTGCCGCTGGTCCCGCGACTTTCGGCACGACCTCAGTCTTGTTTCCCAGTTGCGATCCGCGAGCCGGGCCCGAGTCAGTTTGCTGCTCCGCCGGCACATTGGGGCGTGGCTTCAGAATAGTTGTAGGCGTGGGCGTCGCAACCGGCGCCGCTAGGCGGGGACGGTCGTCAGGATTCTGCGATGGCCGCAGGGTTTGCGCTGGAGTTCGCGTGGCGACAGTAATGAACAAAACTGACAGGGCGAAACAACTTCTCTTCATAAAGCAAATACCGATTAGTTCACAAGTTCGCTCTGCGGCGATCGTCCTCGCGCCTTAGATTCGCCGATGGCCATGGAAGTTGTCAATAAGTTTTCCCAGAGCCATGAAGGCAGTGGGCGGATGAAAATGTCTGGAGTTTGGTGGGTGGCGCGAATGGAGTGATTGCTTATTTGAACGCTGAGAAATGTCACGCTGTATTGGGAAAGACTAAACTTCGAGCCAGTCGCGCGTCACGTCGCACCACAGGACCAGACCCCGCCATTCGTTGAAACGTGAGTAGTAGCGCGCGATCTTTTTGTCCGTCGCCTTACGTCCGTTATTTCGCACGACGAAGAATTTGGCGCGCGTCCAGGAATCTAGTGCCAGCCCGTCATAGCGGCCCAGAAGTTTTAGAAGGTTTTCAGCCGCGTATGGTCCAACTCCCTTCACGCCCCGCATTTCCTTTATTAGTTCGGTCGTCGCCAGCGGGCTGTGAAGCCACTGCTCGACATCCAGACTCCCTGATGCGACGCGATCGGCCAGCTCTTTAAAATAAGGCGCGCGGTAACCCGCCCGTACTTCGTTGGTGAAAAATTTTAGAGGCATTAAGGCCATCGCTTCGGGTGTGGGAAACGTGCGGCGGCCATCATTTGATTCGCGTCCTAGATTTTGCACCAAGCCGGTCACCATTCTTTCGGTCAAGGCCCACGAACAATTTGTAGTGCAGATCATTTTTACCAGATCTTCGAAAACCGTCGGCGAGCGCAGCAGGCGTCCGGCGCCCTGAGTGGGAACCCACGCGAAATCGTTCTCGCGCGCCATCAATCCATAAAACCCTGCCATGTCGTCATCCAGGCGCAGCATATGGCGAACGTCCGCAATCACCTGCCGGGAAGCCTTTTGACTGAGACGGCGCGACGTGTTGACAGACAATTGCCGTTTGCGCGCGGTGATTGCGATGGTGACGGGCTTGTCGTCCTTTAGATCCGACACGCGGCGCAGTATCCAATTCTCTCGGTCTAATTCAAACGGCAGTAATCCGTACCAACCGTGGCTGATCGCCGTTCGCTTGAAACTGAAATCAGAAGGCGTAGAAATCGTTAGTTCCATCGTTAAGTATTAACTGCTCGTCAAAATTCTGGAATGTGAAATTCCAGGGGAGATGTCTTCCAGAAACAGATTATGTTCACGAATAGAATCTAATCGCAAAGAGCCGTAGCGTTTTTGGGATGGCTCGACCTATTTCAGACTCACAAATGGACAGAGAAGAATCTCTGTCTTACGTTTGTATGCTTCGACTGCGGTCAAGCTGAATCTTGACAGCGATACTACGGAAGCCTAGACTGGCCTTACTTGAAAATAGAATATTGGAAGGCTGTACTCGCACCTCTCTAACACTCGGGAGTCAGGCGAGAGCAGAGTCAAATTACATGACCCTCTACAGTACCCCCGGCGAACTTAAGCGCCGCTTCCGACGATAATTAAGACCGGAGCTTTCCGGTTTTCTCGCCCCACCGGGCCTACAATAACCCGCGTGGGGCGATGTCGTTTTGACAGCAAAAATCTGGTTATCTTTAAAGGTCACTCGAAAGAGAAAAGCAGATTTTCCATTCAACTGGCCTGACCTTGCTTCACAAAAAAGAAGAATGTCTGTCTTACTTAACATAAATCGGATTTGAGATTATCCAGGGTTGGCTGCTGACGGGTCCTGGCAATTGCGGCAGGTAAACCTCGACTCGATAATTTCCCTTTTCGGTCACCGCGTAGTCCTTCTCTTTGATCCCAAACTCGTCGCTGAATACCTTTCCATCCTTTAACAAGACGACCCGGGCACTGACCGGCACCCGAACCGACAGGGTCGCGCCGCCGCCGGATGCGATTTCATCGCCTTGAATCTTCTGATCGCTCCCGTTTGTGGCAATAAATCTGAAACCGGTGGAGTCGCCGAAAAGATCGAAGCCGATGAAGCAATGACCGGCCGAGAATGCTTGCACCAGGCTGCTTGAGTTCAATGCTTCACCAGTTGGCAGCAGGAGGTGCATTCGCACCAGGCGAAAGCTCCGCTCGTAAGGATCGGCCTTAAAGCCAACCCAGGTCTTACCGGCAACGTCGTTCAGACTCAGGCCCACATTCGCATGCGCATCGTTTCCGGCGGTTGCCACCAGCCGCCTGCTTGTCAGGCGAATCGCATCGTCCCATAGATTTAAACTATTGACGGGTCGTGAATAAAAAGTCGCAAACAGCAGATCGGGATAACTGCGGTAGGACCACAGACCGTCGAACAACATGACAAGCGGATTCAGCTTGCGCGCGTTTGTATAGACGTTGTAAACCTCGAGCCCGTCATAGCCCTGCGCGTTCCAACTCTTGAATTCTTCCGGATAAGCAACAAGCGCCAGGGCACCTCTCGCCTTCGTTCGTGAAAGCACATCTGCCAGCGAAGAACCTTCAGGAAGATTGGCCGCCTCGTCCCCCGGAAAAATCAGCAATCGCTCTTTCGTCGGAGCACTCACCTCATTGCCGTTAATAAAGAGAACACCGCTATGAACATCTTTCAAAGTCATCGCCGCAGTGTTGAAGTTGGCGGCAGTGTGTTCGGTCATCACAACGAAGTCGAGTTGATTCTGTTTTGCAGCCGCAATGATTTCTTCGAAGTTGCCTGAGCTGTGCCCGCCCAAAAAAGAATGAACATGAAGGACGCCTTTGTACTCGACAAACTGGTTGTCGGGCTTTGATTGACGTTGCGAGTTGAGCTGTTGAATGACGTCGCGCAGGCGGCCAAGTCGATAGCGGCGATAAGCGAAAGGAATCTGCGAGCAGGTTATTACAACCAGCAGGACCAGAGAAAGTTTCTGCCAACGCTTCATAGGAAGGAACTAACTTTCAAAATCCACCGACGCGACTTTTTCGCTGATGGTGCTGCCAAACTCGGCAACCTTTATGTGCTCGGGATGAACTGTGTAAGCGTCGAGAGCGGCGCGATCAGCAAAAGTGGCAACCAAACCCGTATCATAAGAACGAGGCAAAAGAAGCGTGTCGAAACCAACGGCCAAAGTTTGCACTTCCGAAATGACGGAAGCGAGGTGACGAAGTAAGGCCACGTGCTCAGCGCGAATATCGGGCTCAACGTCGGCGCGATACTTCCAAATTACGATATGAGTCAGCATTAGCCTCTACCCACAAGCGCGAACCTTCGCACCAGGACTTCATTCCGGATTACTTCTGCGCCAGCAACCTTAACTGCTCGTTCAATAATTCCCAAACCTGACGAACATGCCTTTCGCTGGTTCGAATGTTGCCGATGGAAAGTCGCAAAGTAATTTTGTCATTCAGCTTTGTGTGCGAGAGCAGTGCTTTTCCGGTCGCATTTACGCCATGCATGATTGCTTCATTCAAGACGTCCAGACGTCCTTCCCGCGCCGCCGGTGCAACGTCAGGGAGATTCGGACTGGCACGAAAGCAAACTAAAGCCAGAGGCGACGGCGCCATCAATTCCCAGTCGTTGCTTTCTTTAATCCAGGAAGCAAACAGTTTCGCCAGCCGGCAATGTTCGCGTATGCGCGCCGCGAGTCCCTCATGACCAAAGTAGCGAATGATCATCCACAACTTCAGCGCGCGAAAGCGCCGGCCAAGCTGGACGCCATAGTCTGATCCGCTGCGCACCTGATCCTGTTCCGGTGTGCGCAGATATTCCGGCACCAACGAGAACGCGCGTCGTAACAAATCCAGGTGCCGGCAATAAAGAACTGACAAATCGAACGGCGTAAACAACCACTTGTGCGGATTGACGGCGAGCGAATCCGCGCGCTCGCAACCAGCCAACACATGACGAAGTTCAGGTACAACGGCCGCCGAGCCTGCGTATGCGGCGTCAACGTGCAGCCACATCGCATGCTGTTCACAGATGGGAACAATCGCCGGAACCGGATCGATGCTCGAAGTTGAGGTAGTGCCAACGGTGGCCACGACGCAAAACGGGAGAAATCCAGCGCGCTTATCTTCCTCGATGGCTGCGGCCAGGGCCTGTGGGTCCATTCGAAACTCGCTGTCGGTTGGAATCTTTCGCAGCGCCCGCTGGCCCAGCCCCAGAGTTATGATCCCTTTGTCGATTGAAGAGTTAGCTTGTTCCGAAGCATACACTCGCAACAGCGGCAAATCGCTGCGGCCGCTCATTCCCTCTTCGCGAATGCGCATCTCCACGCCTTCGCGTGCGGCCGCAATTGCATGCATGCTCGAAACCGACGCGGTGTCGTAAATGATTCCGCTCAAGCCCCCGTCGAGTCCCATCATCTGCCGCAGCCAATCGAGCGTCACTTCTTCGAGCTCAGTCGAAGCAGGAGAAGTCCGCCACAGCATCGCCTTATTATCAAAGGCCGCGCTGAGCAGTTCACCGAAGATCCCAGGCGCCGAGGTGGACGTGGCGAAGTAAGCAAAAAACGAAGGATGACTCCAATGAGTCAAGGCCGGAACGATCAGTCTATCGACGTCTCTTAGAATCTGATCCATCGACTCGCCGGTTTGCGGCGGCGACGCCGGCAACTGCGCCTTGAGATCGCCCGGCTCGATCTGCGCGAGCACCGGCAGCTCCTCGATGCGTTCAAAGTAGCCGGCAATCCAGTCGATCAACTCGTGACCATGCCGGCGAAACTCCTCAGCGTTCATGTCGCCCAGCGGCGGCGAAAGTTTTGTTTGCGATTCACTCATCGGCGCGCAGTCTAGATGACAGACAAACTAAATTCCAGGTTCGGGGGTACCTTAAAGCTTTGCACAAAAGGTGGTGCATCCAGTCCGCGTTAGCGGACGACCGATAATAGCCCAGCGATTTAGCGCTGGGAGCCCTGCGAACATGAGTCTAAGTCTGTGTAACGGACGGTTGAAAAGAGTTGGCATCGTGTGTCCTTATCATTCAGCCGTCCGCTTCACGGACTAACGTTCCTTTCGCCTCTTACCCCAGCAGTGAACTGCTGGGCTTGTATCATTCGTCCGCCTACTGCGGACTGAGAACTACTCTTTTGTGCAGAGGCGATGCTGTAAAGCAAACTGTTAGTTTGCGATCGCGCAGTGCTGAGGCCACCACGGTCAACACGCGACGCCGCAAACTAACAGTTTGCTTTACTAAACCGCACAAAGTTGCGCCAGTAACGCACTCGCAGCTATTATGCAGGCTCGATTTAAGCTGACATTAAAAGCTTTGCTCTAGCGGCGGCGAAAGCTCGCAGCCATGGTTCCACCCCCCCCGATGTCGGTCGCCAATAAAACTTTCGCTTGCGTGAGGAAAATATGAAAAGAACTCTACTATCGCTTGGATTGATTGCATCTCTACTTTTTGTCTTTGCTTGTGAACGCAAAGGTGGACCAGGAGCTGGCGGCAACTCGGGCCCAATCGTAATCGGTTATTACGGCGACCTAACGGGACGCACCTCAAACTTTGGGCAGTCAACCAAGAATGGCGTCGAGATGGCTGCTGACGAGATTAACAAAGCGGGAGGAATCAATGGCCGGCAAGTCACGATTCTTTCCGAAGACGATGAAGGCCGCCCGGAAAAAGCAGCCACAGTCGTAACAAAACTTATCGATCAGGATCGCGTCGTTGCGCTGCTCGGTGAAGTGGCCTCCGGAAACACATTGGCGGCAGCGCCCAAAGCACAAGCCGCAAAGGTGCCGATGATTTCTCCATCATCGACGAATCCGGCAGTCACTCAGGTCGGCGACTACATTTCGCGCGTCTGTTTTATCGATCCATTCCAGGGCGCCGTCATGGCCAAGTTTGCGGCGAACACATTAAAGGCGAAGAAGGCCGCCATCATGCTCGACTTCAATTCGCCTTACAGCCGCGGGCTCACCGAATTTTTTGAAGCCAGCTTTACCAAACTCGGCGGACAGATCGTGAACAAACAGTCGTACACTCAGGGTGATCGCGATTACAAAGGCCAGTTGACAGCAATTCGCTCGACAAATCCGGACGTGATTTATGTGCCCGGCTATTACGGAGAAGTCGGCGTGATCGCCAAACAGGCAAAGCAATTGGACATCAAAGCCCCGATGTTGGGCGGCGATGGTTGGGATTCAACCCAGCTCTGGGACCTGGGCGGCGACGCGTTGAATGGCGATTATATTTCCAATCACTATTCGGTTGACGATCCCTCACCGGCAATCCAAAAATTTGTGGCTGCTTACAAAGCCCGCAATGGAAACGTGCCTGATGCGCTCGCGGCCCTGGGTTACGACGCAATGATGGTGCTTGCCGATTCCATCAAACGCGCCGGCACCACGGAAGGACCACAACTTAAGGACGCCATAGCTGCTACCAAGAATTTTATTGGTGTGACTGGGACCATCTCGCTGGATAGTGAACGGAATGCCGTCAAGCCGGCAGTCGTGCTTAAACTTCAGGATAAGAAATACATCTACGTAGAAACGATCTATCCCGAAGGCATGAGCGCGCCCGCAACTTCCCCGGCAGCCCCCGCTACATCAAGTACTGAATCGACAACTGCACCGGGCTCGTCTCCGGCGAACCCGGGAACTGCGCCCGCTCCTGCGAAAGCGGCCTCCCCCGCTGTTGAAACTAAAAAGCCCGCGGCGTCTCCCCAATAAGTTTCAATGGACACCTTCGTTCAGCAACTAATTAATGGCCTGACGATCGGCGCGATTTACGCGCTGATCGCTCTGGGCTACACCATGGTCTACGGCATTTTGCGCCTGATCAATTTTGCGCATGGCGACATCTACATGGTGGGTGCGTTCGTTGGTTATTTTCTTGCTTTTCAACTGGGCTTTGCGACTGGGCCATCTCTAGTTGGACTTGGCGTGGTGCTGATCGGTTCGATGATCGCCGCGGCCCTGGTGGGAATGGCAATTGAAAGATTCGCTTATCGTCCGATCCGCAAATATGCGCGCATGACTACGTTGATTACCGCCATCGGCGTTTCTTTGTTGATCGAGAATTTGTTTGTGGCGCGACTCGGCGCCGCGCCGCGCGCTTTCCCCCAATTGCTTCGCGAGCAAAGTTACACGCTGTTTGGCAATGCCGCGATTTCGAAATCGCAAATATTGATCTTTGCGGTGTCAGTAGCGTTGATGATTTTGCTGCAGTGGGTGATCTTCAAAACAAAAGTCGGCACGGCGATGCGCGCCGTATCTTTCAACCTTAACTCCGCCAAGTTAATGGGCATCAACACCGACTTTATTATTTCATTCACCTTTGCGCTCGGTTCGGCGCTGGCGGCGGCGGGTGGCGTGCTTACGGCTCAATACAATCCGCAGATCGATCCGCTGATGGGGATCATAACTGGACTTAAAGCTTTCGTGGCTGCGGTGCTGGGCGGTATTGGCAACGTTCCCGGGGCGGTTCTGGGTGGGCTGCTCATCGGCATCGCGGAGACTTTTGTGGTTGGTTACGGGCAAAACGTCGGCGTTCCCACCACGTTTCGGGACGCAGTCGCATTCGCAATTCTGATTCTGGTTCTGCTATTTCGGCCAACGGGCCTGCTCGGCTCGACGGTCCGGGAGAAGGTCTAGTCATTGCCGATTTGCGATTGCCGATTTCTAATTGACGCTTACTGATTCTTGTTCTCAACCGGCAATCGGCAGTTCGCAATCGGAAATTTTATAGATGCCCACTCTAGTTAAACGTCTGCTCGCCGCCCTCGTCATCTTTCTCCTGCTCGTCGTTATCAACCAATACATGAGCAAGGAAGGGCTGTTTGGCTTTGGCGTTCCGTCCTACTACGCGCGGTTGATTGTACTCGCTGGGATCAATATCATTCTTGCGGTTTCCTTAAACCTCATCACAGGTTTTACCGGACAGTTCTCTATTGGCCATGCGGGCTTTATGGCCGTTGGCGCTTATAGTTCAGCCTACCTTACGGTCTACTACGCTCAGGCTTGGGAACGCTCGCTGGGTGGAATAGTCGGCGGCAGTCTGGCCCATGCGCTGATTTTCCTGCTGGCAATTCTGGTCGGCGCGATCGTCGCTGCTTTAGCTGGGCTGATCGTGGGAATTCCCTCTTTGCGTTTGCGCGGTGATTACTTGGCCATAGTCACCTTGGGATTTGCCGAGATCATTCGCATCGTTATTCTCAACATCGACAGCGTTGGCGGTGCTACCGGCTTCACCGTTCCGGGTTACGCAAACTTCTTGTGGGTCTACGCCTTTGCGATTATCACTATCGTCATCGTTTACAACATCGTGCATTCGGACGCTGGCCGGGCACTTGTCTCAATACGCGAAGATGAGCTGGCTGCCGAAGCCATGGGCATCAACACTACGCGCTACAAAGTGCTTGCCTTCGTTATCAGCTCGGCGCTTGCCGGCATGGCCGGGGTTTTGGCCGGACATTATTTGTCGTTCTTAAGCACCAACGATTTTCAGTTTATTCGTTCATTTGAAATCATCATCATGATCGTACTAGGCGGCATGGGCTCGCTGACAGGGGCAATCTTGGGTGCGATCATTATTACCTTCTTACCTGAACTGCTGAGAACGCTGGGGCCTCGTTTGGAATCTCTTTTGAGTTCCATATTTGGGGCGGACAACATACCGGCATCAGTACATACTTTCCTTCTTCAACTCGCGAACTATCGACTCGTCATTTTCGCTGCACTCTTAATTCTGATCATGCTTACGCGGCCACAGGGCATTCTCGGCACGCGGGAATTTGGTCTCTCGTGGTTAAAGCGCGCGCGACGCCGGCCGGAAGGCGATAAGCCTGTCGGTACCGGCGGGGTATCAATCGCTGAACAAGAACCGCCGTCGGCAATCGATCGCGCGAAAGAGGTGAAGAACCAATGAGCGGCGCGCCTGAACAGGACATCGTGAAAGCCACGAAGGAAGAATCGGTCGCCACCGAAGCCGCGTGCGTGGTTGGCAGCCACCAGGGCCGCGCCTTTGACGTTAATGCGCGAAAGCATGATGCACCGCTGGAAACTATCAAGTGCACGATCCAATTCGGCGGCCTGGTGGCGGTGAACGCCCTCGATATGAGCGTGCGCCGCGGCGAGATTTACGGCTTGATTGGACCAAACGGCGCCGGTAAGACCACTGTCTTCAACTTGCTCACCGGCGTTTACAAACCAACTTCAGGCGAGATTTATTTTCAAGGCAAACGCATTGACGGTCTGCGCTCTTATGAAATCTCGCGGCGTGGGGTGTCACGCACTTTTCAAAACATCCGGCTTTTCCCCAGCATGTCGGTGCTGGAAAATGTGATGACTGCCTGTCATCGCCACGCCAAGCAAAATTTATTCGACGCCATCATTCGCTCGCCACGCTTTGAGCGCGACGAAAAAGAACATCGCGAGTTTGCCTTGGAACTGTTGGAGATTTTCGATCTCGCTCGCGTCAGGGACGAAGGCGGCACGAGTTTGCCCTATGGAAGTCAACGGCGGCTGGAGATAGTGCGCGCGCTGGCGACACGACCACAGTTGTTACTACTCGATGAGCCGGCAGCCGGCATGAACCCTTCCGAGCAGGAAGATCTCATGCGCTTGATTCAACGAATCCGAGATCGTTTTTCGCTTACTATCCTGCTGGTAGAACACAATATGAAAGTGGTGATGGGCGTTTGCGAACGTATTCAGGTTTTGGACTACGGCAAGTCGATCGCCCTGGGCTTGCCGGAAGAAATTAAGAACGATCCGAAGGTTATCGAAGCGTATCTTGGGGATTAAATCCGGTGTCAGGTGCCGGGTGTCGGGTGTCAGTTTAAGACATCCGGCACCCGGCACCTGATACCCGACACCTGTTTCTTATGCTTAAGTTAGATAACGTTTCAGTTAACTACGGCGCCATCGAAGCGCTGACCGGAATCTCGATGCACGTCGAGCAAGGCGAAGTTGTGACTTTGATTGGCGCGAACGGCGCCGGCAAAACCACGACGTTGCGCACCATTACCGGGCTGCTGCAACCACGCGCCGGCTCAATAACCTTCGAAGGCGAGGAAATTGGCGGAAAGCCAACTCACAAGCTGGTGGCGCGCGGTATCTCAATGTCGCCCGAAGGTCGCGGTGTTTTCGCGAATTTGTCGGTGCGCGAAAATCTACGTATGGGCGCCTACCTCAGGAAGAACAAGGGCGAGATTGCTGAGGACATGGACCACGCGTTTCAAATGTTTCCCCGACTGAAGGAACGCGAATCACAAAAGGCAGGCACGCTTTCCGGCGGCGAACAACAGATGCTCGCTATTGGCCGGGCGCTGATGTCTCGCCCTCGGTTGTTATTGTTGGATGAACCTTCTTTAGGATTGGCGCCGCTGGTGGTCCATACGATCTTCGAAGCGATCGACGAGATTCGCGGCAAAGGAACGACGATTCTGCTGGTCGAACAAAACGCTCACGCCGCCCTGGGCCATTCCGACCGCGCTTATGTTTTGGAAACGGGCCGGATTGTCATGGAAGGGCCTTCAAAAGATCTCGCCGCCGACCCCAGAATCAAGGAAGCCTACCTCGGCGAGTAAACGGATAGAAGACACAGCGTCCACCGTACTAACCCTTCAGGAGATCAGTTTCCGGCAGGAATAAGTTCCCAGCGCTTTGCGCGCGAGCTTGCTTTTCCAAAGCCCGCGAAGCGTGGCATCAGCATAAAGCCTGGGGTGGAGCGAGGCGGAACCCCAGGGTTGAGGTCAGCTAAGAAGACTAAGCGCGCGAAGCGTGCGATAGCGCAAAGGCTACGATATATTCATCATGCATGGCTGTCGCCCGCGCGGGCTCGTGCATAATATATAACAATCCTGGGGTTTCGCTTCGCTCCACCCCCAGGCTTTAGGCTGACGCCGCGCTTCGCGGGCTTAATACAAACTGTTCACGGTTTCTCAATCAGAGCTTTCCTAAGTTTACTACCTCAACGGCTCAATCGCAGCGCCGAAATCTTTCCTAAAGTAATCTTCGAGCGTTCGCCAACGCCTCAGCGACTCGCGCGGGAGCAGTCCCGCCAACTTGTGACTTTGTGCCGAGCGTTTGTTCAAGCGTAAGACACTCGAATACATCGTTTTCGATGTTGCCCAGCGCGCGCAGATCATCCAACGGTAGTTCACCGAGTTCGACGCAGTTTTCTATGGCCTTCAGCACTGCCTTACCTACCGTTTCATGCGCCTCCCGAAACGGCACACCCTTTCGCACCAGGTAATCGGCAAGCTCCGTCGCGTTCATCATTCCTTTTGATGCTGCCGTGAGCATTCGTTCCCGATTTAGCGACAGGTTTTGCAGAACGATCGCGCTGACCTCAAGACTGCCCGCAGTCGTATCAAACGCGTCAAACACCGCCTCTTTGTCTTCCTGCATGTCCTTGTTGTAAGCCAGCGGCAAACCTTTTAACGTGGTCAGCAAAGCCGTCAGGTCACCGAAAACGCGGCCCGCCTTTCCCCGCACCAGTTCCATCGAATCCGGGTTCTTCTTTTGCGGCATTAAACTCGAGCCGGTAGCAACCGCATCGCTCAATTCAAAAAAACCAAACTCAGCAGTCGCATAGAGTATGATTTCTTCGGAGAGGCGCGAAAGGTGGACCATGATTAAAGAGCAGGCGCCGGTGAATTCAACGCAGAAATCACGATCGCTGACCGCGTCAATCGAGTTGCGCGAAACGCTATCGAATCCCAGCTCGCGCGCCACTGCTTCGCGATCAATCGGAAACGAAGTGCCGGCGATCGCCGCCGAGCCCAGGGGCAGAACATTAACTCGTTTACGAACTTCAGCCAGTCGCTCTCTGTCGCGCGCCAGCATCTCAAAGTAGGCCAGACACCAATGCGCAAAAAGAATTGGCTGCGCGCGTTGCAGGTGGGTGTAACCGGGCAGCACTGTCTCGGTTTCCGTGTCCGCGAGGTCGAGGAAGGCCTCCTGGGTTTGTTTCAAGCGGGCGGACAATTGATCAATCGCATCTCGCAACCAAAGCCGCAGGTCGGTGGCGACCTGATCGTTGCGGCTGCGCCCGGTGTGCAACTTTCGCCCGGCCTCGCCAATCATTGCCACCAACCGAGCTTCGACGAATGAATGAATGTCCTCGGCCGCTTCGTCAAAATAATCTGCGCGGCTAGTAGCTTCATCGAGTGCTGATTGCAAGCCGACAACAATTTGTTCCGCTTCTGCCTCAGTCAACACACCCGCGCCGCGCAACGCATGGCAATGAGCAATGCTCGCGCGGATGTCTGCGTCGAAAAGTCGCCGGTCAAATGCGAAAGACGAATTGAACTTTGCAAACGACGGATCCGCCGTGCCCGTGAATCTTCCGCCCCAGAGTTTCTTGTCCAACGTCATCGTGTTGTGTGTCCTTGACCGCCAACCATCCCAACTGCTAGTTTATGCATCTATGCATTGATTATGCAAATGAACTGCATAGAAGTGGCAGAAAATGCGAAAAAGCCTGCGGCAAAAGAAATTATTAAGTCTGGTGCGCGCCAAACCATTTTCCAACCAGGCGGAGTTGCGCGATTCGCTTGAGCGCGCCGGTTTTGCCACGACGCAGTCAAGTCTGTCGCGCGACCTGGAAGAGTTGGGCATTGTAAAGCATCGCGGCCACTATGCGATCCCGAAAACGAATGGCAGCGCGGCGCGCGGGCTGCTTAGTCTCGATTTGTGTGGCGAGAATCTGGTGATCGCGCGAACTGAGCCCGGCCTGGCTTCCGGCGTGGCCGTGGAAATCGATGGCGCCGTATTACCTGAAATCGTAGGCACGTTGGCGGGTGAAGACACCATCTTCATTGCCGTGCCCGATGCGAAAGGGCAACGGACTGCGATGAAGAAGATTTGGGAGATTTTTGGATAGTGGTCAGTTGTCCGTTGTTAGTTGTTAGTTGCAACTGGGCGACTGACAACTGACAACTGACGGAAACAAACAATGGCGGATAAAAAAATCAATAAAATAGTTCTGGCCTATTCCGGCGGACTCGACACGTCGGTCATGCTGCGCTGGATTAAGGAACGCTATGACTGCGAAGTTGTTTGCTACTGCGCCGATGTCGGCCAGGGCGACGAACTGAGTAGTCTCGAAGAAAAAGCGCTCGCCAGCGGTGCGTCAAAACTTTATGTCGAAGATCTGCGGGACGAGTTTGTGTGTGAATACGTTTGGACTGCAGTCAAAGCGAACGCGATCTACGAGGGTGTTTATTTATTGGGCACTTCGCTGGCCCGTCCGGTGATCGCAAAGCGCCAGATCGAAATCGCACAGAAAGAAGGCGCTGATGCGGTAGCCCACGGCGCCACAGGCAAAGGAAACGATCAGGTGCGCTTCGAACTTACTTACTACGCGCTCCAACCGGACATCAAGGTAGTAGCTCCCTGGCGCGAGTGGGAGTTCAAGGGCCGCAGCGATCTGATCGCTTATGCAAAAGAGCACCACATTCCGGTAACAGCGACACAGCAGAAACCTTATTCGACTGATCGCAACTTGATGCACGTTTCCTATGAGGGTGGAATTCTTGAAGATCCCTGGGCTGAGCCGCCCGAGGACATATTTCAAATGACGCGTTCTCCTGAAGCTGCTACGTCAGAGGCCGAATACATTGAATTGTCATTCGAAAAGGGCGAGCCCGTAGCAATCAACGGCGAGAAACTGGCGCCGGTCGCACTGCTCGAAAGTCTAAACAAACTGGGCGGCGCACACGGTATTGGCCGCGTCGATCTGGTTGAGAATCGTTTTGTGGGCATGAAATCCCGCGGCGTTTACGAAACGCCCGGCGTCACGATTTTGCAGGCAGCGCACCGGGCCCTGGAATCAATCACGCTCGATCGCGAGGTAATGCACCTGCGCGATTCGTTGAGCGTGAAGTTTGCGGAAAGCATTTACTACGGTTTTTGGTTTGCTCCCGAGTCTACGCTGATGCGCAAGCTGATTGACGAAACGCAACAGAATGTGAGCGGCGATGTTCGTTTGAAACTCTTTCGCGGCAACGTTATCGTTGTCGGCCGCCGCTCGCCGCATTCGTTGTACGACGAGAGTGTGGCGACGTTTGAAGCAGACACGGTTTACAACCAGCGCGACGCCGAGGGCTTTATCAAACTCAATGCGCTGCGGCTGCGATTGGGGAACAAGCGTTGACTTAACTGACGGAGGCCACTGGCCAGGCGGCTCTGCCACCTGATGTGCGGGCTAGGCCCTTCCAGCCAGTGCAAGATTGAAACTTCGCGAGGCTCGGCCTCGCGAAGTCGGCGGCATAGCCCCAAAGTTGTTAATGGTTGCCGGAAGGCCATAGGCCTTCCGCACATCAGGCGGCAGAGCCGTAAGAACGAAGAGGGGTTTTGCAAATGAAAGAGAACAAAGCCAACCATGACTTGGAGATGAACGTTATCGAGGTCGATAAGATCGGTTCAGCCACTTCCCCGCTCGGCCTGAACCGCACGATCGCAATTTGTCCATCGTCAAAGTCTCCGCTGCCCGGCGATGTGGTCGTAGTGCGCGCCCTGACTGACAGCGCTACCTACAACATGCTTGAACTGCCAAGCGGTCGCCTTGCCAAAATTAATCCAGGCGATGTGCTCGTCGGTGTGCTGGGCCGGCGGCGCGCGTTGAAAGGCTTCATGGGCGATGTGCCCACGACTGTGGCAGTCGGCGATCAATTGCATTTGCTGAATATGGGTGGCGTGATCGGCAGTTGCACCGGCCATCATTCGGGTTTGAGCGATGCGATCAAGGTCGAAGTACTTGGTTTCGCGTGCGACGAGAATGCCCGCACGATGAATATTGCGGACGCTGCCTTGACAGTGCAAACAGAACTCACCGAAACCGCGCCAATAATAATCATCGCCGGCACCTGCATGAACAGCGGGAAGACCTACGCCGCCACGGAACTCATTAAACAAGCGACGCGCGCGGGTCTGCGCGTAGCCGCGGCAAAACTGTCAGGTATCGCCTGTCTGCGCGACACCCTGAATATGTCGGATCATGGCGCGATTGCTACGGCAAGTTTTCTTGACTGCGGGCTGCCCTCAACGGTTGGGGCCGCGGACCTTCCGGCCGTCGCCAAAACAATTATTGCTCGACTTAACGAGAGTAATGCCGATCTGATTGTGATCGAACTCGGCGACGGCCTGCTCGGCGGATATTCCGTAGAAACGATTTTCGATGACGCGCAATTGCGCGAAGCTACCGCTGCGATCATTTTCTGTGCTTCCGATTACGTCGGTGCCTGGGGCGGAATCGAGCTCATGCGGCGACGCGGGATCGAAATTGACGTGATTGCCGGCTCCGTCACGGACGCCCAGATGGGCCAGGATTACATTGAGAAAGAGTTTGGCGTGCCCGCCGCCAACGCGCGACGCGATGGCGCAAGATTGTTTGAACTGGTCAGACCAAAAGTTTCGAGTTTCGAGTTCCGAGTTCCGAGTTCGCTGGTTACGTCCGAAGTCTGAAAACATTCAAGCGTTATATTTGAAAAATGAAACTCGAAACTCGAAACTCGAAACTCCGCGTCGCCATCTATGGCGGCTCGGGTTATGGCGGCTCGGAACTGCTGCGCATCCTGCTGCTGCATCCCAACGTCGAGCTTGTGTTCGTCACCGCGAACGAACAGGCAGGCAAACGTGTTAGCGAAGTTCATCGCAACCTCGCGGGATTAACTGATCTCATTTTCTGTTCCCCACCTGAAGAACCATCGGCACTAACGGCTATCGATTGTGTTTTTCTCGCACTGCCGCACGGTCAGGCGATGGCTGTCGTGCCTACGTTGCCGGCGCATGTGAAAGCAATTGATTTGTCCGGCGATTTTCGTTTGCGCGACCAACAGGCATTTGAAAAGCATTACGCTCGCCCACACATAGCCATGTCTTCGCAAGCGGAGTTTGTTTACGGACTGACGGAAACAAATAGAGCAGCGATTAAAAGCGCTCGGCTGATTGCCAACCCCGGTTGCTTTGCGACCGCAACGCTGCTTGGTCTCGCGCCCCTGGCCGCGAAGGGCGTAATCAACGGCCGCGTTATCGTGGACGCCAAAACTGGTTCATCGGGCTCGGGCGCCAAGGCGGCTGCCAACACCCACCACCCTCAGCGGATGAATTCGTTCTACGCCTACAAGCCCTTTACGCATCAACATGTGCCTGAGATCGAACAGGAACTGCGCACGATTGGCGATTGGACCAGCGAACTTGTTTTCATGACCCACTCATTGCCCGTGTCTCGCGGCATCTTCGCGTCAATCTACGTCGAAACGAATAGCGACTTAAGTGAACAACAACTCCGCGCCATGTTTGCCGAGTTCTATCGCGATTCATTTTTCATACGATTGGTTGAAGGATCCCCGGACATTAACTGGGTGAAGACGACAAATTTCTGCGACCTCGGATTTGCAACGCGCGGACGAAGCGTTGTTGTGTTTTCAGCAATCGACAATCTGGTGAAAGGCGCCGCGGGCCAGGCGGTGCAGAATATGAATTTAATGTTTGGCCTGGATGAGAAAACAGGCTTGATGTTGGTGGGCACCAATCCATGAGTGAGCCGCCTGAATGGCCGCCGCCCAGTTAGGTTGGGAATAGTTGAAGACTGGAGAAATCGGACAGACTATGTGACCTCGGGGTTGGGAAGGTGGGTTTACCCCCGCTCTGCGTTGGCAGTCGACGACCCTCGCAGACCAGCGGGCGCAAGCGACCCTTCCTAACCCTGAGACTGCAAAGCATTTAAGTTTATATGGAAGCACTGGCTGCAAAACTTAAAAAGGTCAGAGACTGCGAAGAGCGCTTTCAACTGGCGACGTATAAGAAAATGCCGATCGTCGCTGAGCGCGGCGAAGGTGTTTGGCTCTATACGATTGACGGCGAGAAGTATCTGGACTTGTACGGTGGCCACGCTGTAGCGGCAACCGGTCACTGTCACCCGCACGTGGTTGCCGCGATTCGCAAGCAAACAGAAAAGCTGTTGTTTTATTCGAATCTGGTCTATTCCGAAGCACGCGCGCGCGCGGCAGCTAAGTTGATTTCAATTGCGCCGGAAACGCTGAGTAAAGTTTTCTTTTGTAATTCCGGCACCGAAGCCAACGAGAATGCGATGCGCATGGCACGCCTGAAAACGGGCCGCGAAAATATCATCACTTTTTCAGGTGGCTTTCACGGGCGCACCGCTGATTCAATCAGCGCCACTTTCCTCGGTAAGTATCGTGAAATCGGCAAGCCGAATGTGCCGGGTCATTTGCAGGCGGAGTTCGGCGATATTGAATCAGCGCGCGCGCTTGCGGATGAAACCATTGCTGCCATCATGCTCGAGCCGATTCAGTCGATGGCCGGCGTGCGCATGGCCGGGCCGGAGTTTTACAGCTCCCTCCGGAACCTGTGCGATGAACGCGGCATCGTTTTGATCTATGACGAAGTGCAGACCGGGGTGGGACGAACCGGCGAATGGTTTTTTGCGGGCAGCGAGGCTGGCGCGGGAGTTGTTCCTGACATTGTCACGCTGGCAAAAGCGCTCGGAAGCGGTATTCCAGTTGGCGCTTGTTTAGTTAACGAACACGTCGCAGCGCAGATCAAGGAAAACGATCTTGGGACAACTTTCGGTGGCGGCATGATCGCGATGGCGGCGGTGAACGCGACGCTCGAAGCAATTGAAGAAGATCGTATGCTTGAGAATGTGAGAACGGTTGAAGCTCATTTGCGAGAGCGGCTGAAAGAGGTTGAGCAGGTTGTGAACGTTCGCGGCAAAGGGTTTTTGCTGGGGATTGAGTTTGCGACTCCAGCGAAAGCAATTCACGAAGCGCTACTTGGGCGCAAGATCATTGCCGGCACTTCCAGCGATGCAAACGTGCTAAGACTTCTACCGCCGTTGTGTTTGAAACGACCTGAGGTTGACCTGTTCGTAGAAAAGTTGGTTGAGGTACTTGCGTAATCATGAGTGAAGCTCAAGGCGAGCGGGGGCAACCCGCCCTTCCCGACCTTGAGCTGCTCGCACTTGATTGCATTGATCACATTGAAAGGCTTTCAAAGTTCCCGCTCATGTTTCAAGTTTGGAGTCTCGAGGTCGGGAAGGGCGGTTTGCCCCCGCTTTGATTGGGAAAAAATTGCTTAAGAATTTTCTGACAACCTCCGATTTGAGCCGCGACCAATTGAACCAATTGATCGATGCTGCACTGCGATTCAAGAGTGGTGCTGACAAATCAAAGCCGCTTGCCAACAAGCCGGTTGCGCTTGTCTTCTTCAATCCCAGCCTGCGCACGCGGGCTTCGATGCAAATCGGAATTCAGGAATTGGGTGGTCATGCAGTAATCCTTGAGCCGGGCGGCACAAGCTGGACCCTTGAGCATCGCGAAGGCGCGGTGATGGATGGCGACAAGACGGAACATATTGTTGAGTTTGTCCGCGTGCTCGGCCGCTATTGTGAAGCGATAGGCGTACGCACGTTTGCTGCGCTAAAGAACTGGGATGAAGAGCGAACAGATCCAATCTTGAACGCATTCGCAAGATATTCCGAGGTGCCGATCATCAATCTTGAGTCTGCTATGCACCACCCATGTCAGGCGCTGGCCGACATGATGACGATTCGCGAAAAGCTCGGCACCGAAAGCAAGCGCGTCGTGCTGACCTGGGCCTGGCATCCCAAACCGTTGCCGATGGCGGTGCCAAATAGTTTTGCGCTCGCGGCCGCGCAGATGGGCCACGATCTGGTGATAGCCTATCCGACCGGTTATGAGCTTGACGAAGAGCTAATGGAAACGATCACGCAGCGGGCGTCGGCGAGCGGCGGCGGCGTCCAGGTAACGAAGAACATCGACGCGGCATTTGACGGCGCCGAAGTTGTCTACGCAAAGAGTTGGGGAGCGAAACAGTTTTACGGAACGCCTGAAAAGGATATTGCGGCGCGCGCACAGTATCGCGACCAGTGGATTGTCGATGAGCCGAAAATGGCGCGCACGAACCGGGGCATCTTCATGCACTGTTTGCCGGTTCGACGCAATGTCATCGTCACCGATGGTGTGATCGATTCGCCGGCTTCAGTCGTTATCGATGAAGCGGAAAACCGTTTGCATGTGCAGAAGGCAATCATGAGAAGAGTTCTGAGTGCCTGAGTACTGAGTAAAAAACTCAACCCTCGTCAACATCAGAACTCAGTACTCAGCACTTGGCACTTGGCACTTAGCACTTAGCACTTAGCACTTACGATATGACTAATACCCACCAAGTCGGCGATCAATTGCGGCTGGATCTGTTGCGCGAGGCGCTGCCCTACATTCAACGCTTCCAGGGGCAGACCTTTGTTGTGAAACTTTCAGGCAAAGCCACGGAAGATCCTGACAATTTGAGTTCGCTTGCCGAAGAGTTAGCGCTGCTGCATCAGGTTGGCATACGAATCTGCGTGGTGCATGGCGGCGGCAAACAGTTATCCGATCTCGCCTCGAAGCTGGGAATCGAACAGACGATCATTGAAGGCCGGCGCGTTACCGACGACGCCACGCTCGAGATGGCCAAGATGATTTTCGCGGGCAAAATCAATACTGACATCCTGGCAGCTCTGCGTAATCGCAGCATCGAGGCGGTGGGACTTTCCGGCGTTGATGGCAACATCGTCCATGCTGAACGGCGTCCGCCGAAAGAGGTTTTGAATCGCGAGACGGGCGAGCGTTCGCAAGTGGACTTTGGGCACGTCGGTGACGTCGTGGAGATCAATTCACGGCTGCTCTCGGTGCTGTTGAATGAAGGTTATTTGCCGGTCATTTCTTCACTCGGTGCGGATAGCGAGGGCACGGTCTTCAACATCAACGCCGACACAATCGCTGCGGAGATCGCCGTACAGTTGAAAGCTGAGAAGTTGATTCTGCTTTCCGATGTTGATGGTATTTACCTGCAACCTGGCCAGCCTGAAACAAAACTCTCTCGTCTGACTGCGGCTGAAGCTGACGCCATGATTACCGACGGCAGCGCAACCGGCGGCATGATTCCCAAACTGCAAAGCATTACCACCTTGCTGCGGCGCGGCGTCCATAGCGCGCACATCTTGAGCGGCACAACCCGCAATGCCCTGCTCTCAGAAATCTTCACCGACAGCGGTACGGGCACAATGATTGTTGCCTAAGTTTTCTGGTTGACACCACCCACGCAGACGCCTGAAGATCGGCGAAATGAACAACGAAACAATTGCGCGCAGGTTTTATCGTCTGGCGGCGTTGATGGAGATTCGCGGCGATGATCCGTTTCGCCTGCGTTCCTATCGCAATGCTGCGGAGGCCCTCGAAACCTGGCCCACGCCGTTGAAACAAATAGCAAAAGACGAAGGCCTCGCCGGCTTGCAATCAATTCCCGGAGTCGGCAAAGCGATTGCCGGCAAGATTATCGAACTGCTTGAGCGCGGAACTTTCGACGCCTGGGAACGGATAACCACGGAAACCCCGGAGACGGTTCTGGATCTTCTGGAGCTTCCGGGAGTTGGCCCAAAGACTGCGGCGATGCTGCATCAAAAGTTCAAAGTGTCTTCGCTTCAGGAGCTAAAGAAGTTTGTTGCCGGCGGCGGACTCGATATGGTCGATGGTATCGGACCCAAGACGGCGGAAAGAATTAAGGAGAGTTTGGAGTAAAAAAAGATCATGCCAAAGCGTTAGAAGTTCAGAGTCCAAGCTTTAGCTTGTCTTAGTCTGAATACAACAATTCTGGCAAGAACCGAGAAGATCATGGTACAAGCATCAGCTTGCTCTTCTCCCGCCCAGCTAGTAAATCGTCAGTGTGGTACCAATGGCGAAAAATGTCCGCGAGCGAGAGGTCGGCGCTTGAGTTGCGTAAGGCACGCCATCTTCCCTGGCATACCTTCAAATGGAACGGAGAGGATAACCGCCGGGGCCGCCAGGTTTGGTACAACTGTTTCGAAAGACCTATGAAATCCGAGCGACATTTTTTCGCTACGCTTAATTATGTAAACAACAACCCGGTGCACCACGGTTATGTAAAGCGTTGGCAGGACTGGCCGTGGTCAAGCGCAAGGGAGTTCCTCAAAAGAATGGGGCACGAGAAGGCAAAGCAAATATGGTTGAGGTATCCTGTTCTGGACTACGGGAAAAACTGGGATATATAAATAGCAAGGATCGACTACGCTTCGAAACACCGCAAACTAAAGTTTGTACTCTGAACTACTTGAATCTCACGAGAGAGCTCTTATGAAGAAGATTAAACGGCGCGAGTTCATGCGGACTACAGGAGTCGCAGGACTTTCGCTCGCAACCGCTAAGCCTGGCGTCGGTGGCTTTCCAAACATACTGGTGCCAGGAATTAAACCGCTGGTCATCTCTTCATCCAACGGCAACAGTTTCAAAAACGGTGGTGACGTAACGGCGGTGCAGAAAGCTTTCACCATGATCACGCAAGGTGCCGATGTGCTTGATGCGGTTATCGCCGGCGTGAACATCGTCGAGCTCGATCCGCTGGACGACAGTGTCGGTTATGGTGGGTTGCCCAATGCCGATGGCGTGGTTCAGCTCGATGCATGTTGCATGCATGGTCCAAAGAAACGCGCCGGCGGTGTCGCCGCGCTGGAAGGCGTGCGCACGCCTTCGCTGGTTGCGAAAGCAGTCATGGAGAACACGGACCACCATCTGCTGGTCGGCAAGGGCGCGCAGGAGTTTGCGCGCAACATGGGTTTCAAAATCGAAGACGATCTGAATACCGAGAACTCGCGCCGCAAGTGGTTGGAATGGAAACGGAAGATCGATCCCGCGCATTATTTAGATCCGAAAAAACGAGCAGAAGCGGGACGTCGCGCGACGTTGGAGATGCTGGCTGAGGGCCGCATCCGGGAGGAGAACCTGCACGGCACCATCAACTGCAACGGCATTAATTCGAAAGGCGAAGTTTGCGGCGTTACGACCACCAGCGGGTTGTCCTGGAAGATGCCGGGGCGCGTTGGCGACTCTCCAATTCTCGGCGCCGGACTGTATGTTGACGGAGAAGTTGGCGCAGTGGGCTCGACCGGTCGCGGTGAAGCAAACCTTTACGGCCTCTGCTCATTTCTGATTGTTGAAGAGATGCGGCGCGGCCGTCATCCGAAAGATGCGGGGATGGAAGCGCTCAGAAGGATCAAAGCAAACACTTACGAAAAGCGTTTGCTGAAGCGCGACGGCAATCCAAACTTTTACGTGCGCTTCTACATCCTTAATGCGCGAGGAGAATACGCTGGTGTGGCAATGTATGACCTGAACGACAATGGAAAGAAAGCTACGTTTGCGATTTGCGATGAGAACGGGCCGCAGAACGTGCCATTTGATTCCCTAATGCAAGGCAAGCATTCTGAGTAAATAGTGATTAGCGGATAACCGGCGCCACCGATCCGCTGCTCGCGGCTGATCGTCTGGCCTCAGTCTGGCGTTTGACGATCACGAGCGTGATGTCGTCGGCGGCTTGCGTGCCTTGTGAGAATTTAGTTAAAGCCGATTCGATGCGATCGCGAATGCCGGCTGCCGAGGCATCGACGTTGCGGGAAACCACTTCATAGAGACGTGTTGGTCCAAACTCTTCTCCAGTGGGGCTGGCCGCTTCCGTCACACCATCCGAATAGATCACCAGCACGTCGCCTAACTGCATCTGCGTCCGGCCTTCCCGATAATCGGCGTCGCGCTTGATTCCCAATGGTAGACCGCCGGAAGCCAACTGCTCGACAGTGCCCGCAGCATGAACGATCAAAGGTGGATTGTGGCCCGCGTTGAGGAAGGACAAAGCGCCCGATTCCGGATCAAGCTCGGCGTAGAAAAGGGTGACAAAGCGATTCGGCGGAATGTTGTCAGCCAGATAACGATTCACTGCAGAGATCGTGGCCACCAGCGTGTCGTGCGAGCCGGTTTGCGCATGAATGGCCGCATGCAACGACGACATCAACAAAGCCGCCGCAGTTCCCTTGCCGGAAACATCGCCCAGCGCAATGACCAATCGTCCGTCTTCACGCTTAATAAAGTCGTAGTAGTCGCCGCCAATTTCATAGCAGGGAAAACTGATGCCTTGCAGCTCATAGCCAAACAATATCGGCGGCGCGGTCGGCTGAAAACGCTGCTGAATCTCGCTGGCCAGTTGTAGTTCGCGTTCGAGCCGTTCCTGCTGTATGCGCGCTTCGCCCAGCCGCGCGTTCTCAACCCGTATCGCGGCGACCGATGCCAGCGTCGTCAAAACCTTCAGATGGTCTTCGGTAAACCGGCCTTCAGCGATCGGCGAATCGGCATAGATGATGCCGAAAACTTTTTCTGAAACACCAAGGGGCACTGCAAGCACTGATCTGATGCCCTGCAACACCATGGTGCCGCTCGCGAATCGTGGATCATGCTGCGCATCTGAAGTGAGCACCGACTTGCCACGCATGATCACTTCATCCATCACGTTGCGACTGACGCGAATTTCTCCAACCTCGCCTATGCGATCGCGCAAACGAGCGACCGCTACTTTCATCTCGTCGCTCCCTTCGTCGCGCATCATCAGCAGACAACGATCCGCAGGCACCGCTTCAAACACGAGGGAGACGATTTGTTCCAGAGTTTCGGTGAGAGTTGCGGCCGCCAGCAGAGTGATTCCCACTTTGCTGATCAGCGCCAGCAAGTCGCCTTCACGCTCGACGCGCGCGGCTGCAATTTCTTCCGGCTTGGTCCGCGCGCCTTCAATCGCCTCCAGCAGTCCCGAGGTCGTGCGATCACCGGAAGGCAAGGCAATCGTAGCTTCGGGTAACGGCGTGTGGTTGTCGGTGATCATGGTGGCGCCCATGCCCGAGTTGTAAGTGCCGTCGTCAAAAACGATTTCCGTCTCGCCGATTTGTATGCGCCCGCCCGGAGTCAAAGGCACGGTGCCTTCAACTGTGCCGCCGTTGTAAAGCGTGCCGTTTGCCGAACCCAAATCCTGAAGAAAATACTCTTCGCCCTCGCGACGCACTTCAGCATGCACGCGCGATGCAAATGGATCGGGAATGCACAGATCGTTGCGCGCGGAACGGCCCAGGGTGATTCGCAATCGCCCCAGCGGAAAACGATCCGGAGCGCGGTCGGGGTATTTCACTATTAACTCAGGCATTAGTAATTAGCGGGCTTTGGACTTGGGTTTTGGTCTTTAATGTTTGGTCTTTGGTCCTTGGTCTTTGAAACTTATCTATTCATCGGCGGTGCCGATTCTCAACTATAACGGATCCTTCGCGCACGACAATTGTGCCCGCGATCAGATCATGTAAACCGCGGCCGCGCGCGTTGAAGGCCGCAATCACAAACC
Organism: Blastocatellia bacterium; assembly: GCA_013697915.1. Lineage (GTDB taxonomy): Bacteria > Acidobacteriota > Blastocatellia > Pyrinomonadales > Pyrinomonadaceae > PSRF01. The sequence goes on along the minus strand of JACCVY010000121.1, from coordinate 8,851 downwards.
CCAGGCCGAGCGTTAACGCCGACAAAGGATAGCCAACGAAGTGCCGCAAAAAAGCGCGCCCAATTCCTAACTCCATCCCGTTGCTTTGCCTGATGCGCAGGCCAGTAGCCCACTTGCCGATCGTCAATCCGGTGAGTCCTGGGAGCACGCCGAGATCCAGGGCAGCCACCAGAAGCGTCAGGAAAACGCCAATGGTTAAAGAAGAGCTTCCCGCGGAGCGCGCGCCGCCGCCAAGTAAACGACTGACGAGAGTGCTAAAAGCCAAAATTGCGACCAGGACTATGTAGTCGATCAAAATCGCTCCGCAGCGCAACGAAAATGGTCCGCGAATCCTGGTCAGCTTTTGTGCGGGTGGGCCGGGCTTGACGTTTCTTTGCACGGCGACTGTTTCAGCGCTCATCGTTTTGGTCAGTTGTTAATGGTCAGTTGTCAGTAGTCAGTGGTCGTTGTCAGTTGTTCGTTGTTCGTTGTCAGTTGTAAGTCGCCGCCTTTGTGAACAGTTATCCGATGAGTAGCTATCGTGAAAAGATCATCACCACTGACAACTGACCACTGACTAACCCAAAAGAAAGTGCAGCGTCGTTTCTCCAAGTCGAATCTTGTCGCCACTGTCCAGCACGCGCGGTTGGCGAGGGGCCAGTCTCACCGAATCGTTAATGACTGTCCCGTTAACTGAGCCCAGGTCTTCAACTAGAAACGTTTCGCCTTCGCGCCAAATGCGCGCATGTCGCCGGGAAACTTTGGTTTCCGGATCGAACCGGGAAAGATCAATCTCAGGAAAAACATTTGAATGTGGATCAGTACGGCCCACCAGGTTGTTATCTTTCTTAAGCACAAACGAAGCATCAAGCTCGGTGGTGCCGGCAACGACCAGCTTCGCTGTTTGCCGTGCCGCATTCAGCGCCGCACTCGAGCCGGCCCCGGCCATCGGCTGACGCGCGCCGCAATGCGCACAGAAAACATCGTCGGCGGCAATGCGGCCGCCGCAGAAACCGCAAAACACCATCTGCACCTGTGTCGTTTCGCCGCCAACCTGCGGCGCCGAGCCATAACTCACTTGCCCGCTCATCAATTTTTCCAGATGCGTAGCCAGCGCATCGCGCATCTGACCGGCGGATGCAAAACGATCTTCAGGTTTGTACTCAACCGACCGCATCAGGATTTGTTCCATCTCGCTGGAAATCGAGGGCGCGATCTGGCGTGGCCGCGGGTTCTTTTGAAAGTCAAAAATCAACAGCGGATTGTCCTGTGGATCAGATCCAGTTACCAGGTGGAACATCGTCGCACCCAAACTATAGACGTCGGACCGAGGCTCAACTCGCCCGCCGAAAAGTTCCGGTGGCGCATAACCCATCGTGCCCACCGCGGTCACACCCTTCTCTTCCTGCTTCACCCAACGCGCAATGCCAAAATCAATCAACATCACGCGGCCAGTGTTGCCGTCAATCATCAGGTTGGCCGGCTTCAAGTCGCGATAGATGATCGGTTTCGGTCGCGTGTGCAGGTAATGCAATACGTCCGCAGTTTGCATACCCCAATCGGCCACAGTTTTTTCGTCGACTTTTCCACCCGGCGCACTTCTCAAACGTGAAGCAAGATCTCCGCCGGCGATAAACTTCATCACCAGATAAAACCGCCCCAGGGGTTCATCGTAAAAATAATCGTAGATGGTTGGAATCGACGGGTGTTCCAGGGAAGTGAGCAACAACGATTCGCGTTTAAAGTCGCCAATGGCTTTTTCATGCTGCGCCGGATCGAGATGCGATTCGACCATTTCTTTAACAGCACGCGGCGCGTCGCCGAGATTGCGGTCCTTGGCGAGATAAACGGCGCCCATTCCTCCGCCACCGATACGACGCGCAATTTCGTAGCGATTATTCAGAACACTGCCGGGGTCCAGTTGCTTTACGGCGGGCTGCCGGCCGCCGGTAGTGCCCTTCTTAACAGTATGCTTTACAAGGTCCTGAACGTCGCCAGTGGAACTGCCGCCGAGCGAGGCTGACGATACTGGCAGGCTGTCTGCGCTTTCGACGGCAGACTTCTCCGGCTCGGATGTGGAAACATTTGACGGTGTCTCGGCGGCCAGCGGCGTTGGCGCAGGTTGTTGCGTGCCGCAGTTGCGGCAGAAACTTTCACCCGGCATTACCGGCGTTCCACATTCGAGACACTCTGCCATTTATTGAAAACCTATTCTCGAAAAAGCATTTCCGTTGACGAACTAAGAACGGAATTATTTTACAAGGCGGAAGCGCAGGAAGGTTTTTCCCACAATGATCTCATCACCATCGCTAAGAGCCTGGTGCGTCCCGGGCGACAATCTTTTGCCGCGGTTCACAAAGGTGCCGTTCGTTGAGCCAAGGTCTTCCAGAAAATACTGCCCATCGCGAAATGTGACACGGGCATGACGTCGCGATACCTTTGCCTCGGGATCGTCCGTGTCCAAATCGACGTCCGGGAACACTCCTCCGTCCGCGTCCCAGCGTCCAATCTGCGACTCGGCAGCACTCAACAGAAATTGTTTACCGGCAGATTTTCCGCGCTCGATAACCAGCTTGGCATGGGCCTTGTCGCTTGATCCGTGTGACGGCGAAATATTCACAGCGGCCGCGGCTTTGCGGGCCGCTTCAGGATGCGGCGCTGGAACAGGGGCGCGCGAGCCGTTCTTACCATCGCCTTCGGGCTTCAACTGGCTAACATTTCCCGGCGCATTCCCCGGCACATTCCCTGGCACATTCCCTGGCACATTCCCTGGCGCGCGCGAGTTTGAATTGGGTCTCAAGGCTGCGCCGCATTCGTCACAATACTGCGAACCGTCGAGGTTCTCGGTTTTGCACCTTTCACACGTAATCATCGTTTTTCGGAGGTTTGCGACTCGCAGTCAATTCGCGATAGATTCTCAATCCAGACGGCCAGGACTTGCTTAAAGATCGGCGGGTCATTCTATCCCGAAACTATTGGCCTCCGCCAATCTTGCGGCCTTAAGCACTCGCAGAACTCCGGGAATGATGGTTGAGGAAAAGGCTCAACCTGACGGCTCCGGGATCGACTTATGAGGCAACCTCCTTGCAGGACGCAAAAGTCCGCATATTTGAAACTGTTTAGGGTTTTTTGACGTAAGAGTTACTCGAACCAAACTGATTTTCGAATCAGCACATTTTTGCCCAAGAATATTAGTTCGTTAGCAACAAAGAAATTTTAACCCCCAGCGAAGGAAGAATTATGGCTTTGACCAGAAAGAAAAAAATTATTATCGCGGTTTCGGCGGTCGCCCTGCTCGCATTAATTATTATCATTAGCGTATTTGCCACTCGTAAAGATGAAGCTGAAGTAACCACAGTCAAGCTGGAAGTAAAACCAGAACTGCGTCAGACGGTAACCGCATCAGGCGAAGTCAGACCAATCCGCTACATCAAGCTAACGAGCGAAGTTCCCGGCCGCATTGAAGAAATTTATGTGAATGCCGGCGATCAGGTGACCCAGGGCAAGCCTCTTGTGCGAGTCGATCCAACGCAGCTGCAGTCGAGCCAGGAAGCGCAATTTGCCGCAGCGCAACAGGCCATAAACGATATTCAGAGCGCGCGAAATGCTGTCGCCACCTCTCAGCAAGGGTTGGTCGTTGCCGAATCATCGGTTGCCTCTGCGCGCCAGCAGTTAGTTGCTCTACAGACGTCGGTCGATCGCGCTCAGGTTGATCTAAACACAGCGCAGCGCGAATTGAAACGCAGCAGCGATCTCATCGAAGCAGGTGTTGCGTCGCGCGGAGATTACGACGCCGCACGCGATCGTTTTGATCAGGCCAAGATTGCCCTGCAAACAGCCAGAGCAAATTTGGAATCGCAACGCATTGCCGTCAAAGAGGCACAGGAACGGGCTAACCAGCAAAAGCTTTCAGTCCAGGAAGCAAAGACCGGCATCAGGTCTTCCGAGATGCGGGCCAATCAGCAGCAAGCCCTGCTGCGCGGGCAATCGAGTCAACGATCAAAGGCAACTCAGCTATCGCCGCTCAATGGGGTGGTGGCCGACATTCCAACGCGAGTTGGCGAGTATGCCGTTGCCGGTCTATCAACCACGCCGCTGATGACCATCGCGGATATGTCAACCATCAACGTAGAGGTGAACGTTGACGAAACCGAAATCTCCAACGTGGAGGTCGGACAACAGGCGAAGGTAAAAGTTGATGCGCTCGGCGACAAAGAAATCACTGGCGTCGTAACTCAGAAAAATCCGTTGGCGGTTTCCAAGTCCGATACGCAGGGTGGACTGTCAAATCGCGTGAATGTGCAGGAAGCGAAAGAATTCAAGGTAACCGTCGAGTTGCGCGATATGCCGGACGAAGTGCGCAACGCGCTGCGACCCGGCATGAGCGGCACCGCAACCATCACAACCAAAACTAAAAACAATGTGGTCGCCGTTCCACTTGAGTCAATCGTCGAGAAAGCGCCCTCGGCTCCTTCGCCGGGTCCTACGGTTGCAGGCAATGTACCGACGCCGGCGAGCGGTGAAAAACCAAAAAGCGTCAAGGGTGTGTACGTGCTCGAAGGCAACAAGGTTCGTTTCATTGAAGTGACTACCGGAATTACCGGCGAAGCCGACATCGAGGTCACGAGCGGTGTAAAAGCGGGCATGGAAATCGTAAGAGGACCAAGCCGTGTTTTGAAGACTTTGAAAGACGGCATGGCAGTCAAACGCCAGGAACGCAAAGCGGGCGCAAACGCCAACGCAAATGAGGGCAGCTAATGAGCGACGTTACTCTGGCATCTCCGCCCGCCACAACCGTGCTGCCTGAACAAACCGTTAGCGCGCACGACGCGAACGCGCTCATCTCCATGCGCGATATTTGGAAAACGTATGAGATGGGATCTGAGCAGGTGCACGCCCTTCACGGCGTTTCCTTTGATATCCCTAAAGGAGAGTACATCGCGATCATTGGTCCATCAGGTTCCGGCAAGTCGACCTTGATGAATTTGATCGGCTGTCTCGACACACCAAGCAAAGGCGAGTACTGGCTGAACGCAAAGAACGTCTCTGAAATGGATGACGACGAACTCGCGCGCATCCGCAATCAGGAAGTGGGCTTTGTTTTCCAGACATTCAATCTGTTGGCCCGGGCGACTGCGTTGCACAACGTGGAGCTGCCGCTGATCTATGGCGGCATCGGTTCCAGCCAGCGGCATGAAATGGCCAAGGAAGCTTTGCGCGCGGTGGATCTTTCTGATCGAATTACACACCGGCCAAACGAGCTTTCCGGGGGTCAGCGCCAGCGCGTGGCAATTGCTCGGGCCCTGGTGAATCATCCTTCTATTCTGCTTGCGGACGAGCCCACCGGCGCGCTCGACACACATACCAGCATGGAGATAATGGATCTGTTCGAGCGGCTGCACGGCGAGGGAAACACGATCATCGTGGTAACTCACGAGCACGACATCGCCGGACGGGCCCACCGCGTAATCTCTATTCGCGACGGTCTGATCGAAAAAGACGAGAAAATCAGGTAGGAGGCGCATGCAGGCGGACATTCTAAACTTGTAGGGCGGGTCCTGTACCCGCCCATTTTGTTATGCCATTGAGTTTTGCCCTGAAGAGTCCTTCGTTGGTTTGGCTTCGGCTTTGCCGCCTGATGTACGGCGGTGGCTATGCCCCGCCGTAGAGGTTCTCTTTTTACTTTGGGCTATGCCCTTGATGCGGCCTTGGATCAATAAATCCGAAGGGCTAAGCCAGAACCAGGGGCATAGCCCCAGTATAATTGGGCTGCTGTCGGCGGGGCATAGCCACCGTCGTACATCAGGCGGCAAAGCCGGACCTAACGTGGTCCATAACATTTCAGGCAAAGGTATGTCACCACTCAGCGAAATGCCCGTACAGACAGGCGCTACTCCAACAGGAGCGAGCTCGCAAATTGCGGCGCGCATAAGAAAAGTTTTCAAGGTCCTCCGTGTCGCGGCGTTATGGGAAGCGTTTCTGGTGGCGCTCGGTAGTCTACGCGCAAACAAGTTGCGCACTTCCCTGACGTTGATGGGCATCGTTGTCGGCGTGGCAGCGGTTATTGCGGTGGTGACTATCATCAAGGGCTTGGACCAAACTGTCGCCACCACTTTTTCTTCTCAAGGCTCGACGGTTTTTACTGTCTCGAAACGTCCCCGCGTTATCACCTCGCGCGAGGATTTCATCAGGTTCAACAAGCGCAAGGACGTGACGCTTGACGACGCTGAAGCAATCTTTCGCGTATGCACGTCATGCTGGCGAGCCGGCGTCGCAGCCAACACCCCCGCAACAGTCAAACACAAGGATCAAAAGTCGGAAAACGTAAACGTTCGTGGCATTACGCCAAGTGCGATGTTTGACATCGACGCGGTCAATATCGATGCCGGCCGCTTTTGGACCGACAACGAAGGGGCCACTGCGCGCGAGATCTGCGTTGTCGGAACTGATATCGTCCAGAATCTTTTTGGCGGCATCGCGCCGGATCGAGCAGTGGGCCAGAACGTTTCTGTTGGCGGCCGGCCGTATCAAATTTTGGGCGTGCTGCAGGCACAAGGCAAAATCTTTGGAGCCTCGCGCGACAATTTGATCTATATCCCCTATTCCACTTATCAGAAAAACTTTGGGGCGCATTCTTCGCTGGTAGTTTTCGTCAAGACACCTTCGACCCAGCAACTGGAAGAAGCGGAAGACCAGGTGCGAACGATAATGCGCAATCGTCGCGGCAAAACATTTGGCGATGAGAGCGACGAGGGCTTCACACTGGAAACGTCCGACGTGTTCATCGACCTTTATGGCAAGGCGACGTCGAACATCTACATCGTGACTTATCTGGTTGCCGGGGTTTCGTTGTTTGTCGGCGGCATTGTCGTGATGAATATCATGCTGGTTTCGGTAACTGAACGAACGAAAGAGATCGGCATCCGCAAAGCAATCGGCGCGCGCCGTAAAGACATCCTGACGCAGTTTTTGATCGAAGCCATCACGGTCGCTGCCGTCGGCGGCGCGATCGGCGTGCTGACGGGCTTTGGCTTGGCTTATGTGATTTCATTCTTGATTGGCTTTCCACTTTTGGTGAGCGTTGCTTCGGTCGTTCTCGGCGTTGGCATGTCTTCGGTGGTGGGCGTCATCAGCGGGCTATGGCCCGCCTGGCGCGCGGCGCGTTTGCATCCGATTGAGGCGTTGCGGTCGGAATGAAACGAGCAAAGAGTGAACAGCAGACAGCAAACAGCCATTCATCTAGGGCGGACCGTTCTGAGTTCCTGCTATGCCGATTACCAAATGCTGGTTGCTGTTGACTATCTGCTGCTTGCTGTTTGCTGTTTACTGTTTGCTGTTTACTAATCATGCGCTTAGACGACATTAAAGAATCCGCTCTGATGGCATTCGACACGCTGCGCGCGAACAAGCTGCGCTCGTTGTTGACCATCCTTGGCGTCACTGTTGGCGTGGTCACAGTGATCTTCATGGTGTCGATCATCCAGGGTTTGAATAAAGCTTTTGCCCAACAAATCGAAGCACTGGGTTCGAATGCGATCTGGGCCACCAAATTTGATCCCAGCTTTGGTCACCAGCCAACCTCGGAAGAACTCCACCGCAAGGACCTGACACTCGAAGACGCCGAGGCCATTCGCAACGAGGCGCCTTCTGTCCTTAGTGTTTCTCCGATTCATCGCAAGATCGCGGAGACAGTTCGCTACGCCGACAAACAATCCGACACGCCGATTGTCATCGGCGCCACGCCCTATTACGAGTTCACGCAATCGAGTTATGTGGATCGCGGGCGCTTTATCACTGATACGGACATACGCGAACGCACCAACATCTGTGTACTTGGAATCGATCTGACAAAGTCGTTGTTTCCCTACGAGGATCCAATCGACAAGGAGTTGAAGATAAACGGCAAGCCCTTCAAAGTTGTCGGCGTGATGGAACCGCTGGGAACTTTTCTCGGCCAGTCGCGCGATAACCAGGTTTTCATTCCGATCACGACCTTTGATAAGTACTACCCTGGCGAGCAGCCGTTTCCGGAAGTTGTTTTCGTAATTATTGTGCGCCCAAAATCGCGGGCTTTCGTGAAGTCCGCAATTGATGAGATGACCGACATCCTGCGTAGACGGCGGCGTGATGCTACAGGTGCGCCAAGCACGTTTGGCATCTCGTCGCAGGATGCGCTGCTGGATATCTACAATCAACTCACCGGCGCTACGGCTTTGGTCTTGACGGCGATTTCGTTTGTGGCATTGATGATTGGCGGCATCGGCGTGATGAACATCATGCTCGTTTCGGTTACGGAGCGCACCAAAGAAATTGGCATCAGAAAAGCAGTAGGCGCGACGCGGCTTAACATACTCTCGCAGTTTTTGATTGAAGCGGTGGTGCTCACGGCATTTGGTGGCGTCATCGGTCTCGTGCTCGGCGAGGTCGCGAGTTTACTAACCAACAGATACTCGCCGCTACCTGCATTCGTGCCAATGTGGGCGATCGTGGTCGGCATAGGCATCTCGGCGGCAGTAGGAATCATCTTCGGCTTGTGGCCGGCCTGGAAAGCCGCCAGATTGGATCCAATCGAAGCCTTGCGTTGGGAATAATGTTGCAGGTCGGAGTACAAACTTAAGGAAGTTCTGATCAAGTTAATCGGGCTTGCTTTTCCAAAACCCGCGTAGCGGGTGAAAGCATAAAGCCTTCTATGAAGCGCAGCGAAACCCAGGTTAAGATCAGGTGAGAAGACTGAGCGCGCGAAGCGTGCGATAGCGGAAAGGCTACGATTTATTCATCATGTGTCGCTGTCGCCCGCTTCGCGGGCTCTTGCATCATATATCAACGATCCTGGGGTTCCGCTTCGCTCCACCCCAGGCTTTATGCTGTCGCC
>JACCVY010000108.1 GCA_013697915.1 Blastocatellia bacterium | reverse complement strand
CCTGGCGATGGTAAGTACGAAGACATCTACCGCACCGGCCTCTATTAGAACTTTCGCGCAAGCTGAAACCGTCGCGCCGCTGGTGAACACATCGTCGATCAGCAAAATCCGTTCGCCGGCAATCAGGCCCGGGTAAGAAACGGCAAATGCCTTTTCCACACTTTCGCGCCGGTCATGGGCGTCCATGCCGGCACGGTGGCGGGTCGTGTGCCCCTTGCGCAGCAGACTGATTTCGTCAAGAGGCAGTGAAACCGCTGCTGACAACGCGCGGGCGATCACGCCGGCCTGATTAAACCCTCGCGCCCCCTCACGTTCCTTGTGCAGCGGGACGGGAACGATTCGCGTTGCCTGATTCAACGGATACCGCTGCTGAACGTTCACCAGCAGCTCAACCAACCTGTTACAAACGTGAGGCTCGCGTTTAAGCGCCAGCACGGAAGCTCGCAATGCTCCTTCGTACGTTCCACACGCGCGAGCAACCGTGAACGCATCTCCATCACAACGCCGGCAACGAACCTGGTCAAGCTGTTCAGGGGCAACGCTGCCTGCGGATAACGCGCCGCACTTCCAGCAGACGGTTTCGTTTCCTGTAAATACTTGTGTCGCCTGCCAACACTTTTCACAAACGACGCCGAGCGTTCGCGACTCGACACTATTCCCGCACACGGCGCAGGCCTGCGGATACAGCAACGCAAGGCAAGAGTCGTAAAGCAAACTGGCGGCGCGAGTAGCGAGCATTTGAATCACAAGGGAAAACGAAACGGCCTCGCTGGAGCAAATCCAGCGAGGCCGTCATTATGTCATTAACGATTGCCGGCTACTATTCTTCGTCTTCGATTAACAAACCTCGTTCGTGAAGCTCCTGGCAACCGACGCAGTGGCGCGCCCAGGGCACAGCCTCCAGTCGTTTTTCCGGCAACGGTTGTCCGCAGCGAACGCATTTGCCATACCCGCTGTCGTCCATGCGCTCCAGGGCTTCGTCTATCAGGTTCAACAACTGACGATCGTTGTCGGACATGGAAACCAGCAATTCCTTGGTGTAGGCATTCGCGGCCATGTCCGCGGGATCCTGGGTCGCCTCAGCGTCCCGCTCGCGGCTATACATCTCGGCCTGTTGCACCTGGCCCACCAGGCTTATCCGGCGCTCCGTCAACTTATCGCGAAAAACTCTTACGCGTCTCTTATCCATTATTTATTGATTTCCTCCACCTTGATAATTCCTCGCACAACACCGGCACGAACACCAATCACTTTTGATAAGGCAGTCCGTGAATAATCGTATACGCTCGATACAACTGCTCAAGCAGCACCACGCGCGCCATTTCATGAGTCAGCGTCAATCGCGAAAGACTCCAACGCTTGCCGGCTCGGTCTGCGAGTTTCGCAGAAACGCCATGGGGCCCACCGACGATAAAAGTCAATTCCTTTGTGCCGCTGTTCTGCCACTGCTCAATCTGCTTTGCCAGTTGTGCCGACGTCCATTCGTCGCCCTCCGGATCCAGCAAAACGTTTATCGCCCCTTCGCGCAGCCCGTCTGAGATGCGCTGCGAATCCTTATCGATGCCCACTTTGCTCGGCGCGCCTGCTGTTTCACGAAACTCTGATATTTCGCATTTCACGAAATGAGACAGCCGCTGCAAATACTGATCAATTAGCGCTCGCAGATGGGCTTCGCGAGTTTTTCCAGTCCATACGATGCGCAGTCGCATCATTCAAAATGAAGACGCGGAGAAACGGGGACGCGGAGAAGCGGAGATCCTTTTATTTTCGCCCCGTCTCCGCTTCGCACTGTCGCCCTGTCTCGCTTCACTCTTCATCCCTCATCCTTTCTGTTCAGCCGGGCCAGCTTCTCGTAAAGGTTCTTCCGACTAATTCCCAAAATCCGTGCCGCTTCGGTCTTGTTTCCTTTTGTCGTCTCGAGTATTTCCTGTACGTAAGCGGCTTCAATTTCGGCCAGCGTTTGCGGCTGCTTTCGCCGTCGCTCAGCGCCGGCTGCGACGCGAATAGGCTCGGGCAAATCCGCGACCTCCAGTCGCTTGCCGCTGGAAATAATTACCGCCCGTTCAATAGTGTTCGCAAGCTCTCTGACATTGCCCGGAAACTGATATTCGGCGAGCAAGCGGAGCGCCTCTTTTGAAATCTCGGTCGCCTCACGTCCATGCTTGGCGGCATAGCTCTTAACAAACGCTCTCGCCAGATCGGCTAAATCCTCAGGCCGTTCACGCAGCGGCGGCACTGCGATATGCATGACGTTTAGCCGGTAATACAGATCCTCGCGAAAGCTTTGGCGATTGACGGCGTCGCTTAAATCAACGTTGGTCAACGCAATCAGTCGCGCGTCAACCGTGACTTTTTTTCTGCCGCCGAGCCGTTCAAATTCCCTCGTCTCAATTACGCGCAGCAACTTGGCCTGGGAATCAGTCGAAAGATAAGCAATCTCATCAAGCACCAATGTCCCGCGATGCGCCGCCTCCAGCCGTCCTGGTTTTGCTTCGTTGGCTCCAGTGAATGCGCCCCGCTCGTAGCCAAATAGCTCAGCTTCGAGCAAGCCGCTGGGCAGCGTGGCGCAATCGATCTTCACAAACGATTGCTGCGCGCGTGCTGACTTCGAATGAATGTAAAGCGCCAGAGCATCCTTGCCCGCGCCCGACTCGCCGGTGACGAATACGTTCGCATCCGTAGCTGCAACTCGATCGGCGAGACGAATCGCCTCGCGCATCGGTCCGGAACGGGCAACAATCTCGATCACGATTCGCTTCTCAAAGAACTGCTTGCCGGACTGGTCAATTCTTTCGGTAACTCGACGCGCCTGGACTCGCGCCACAATCTTTCCAGGTCGTAAAACTTCCGCGCCTTCTCATCAAAAACGTGAAAGACAAAATCACCAAAGTCGAGCAGAATCCACTCGGCGGTCTTATAGCCCTCGACGCGCGCTGCCGGCGTGCCGGCCTTTTTCATCGTTTCAAAGACTTCATCCGAAATGGCTTGGACCTGTCGTTCATTCGCGCCACTGGTTATCACGAAGTAATCGGTAAAGCTGGCGATCTCGCGCAGGTCGAGTACCACAGTCTCGATTGCTTTCTTTTCGGCCGCCGCGTGCAGCGTCGTCATTATCCGTTCATCGAGCTCCGAGTGAGCCTTGTCCGTTTGTATGCTCGCAACCTCGGCGCGTGCGATTGGCGCCGGATGTAGCGATTGCTCCTTGGCAGTTGAATTATTGTTCATTCGTATTTCTGTATAGCCCGTACTTTCTTATGTAATCTGCCACCGAGGGCGGCACCAGTTGCTCGAGTTTTTCCCCACCTGGTTCACGAACCGCGCGTCTTACCGCGGTCGCAGAAACGTCAATCATCACGACGTCAGTAACAAATATCCTCGGCGCTTCTGCGGCTATCATGTCGACTGTCACCGGCTTGTTCTCGCCACGCAAATCAACGATGTCACTTGTTGCACCGCCAAAATCGTCAACGTCGGTTTCATGGCCTGGTCGCGTAACAACAATCAGGTTCGCCAAAGTTAGAAGCCGCTGCCATTCGCGCCAGGTTGTTATTTCCGCCCAGGAGTCAGCGCCCAACACAAAGAACAAATCGACCAAATCGCCGCAGCGCGAACGAAAGTGCCCGAGCGTATCCACCGTGTACTGGCGCCCCGGCCCATCGAGCTCAAATTGCGAAACGGACAGCCGCGGATCGTCCTGCGTCGCGAGTGCCAGCATTGCATAACGGTCTAAAGCCGATGCCGCTTCCTGGCCCACTTTGTGTGGCGCCAGCCGGGCCGGCATAAATAAAAACTCATCGATTGCAAAGAACTGGGAAACTCTTCGGCCGACTTCCAGATGCCCTGAGTGAACCGGATCAAACGTGCCACCGTAAATCGCAATACGTTTTCGCTGGTCCATTTCTACAAACTCAATTCAATCGTCTCAGCTTTCTCTTGCGCCTCGTTTATCTCCTCGAGTTTCGCCGCCACGGCGAAAATCAACTCGCGAGTTCCTTTGTTCGCCACTGCCGAAATAGCAAGAAACATTCGACCGTCTGCGGCGGCTTGCTGCTTCAAGCTTTCGAGCCGTTCAGTATCTTCAAGCGCATCGATTTTTGTGGCCACTACAATTTGGGGCCGCTCAGCCAGCGCAGGATTGTAAGCCCGCAGCTCATGGTTAACGGTCAGGTAATCGCTCACCGTTTCGCGTCCGGAAACCGACGATACATCCACCAGGTGAAGCAGCAACTTAGTGCGCTCAACGTGACGGAGAAACTGATCGCCCAGGCCGGCGCCGCTGTGTGCGCCTTCAATCAGGCCCGGAATGTCGGCCACGACGAACGTGCGATAGTCGCCCAAATCAACCACACCCAAATTCGGCTCGAGGGTTGTGAACGGATAGTCGGCGATCTTCGGATGCGCCGCAGAAATCGTTGAGATCAAAGTCGACTTTCCGGCGTTGGGAAACCCGACCAGCCCCACGTCCGCCAATAATTTCAACTCCAGCTGCAGCACGCGCTCTTCACCTTCGCTGCCACTTTGATGATAACGAGGCGCACGATTCGTGGAAGTGGCAAAGTGCGCGTTGCCAAATCCGCCGCGGCCGCCACGTGCGGCCGGCCAACGCGACTGGTCCGTCGCCAGGTCGTGCAAGAGCTCGTTTGTTTCGCTATCAAAGATCTGCGTGCCCACCGGCACTCGAACCGTTAGATCTTCGCCCTCGCGGCCCGAACAATTTGAACCTTCGCCATGCCTGCCGCGCGGAGCAAGGTGTTCGGGGTTATAGCGAAGATGAAGCAGAGTGTTGAGAGAAGCATCCGCGACTATCCAAACATCTCCGCCGCGTCCGCCATCACCGCCGGATGGACCACCACGCGGAACGAATTTTTCTCGCCGAAAAGCCGTGACACCATTGCCACCTCCGCCGCCTCTTACTCGAATCTTGGCGCGATCAATAAACATCTAAAGCAAAAGCGACGCCGGCCTAAGTTCTTTTCGACTTGGCTCAGGCGTCGCATGATAGCTCGACTAATTCCAAGTTCTAGGCAGAAGACGCCTGTTCCAACGGATAGACGCTGATAAACTTGCCGCTTCGTCCTTTTTCTTCAAACTTGACCACGCCATCAACCAGCGCAAATAGCGTGTCATCCTTGCCGCGTCCCACATTTTTGCCGGGCTTCCATTTGGTGCCGCGCTGCCGCGCCAGAATGTTGCCGCCGAGAACGGCCTCGCCGCCAAACTTCTTGAGACCCAGCCGTTGCGAATTAGAGTCGCGGCCGTTGCGAGATGATCCAACTCCCTTTTTGTGTGCCATTTCTAACCTCTCGGTGTCAGGCGTCAGGTGTCAGGTGCCGGGTATCAGGAACCGTCACCTGGCACCTGAAACCAATTCCTATCCAATCGAATCAATCGTAATCGTCGTGAAACTCTGGCGATGGCCTTGTTTGCGCTTATACTGTTTGCGACGTTTCTTCTTGAAAACGATAATCTTGGTGTCGCGGCCATGATCCATGACTGTTGCCGAAACCTTCGCTGCCCCGACCACCGGTTCGCTCTTGTCGCCATCGCTCGCCGACAACATGGCATCCAACTCGACCGACTTGCCGACTTCAGCGTCAATCGAAGGGACACGCACGGTGCCGCCCTTGGTCACCACAAACTGTTTGCCGCCTGTTTTGATAACTGCGTATGACATTTGTCTATCCTCTCAGACGAGAAAATTCGCCATAGAAAAGCCGATTATTATAGGCATCCGGGCGGTAAACGGCAAACGCTCCCGCGCCTGATTCTCAGTCTCTGCCCCCAACTTAATTTTTGGCGCCTTTGCTGCCGTTTTGGGCTAAAAAGTTTTCCATAAAACTCGTTGAGATATCTCCCGCCCGAAACTTTGGATCGTCCATGATTTTCAGATGAAGCGGGATCGTTGTTTTGATCCCTTCGATGACCATGGCTTCAAGCGCACGCTTCATGCGCGCGATCGCGAGATCCCGGGTGCGCGCATGCGTGATCACCTTGGCGATCATGGAATCGTAAAACGGCGGGACGCGATAGCCTGAATAAACATAAGTATCCACGCGCACTCCCGGACCACCGGGAAGATTAAAGGCGGTAATCACGCCGGGCGAAGGTGCAAAAGTTTCCGGATTTTCGGCGTTGATACGACATTCGATCGCGTGGCCAACAATCATCAGATCGTCTTGCGTATATCCCAGCCGTTCGCCTTCCGCAATTCTGATTTGATTGCGCACGATGTCCGCTAGCGTAACCATCTCCGTAACCGGATGCTCGACCTGGATCCGCGTGTTCATTTCCATGAAGTAGAACTTGTTGTCGCGATCAAGCAAAAACTCCACCGTGCCGGCGCTTGAATATCCAAGCTGCTTGCAGGCAGCAACGGCCGCGTCACCCATTTCGTTGCGCAACTGCGGCGAGAGCACGGGCGATGGCGCTTCTTCCAGCAGTTTCTGATGGCGGCGTTGAATCGAACATTCACGCTCGCCCAGATGGATGCAGTCGCCATACTCATCCGCCAAAATCTGAATCTCGATATGGCGGGGATCCTGAAGGTAGCGTTCGATGTAGACTGTGCCATCTTTGAACGCCGCCGCTGCCTCGTTTGATGCGGCCTCCAAAGCTTTGCCAAGTTCGTTGGCCGTGTGGACGATGCGCATGCCTCTGCCGCCACCGCCGGCCGAGGCTTTAACGATGACGGGGAAACCGATCTCGCGCGCTAACTTCAGACCTTCAGCTTCCGAGGTTATTGGCTCAGGACTGCCGGGAAGTATAGGCAAGCCCGCTGCCGCCATGGCCCGGCGTGCTTCAACCTTGTCGCCCATCAACGCAATGATGGGGGCTGGTGGTCCGATAAATTTGATATTGCAGGCCGCGCAGATCTCCGCGAAGTAGGACGACTCCGCAAGAAAACCGTAGCCGGGATGAATAGCGTCGACATTGAAAATCTCCGCCGCGCTGATAATGGCGGGAATGTTCAGATAGCTCTGGGCGGACGGCGCTGGACCAATGCACGCCGCTTCATCGGCAAAGCGCACATGAAGCGAGTCGCGATCGACGTCGCTATGCACTGCGACGGTGCGAATGCCCATCTCTTTACATGTCCAGATAATACGGCAGGCGATCTCGCCACGGTTGGCGATCAGGATCTTCTTGAACTTGCGAATTTCCGGGTTCACGTTTTGTCCAATGTCCAAAGTCCAAAGTCCAAAGTCATTCTGCCCTAACGGACATTGGACATTGGACTTTGGACATTGGACCTACTTTTTGATTCCAAACAACGGCTGGCCGTATTCGACCGGCTGTCCGTTCTCGACATAGATCTTCGCGACCTCTCCGGTCGCTTCCGCCTGAATCTCGTTCATCAGCTTCATTGCTTCGATAATGCAGACTACGGTATCGGGCTCAACACGACTGCCTATTTTCACGAACGAATCCGCATTAGCGGAAGGCGAGCGATAAAACGTGCCGACAATCGGAGAAGGAATTATGTAAAGGTCCTGGTCTTCGGACGCAGCGGTTTGGGCTTTCGCGCCGGGATGAGCTGGCGCCGAAGTTGACCCGCGGGCTTCTGCGCCGGTCGTTGTGCTTAAGGTTGTCGTCTGCGTTGAGACAGTAGAGTCGCTGGCGCCTGTTTCTGAACCAGTTTCTAAGCCGCGGCGAAAACGCACCCGATAGCCTTCGCGTTCGAGCTCAAATTCGGTGAAGTCGTTTTCACGGATCAGCTGGATCAATTCACGCAGCTCATCCATGTTCACCGAGAGTTCATTCGCTGAGGCGCGCCGGCGGCGGCGTCCACGTCCGGTGGTTGGCTCAACCACGCCCTCCGTTTGGGCCTGGTTTTCCTTCTCCGCTAATTTTGCTTCTGAATCGCTCATCTGTTTCTGAGTTGTCGGTGCTATGAAGTTGCGTTTATCAAAGTGTTAGGCCCCAAAAGTCTCGGGCTTGCGTGCAATACCGTGATCGATTGGGGCTCTTGGCCGGCCGATTTCTAAAAATGTCCTGGAGTCTTACTAAACTTCAGCTCTCTTCATCCGGCGCACGGCTCGTCTCGATGTCGGCTGCATCTTCTGTTCGGGTTTTACCCTTGCTTGCCGGCTTCTTCTTTTTGCCTGTCGCTGCTTTCCGCTTTTTTGCGGAAGCGAGGGCTTCACGCTCGTTCGGGTTGTCAACCAATTCGATGATGGCCAACTCGGCATTATCACCGACGCGCTGCCCGAGTTTCAGAATGCGCGTATAGCCGCCCGGCCGATCCTTGTAACGCTCGCCCAGCTCGTCAAACAAACGTTTCAACGCCGCCATGCCCGCCGTTCGCGGCGGTCGCAATTGGCCGCGCTTGCCGGTCAGCGCCGCCTGTCGCATGTTGCCGGCATGAAAAAATCCGGCGGCCTGGCGCCGCAGGTGCAGCGCGCGCGCGCTTGTATCATCGCCTTCGAGATTGCTTGCTTTGCGCGACAACGTAATGACTCGCTCGACAAAAGGCCGCAACTCTTTTGCTTTAGGCAGCGTGGTAACAATGCGCTCTTCGCGCGAATTAATTAGTGAAACCGTCAGGTTGCGAAGCAGCGACATGCGATGCTCGCTGGTCCGACCAAGTTTGCGATGTGCTTTTAGATGCCGCATGACTCAACCGTTTTTCTAATCTTTGTTCTCAACCGAATGCTCTAAATTAAACTCGACGCGCCGTAGCTTGCTGAAAAGTTAAGTTATAGCTCGTCGTCCGGAAATTCGCTGAGGTCCGCGCCGTCGCGGCCGCCGGTGCCGGGAATGGGATTTCCTTGCTCATCAAATTCCATCCCAAAATCCAGCCCCATGCCGTTCAGAATTTCCTTGATTTCGTTGAGTGACTTCTTGCCGAAATTCTTGGTCGCCAGCATCTCGCGTTCACTGCGCTGCACCAGGTCGCGAATCGTACGGATATCTGCGTTCTTCAAGCAGTTGTACGAACGCACCGACAACTCGAGCTCGTCAACCGAACGATCAAGCTGGTCGTTACGTGGCAGCGGTGGACGCTCGATTTTCGAATAAGCAAAGTCGTCAGTGTCCTCTTCGAAGTTAATGAAGATCGACATGTGATCCTTGATCAATTTCGCGGCGAGCCCGATGGAATCTTCCGGCTTAACCGAACCGTCGGTCCAAACCTCAATCGTGAGTTTGTCAAACTCCGTATTCTGTCCGAGACGCGCAGCTTCAACGGTGTAATTCACCTTCTTGACTGGCGTATGCACCGCGTCGATCGGGATGTAACCAAGTGACAGGTCTTCATCAAAGTTGCGATCGGCAGAAACGTAGCCGCGGCCACGCTTCAAACGCATCTCAACTTTCAACGACCCGCCCTCGCTGACAGTCGCGATGTGCACTGAGTCATCCAATATTTCAACATCGGCGTCCGTCTCGATATCGGCGGCAGTAACTTCACCAGCCGACTCCTTCGAAATTCTCAAAGTCTTCGATTCGTTGCCGTGCAATTTAAAAGGCACTTGCTTCAGATTCAAAATCACGTCCGTCGCATCTTCGACGACGCCCTTGATAGACGAGAACTCGTGTTCGACTCCTTCAATCTTTACCGCTGTGACGGCGGCGCCTTCGATTGAAGAAAGCAGGGCGCGACGAAGGGAATTACCCACCGTTGTGCCAAAACCACGCTCGAAAGGCTGCGCCGAAAAGCGCCCATACCGTTCGGTAAGTGTTTCAGAGTCTGCCGCCAAACGTCGCGGCATTTGAAATCCTGTCCACAGATTATTTTGGTCCATTGCCATAGCTTTTGATTCCCGATTTTAGAAATGCTGTTATCCGCAGGCCGCGTTCGCCGCAGGCCTGCGGGTCTTTATTACTTGCTATACAGCTCGACGATCAGTTGTTCGTTGATTGAGCGATCGATATCTTCGCGCGCCGGCAGTCCACTAATGCGGGCGGACATTTCGCCGCCGTCCTGCGAAATCCAGGCGGGCCGGCCGCGTCCGGAAGCGGTTTGCCACGCGCTCTCAATATGCGGATTCTTTTGGCTGCCCTCTTTTATGGTGATTGTTTCGCCCGCTCTTACTTGATACGAGGGAATGTCGACCTTGCGACCATTAACCATCACATGGCCGTGGTTGACCAGTTGGCGAGCCTGTCGCCGGGAAGTGGAAAATCCGGCGCGGTAGACTGCGTTGTCCAAACGCCGCTCAAGCAGGAACAACAGGTTCTCGCCCGTAATTCCCTTCATGCGTGCTGCGCGTTCGAAATAGTTGCGGAACTGTCCTTCGAGGATGAAGTAGATGCGTTTCACCTTCTGCTTTTCGCGCAACTGCTGGCCGTAACCGACCAACGCCTTGCCACGACGCATGGAATTACCGTGTTGTCCGGGGGGCTGCGTGCCGCGTTTTTCGATCGGACAAGACGGCTTGTAACACCTGTCACCTTTAAGGAAAAGCTTTGCACCTTCGCGGCGGCACAAACGGCACACCGCATCTCTATACCTAGCCAAGTTGTTTCTGCCTCCAGTCTGTTACTTCAAGACGGAAAAGTTTACAGGCCAACGGCCCTTCATCCTTTAGGTTATTCCATTGCCGATTTTCAAATACCGATTGCCAATTGATATCCTGGCGATCGATCTTTGTCATTTCTTCTTCCAGATGCCAATCGGCAATTGGCATTCGGCAATTGAAAATGACTTAAACTCTGCGACGCTTTGGCGGACGACATCCGTTGTGCGGAATTGGTGTCGTATCGCGAATAGTGACCACTCGGATGCCGGCGTTGGCTATGGCACGAATCGCGGATTCACGACCACCGCCCGGCCCTTTCACTCGAACTTCACACTGTTGCATGCCGGCCTCGTGCGCCTTTTTTGCGGCTTCATAGGCGGCCTGCTGAGCGGCGAAAGGAGTTCCCTTGCGCGACCCGCGAAATCCGCGAGCGCCGGCGGAAGATTGGG
The DNA here is from genome assembly GCA_013697915.1 of Blastocatellia bacterium. Taxonomy (GTDB): domain Bacteria; phylum Acidobacteriota; class Blastocatellia; order Pyrinomonadales; family Pyrinomonadaceae; genus PSRF01. The sequence continues at coordinate 15,533 of JACCVY010000108.1, read as the reverse complement.
CAATCAGATTACCTTCCAAATCGGTAATCGAAATCATCGTGTTATTGAAAGAGGCGGCGACATGCGCGATTCCTGCCGGCACATTTTTCTTCTCTTTCTTGCGAAAAACTTTTTTCTTTCCAGTGGTAGCTTTTGCCATAACTCGTTGGTCAGTAGTCCGTTGTTAGTAGTTAGTTGCAGTAGCTGGTCCGTTGAAAACAACGCACAACGGACTACTGACAACTGACAGATTACTTCTTACCTGGTGCTTTCTTCTTGGCGATGGTGGCGCGACGTGGACCTTTGCGCGTGCGAGCGTTGGTATGCGTACGCTGGCCGCGAACCGGCAGCGCCCGGCGATGTCTCAGTCCGCGATAACAACCAATGTCCATCAATCGTTTGATGTCCATCTGCACGCGCTTGCGCAGGTCGCCTTCGATCTCTCCCTGGGCTTCAAGAATTGCCCTGATGCGACTCAGCTCATCCTCGCTCAGATCCCTGACGCGAGTATCAAGATTCACCGCAGCCTCTTTAAGAATCGAGCTTGAGCGCGATCGACCGATACCGTAAATGTAAGTCAGACCCACCTCGGCTCTTTTGTTCGGTGGAAGATCGACGCCTGCTACACGTGCCATTTTCTAACTTCTCTCCAGTTTAATTCTGCTTAACGATTTTCAATCGCCAAAATCGGCGACGGGTTTATCCCTGCCGTTGTTTGTGTTTAGGGTTGACGCAAATCACCCGGACCACGCCCTTGCGATGGATGACCTTGCACTTGTCACACATTTTTTTTACCGAAGCGCGAACCTTCATTGCTACACCCCCAAAACTTCACTCACTTGTATCGGTACGTAATTCGGCCGCGATTAAGATCGTAAGGCGAAAGCTCTACAAGCACTCTGTCACCGGGTAGGATGCGAATAAAATGCTTGCGCATTTTTCCCGAAATGTGCGCAAGCACCTGATGCTGACTCTCTTCCAACTCCACCCGAAACATTGCGTTAGGCAAGGTCTCCAGGACCTTTGCCATAACCTCAATAGCCTCTTCCTTCGCCATATCCTCTCAGAATGAATTTGACTGTACCGACAAACTGCAAATAGTAGCACGCAGTTTGGCCTTTGCCAAGGCGCGACAGCTGTTGAACTTACAGTCCTAAGTGGACCCTGCGAACACTGCCTCAGAGGGCTTTCCCGAGGCCACTTTTGTAAGCACTTCGGGGCCTTCTTCCGTTATCGCTATCGTATGCTCGACATGGGCGCTGGGCTTTCCATCCAGAGTGACGACCGTCCAGCCGTCGGCCAGCACCTTAGTGTGATGCGTTCCCAAATTGATCATTGGCTCCACGGCAAACACGTATCCCGCCTTAATTTTTGGCCCCTGTCCGGGCTTTCCGTAGTTGGGGATCTGCGGGTCTTCATGCATTCGACGGCCGATTCCATGGCCAACATAATCGCGAACTATAGAATAGTCGTGGCCCTCAGCATGTTGTTGGACGGCGGCGCCGATGTCACCCAGATGTCTACCCGGACGGCATTCCTGGATCGCCCGCTCAAGGCACTCTTCAGCAACGCGCACGAGCTGCAATACCTCGTCACTCACCGCTCCTACAGGAACCGTCGTAGCCGTGTCGCCCACAAAGCCTTCGAGCGTAGCGCCGCAATCGATCGAAAAAATGTCTCCGTCCTTCAGTTTGTAGTCCGAAGGAAAGCCATGGACCACTTGTTCGTTAACTGAAGCACAGATCGAATAGGGAAAGCCGTGGTAACCCTTGAACGTTGGCAGGGCGCCGGCATCGGTAATCATCTTTTCCGCTGCGCGGTCGATTTCAAACGTAGTTACGCCGACACCGACCAGCTTGCGAAGCTCTTGCAACACGAGTCCGGCGAGCTGCCCAGCCGCTCGCATCTTTTCGAGCTCACGTTTTGACTTTCCGATGATCATGAATCAGCTAGCGCTCTTGAGTTACGACTCTTTCAATATCCCGATAGATATCTTCCGGCTCCCTGGTTCCATCAACAACAAATAAAACATTCTTCGCTTGATAGTAATCCAGCAACGGCCGGGTTTGTTCTTCATAAGTAACCAGTCGCGCTTCTACTGTCTCGGGGGTGTCGTCGGCGCGATGGACCAGTTGGATCTGCGGATGCAAATCACAAACATTATCAACCCGCGCCGGCCGAAAATAGATATTATAGATTTCACCGCATACGGGACAATTGCGACGGCCGGTCATGCGTTTTGCCAGGAGCTCACGCGGCATTCGGATCTCGATTGCCTGAATCGAATTGCCTTGCTCAACGGCCAACTCTTCCAACATGGCGGCCTGCGCCGGCGTGCGTGGAAAACCGTCAAGAATGTAACCCTTGCGGCAATCGTCCTGCGCTGTTCGTTCACGGACGACGCGAATAGTCACGTCGTCAGGCACCAATTGCCCCGCTGCCATCAGCACCCGCACTTCATCGGCAAGTGGCGTCTGCGCTTCTTTCAAAGCGCGAAACATGTCGCCGGTAGAAATTTGCGGGAGATGCAGCCGCTCATGAAGCAAGCGCGCCTGCGTACCTTTTCCGGCACCAGGCGCTCCCATCAGCACGATGATCTTTGGCATATCAAATTTTCGCTTGCCGATTGCCAGTTGCCAATTGGTTTCTGAATCTCAGCGTGCGAATTTGTAAATAGGAAGCTGTCGTAACAACCAGGAAGCTTGCCTCACAATCGACAATTGGAAATCGGCAATCGGAAATGTCTAGGCTCGCCGTCCACGCAAACGACCGCCGCCCCCGAGGAATCCTTCGTAGTTTCGCATCACCAGTTGAGCTTCAATTTGCGCAACCGTATCCATGGCTACGCCGACGAGAATCAACAACGAGGTGCCGCCAAAGTAAAACTGATAGCCCATGCCCGTCGGTATCCAGGAGAGACCGGGAGTGCTGCTGACGAATGCGTCGAGCGAAGCACCGATGAATGGCAGACGTGCCACTTTAAACCCGCTCAACATGAACTGCGGAACAAAGGCAACCAGCGCCAGATAAACTGCGCCAACGACAGTCAGACGAGTAAGAATGCCGTTCAAATACTCGGCGGTAGCTTTACCCGGTCTGATACCCGGCATAAAACCGCCGTGCTTGCGCAGGTTGTCAGCCACTTCTTCTACATTGAAGACGATCGAGACATAAAAGAACGTGAAGAAAACGATCAGGGAAAGAAAGATCAACTCGTAATAAGGATCGCTGGCGTGAAATGTCTGGAAGAAAGTCCAGACTTTGGACCAGGTCGAGCCCGCTTTACTTGGGTCGGGTGGAAAGGCAGCAAACAAACTCTGTGGCATCGACAGGACCGACGAGGCAAAGATCACGGGGATCACGCCGCCCATATTAATTTTCAAGGGCATTGTAGTTTGCTGGCCGCCAACCAACTGTCGACCGACGTGACGTTTGGCATAACTGACCGGCACTTTGCGTCGCGCAGCTTCAACAAAAACGATAAAGGCGATAATGCCAACCAACGCAACAACCAAACCAATCACACCCAGCGTTTCCAACGTATCGCCGCTCCGCACGCGCTCAAACACCTGTTGCACGCCGCGCGGCAGACCGATGACGATGCCTGCAAAAATCAGCAGCGATATGCCGTTGCCGACGCCGCGCTCCGTGATCTGTTCGCCCAGCCACATTACAAAGATGGTGCCCGTGGTCAACGTAAGGACCGTTGTCAGCAGGAACCCCCAGGTCGGCGCGCCGACTCCGTTAACTTGCAACCAATGGGCAACAAACGAAGTTTGAATGCCTGCCAAACCCACCGTTAAGTATCTGGTCCATTGATTGATTTTCTGCCGGCCCATCTCGCCCTCTTCCTGCAACTTCTTCAATTGCGGCGAGACAACGGTCATGAGCTGAAGAATGATCGAGGCGGTGATGTAAGGCGTTACGCCAAGCGCGAAGACGGAAATCGTCCGAAAGTTGCCACCGGAAAAGAGATCGAGAACGCCCAGCAGCGTGCCCGCAACATCGTGCCACACTTGATCAAGCCGGTCCCTATTGATACCCGGCGCACCGATGTGCGCGCCCAGCCGATAGACCGCAAGGGTGCCGAGCGTAAACAAAATGCGCCGGCGAAGGTCCGGCACATTGAACATGTTGCGTACTGCTGCGAAAAACTTTTCCATGCTTTTTCCAGTGGCACAGACTTTAGTCTGTGTTCTTCAGTGCACAGACGCTAGTCTGTGATCTTCAGTAGCACAGACGCTAGTCTGTGCTTTAGCGCAAGTAGTACACAGGCTAAAGTCTGTGCTACTCAATTACGCTAACGGCTCCGCCGGCTTTCTCAATTTTCTCCCGCGCGCTCTTAGTGAAGCGATGCGCGGAGATGCGAAGCGGTTTTGACAGCTCCCCATTGCCGAGTACGACCACGTCGTGTTTGGCCTTCTTGATAATTCCGCGGTGATGCAAAAGCTCCGGGGTCACTTCTTCGTCAGCCTGAAAACCACGATCGAGCGCCGCCAGACTTACTTCCAACCAGCGCTTCTTGAAAATATTCGTAAAGCCGCGCTTGGGCAGGCGTCGATGCAGCGGCATCTGGCCGCCTTCAAAGCCAATCTTGGCGGAATAGCCGGAACGAGACTTTTGCCCTTTCTCGCCGCGGCCCGCAGTTTTTCCCAAACCCGAACCGGGTCCTCTGCCGACACGCTTCTTCTTATGAACCGAACCCCTGCTGGGCTTTATGTTATTAAGGCTGAGTACCATCTTGACTCCTAAAGACCTGACTTGCCATTTATCATTTCACATTTGCCATTTTTCATTAAGGCGCCGGAGGAGCTTAACCCGCAATGACAAATGAGAAATGTGAAATGAAGAATAGGAAATCTCGCTTTTCCTATTCAATAATCCTTAACAAGTGCGGCAGCTTCGCGACTGCGCCGCGCATGGACGCATCATCGGGCCGTTCCACGATCTGATTCAGCTTAGTCAAACCGAGGCTGCGAACCATCTGCTTATGCGTTTTTGGCGTCGCAATAAAGCTTCGATAATACTGAATGCGAATCTTTCCACCCGCAGCCGCTCCACGCTCGGCTTTCTTCGCTCGACTCTTTGCTTTGGTGGCTGGGCTTTTTGCTTTTCTGGGCATGACACCTCGTCAATGGAAAATGATAAAATGACAAATGGTAAATGGAAAATCCTGAATATGGGATCGTGCGCCTTCTGGCTATTCACCATTTGACCGCGACTACATATCTTCAAGCTGCTTGCCGCGCAAGCGCGCCAGCTCCAGCGGATCTTTCATTCGCAACAGCGCGTCGAAAGTAGCGCGCACTACGTTGTGGGGATTCGTCGATCCCAGAACTTTCGTACGCACGTCATGCACACCCACCGCTTGCATTACCGCGCGGACGGCTCCACCGGCAATAACACCAGTGCCTGCCGAAGCCGGTTTAACTAATACCCGGCCGGCGCCGAATTTTCCGATCAACTGGTGGGGCACCGTGTTCTTGATCAAGGGCACGCGGATCAAACTCTTCTTGGCTGCTTCGACCGCCTTCTTTATGGCCAGCGGAACTTCGCGCGCCTTCCCTGTGCCAAACCCGACATGCCCGCCTTCATCGCCCACGACGACCAGCGCCGCGAACGACATATTCTTACCACCCTTCACGACCTTGGTGACGCGGTTGATGGAAATCACCTGATCTTTCAGATCAAGCCCCTGTGACGGAATACGTTGTTTGGGTTGTCTCATTATTTCTCTTTACTCTGCTTCTCTTTTTTCTTACGCGGCTTTTCTTCCACCGCTTCCGGCTCAGCTTCAACTTCAACCGCCGCCACTGCTTCGTCTTTGTTGAGCCCTGCTGCACGCGCGGCATCAGTTAACGCCTTGACGCGCCCGTGATAAAGATAACCGCCGCGATCGAAGACCACGCTGGCGATGCCTTTTTCCAAAGCGCGTTCGGCGATTACTTTTCCAATTCGGCGCGCCGCTTCAAGGTTGCCACCGGTCGTGCCGCGCAAGTCCTTTTCCGTCGTCGAGGCCGAAACGATCGTCTGCCCATTTAGATCGTCAACAACCTGGGCGTAGATGTGATTCAAGCTACGATAAACCGCCAGGCGCGGGCGCTCACTGCTGCCTTTGACCTTGCGGCGAATGCGCCGGTGAATCGCTTCGCGAACTATTGCTCTACTCGTGTTTGCCATCGTGTGATTTCCAATTTCCGATTGCCGATTGCCGATTTAGATTCCATTTTCTGCCTCGCCGCCGATGACGCTTTTATCAATCGGAAATCGGCAATTGGCAATTGGCAATTGGCAATGTATTATTTGCCCGTCTTGCCCGGCTTCAACTTGATCGGCACATCCGCATAACGAATGCCCTTGCCCTTGTACGCATCCGGTTTACGCAACTGATGCATTTCAGCAGCAACCTGTCCCAGCTTTTGCTTGTCAATGCTGGTCAGCGTCAAGGTTGTCTGATACTGCTGAATGCTTCCCTTGGTCGTCAGACGCTCGGCCTTTGCTTCCACTCCCTCGGGTAACGGGAAATCGATCGGATGCGAATAGCCAAGCGAGAAAACAATTCGCTTTGCCTGCACTTCGGCTTTATAGCCAACTCCGACCACGTCCATCTGCCTGGAGAAGCCTTCGGTAACGCCGACGATTGCGTTGTTGGCCAGCGCTCGCGCCAGTCCATGCAATGGCGCCAGATCATCTGACGTCCGTTCGGCCTGCAACTGGTCGCCTTCCAACTTAAAACTGATGCCTGCCGGAATCGGAGTTTTCAGATTTCCCTTTGGACCCTTAACCTCGAGCGTCTCGTCATGAATCGTGACCGAGACCCCTTTCGGAAGCGTGATTATTTTTTTGCCAATGCGCGACATAATGTTATTTCCGATTTTCGATTTCCGATTGCCGATTTACTTCGTGCTTCGCGACTCGATTAGTACCTGTCAGCCTTCGCTAAAGACCAATCGGAAATCGGCAATTGGCAATCGGCAATGTTAGTAAATTTGAGCCAACAACTCTCCGCCCATATTTTCACGGCGCGCGGCTTTGCCGCTCATCAAACCTTTTGAAGTGGAAACGATGTTCACGCCATAGCCGCCAAGTACTTTCGGAATTTCGCCCGAGCCGACATAGACGCGCCGCCCTGGCCGCGAAACTCTTTCGAGATGTGTAATTGAAGAGGTGCCACGCGCATCGTAACGAAGAAAGATGCGAATAGTTCGCTTCAAGCCTTCGCCCTTCAGGACAAAGTTATTGATATAGCCTTCTTCCTTGAGAATACGGGCAATCTCAAGTTTCAACTTCGAAGCCGGAATATCCGCGCGCGAGTGCTTAGCCGCAATCGCATTGCGGATTCGCGTCAACATATCGGCGATAGGATCAGTCATTCTTAACTCCAAAAGATGTCCGTCGTCCGTTGTTAGTAGTCAGTTGCAACTGACAACCAACAACTGACTACCGACCAATTACCAACTAGACTTAACGACGCCGGGAATTTGACCCTCGAGCGCCAACTGGCGAAAACAGATGCGGCACAAATTAAACTTTCGCAGATAGCCGCGCGCTCGGCCGCAACGTTTGCAGCGAGTGTATGCGCGCACCGCAAACTTGGGCTTGCGTTCTGATTTCGCAATTAATGATTTCTTTGCCATGGAACCTCAGGTGACGGGTGTCAGGTGCCGGGTGCCGGTGTGTGCTGACACCTGACACCCGATACCCGATACCGGTTTATTGCCTAAAGGGCATGCCCAGCCCCTTCAAAAGAGCGCGCGCCTGCTCGTCGTCTCGCGCTGTCGTAACAATTGAAATGTTCATGCCGCGCTGCTTGTCCACCTTGTTAAAGTCAATCTCCGGAAAGATCAACTGCTCCCGCACACCGATTGTGTAGTTGCCTCGGCCATCAAATGCTTTTGGCGAAACGCCGCGAAAGTCTCTAACGCGCGGCAGCGCAATCGACACCAGGCGGTCCAAAAACTCATACATACGCTCGCCGCGCAGGGTAACCGACACGCCGATAGGCATTCCCTGGCGCAGTTTAAACGACGCGATGGATTTTTTTGCTTTGGTGACAACGGGCTTCTGGCCCGTGATCGCGCGCAACTCGTCGGCCGCCGTATCCAGTATTTTGGCGTTGGCAATCGCCTCGCCCATGCCCATGTTCAGCACGATCTTTTCGACGCGCGGCACGGCCATCGGGTTCTTGATGCCAAACTCCTTGGCGATCGCCGGAGCAACTTCTTTTTGATAACGCTCTTTTAGTCTCGCTGCCATCTCAACCTCGTGAATCGTAAATCGTGAATCGTAAATACCGTTGTCAGTGGTCAGTTGTTCGCTGTCCGTTTTTCTTAATTCGTTCGTTGTCCGTGACCACCAGCGTTAACAATTCACAACTAACAACGGACTACTGACCACTGACAACACCAGTCCCGATTTACTCGCCATTACTTCTCAAGCGAATGTCCGCTGGCGGCCGCCACGCGAATCTTCGTACCATCGCTCTCAATTTGATATTTCACACGCGTCGGCTTGCCTGACTGCGGATCGATCAATTGCACGTTGGAAATATTGATGAATGCTTCTTTCTCGATTATGCCGCCGCCTCGATTGCTTTGCGGGCTCGCCTTCTGGTGACGCTTGATGACGCCCGCGCCTTCAACTTTTATTTTTCCGGTAACCGGCGCCACCTCGAGCACGCGACCACGCTTGCCCTTGTCGCGACCGGCAATAATGATCACCTGATCGTTCTTTTTGATTTTTGAACGTTTTGTTCCCGCCATGATCTTAGATAACCTCCGGGGCGAGTGACACGATTTTCATAAAATTCTTGTCACGCAGTTCGCGCGCAACCGGACCAAACACGCGCGTGCCGATCGGTGTGCCGTCTTCCTTAATCAGCACTGCTGCATTTTGATCGAAACGAATGTAGGTGCCGTCTTTGCGCCGCACTTCCTTGCGCGTGCGCACAATCACGGCGTCCTGCACGGTGCCTTTTTTGATCGTGCCGTCGGGTGACGCTTCTTTCACAGTCACTTTTATCCGATCGCCCAGGCCGGCAATCTTTCCCGTCGAGCCGCCAATCGGCATGATCATTTCGACCCGTCTTGCGCCTGAGTTGTCGGCGACCTCCAAAGAGGTCTGCATCTGAATCATCTGCTCACTCCGTTCGCGGTGTCAGGTTTCGGGTTTCAGGTATCGGTCAAACCGGCACCCGGTCCCTGGCACCTGATACCTATTTCGCTGCCTTCTGCACAATCTCAATTACGCGCCAACGTTTGCGCGCGGACATGGGCCGTGTTTCCACAATCCGCACCTTGTCGCCAACTGTCGCACCCAGCTCGTCATGGGCCATGAATTTCGAGGTGCGGCGAACATAGCGCCGGTATTTTGTGTGGCGGACCAGGCGATCGACGCGAACTGTCACCGTCTTCGTCATCTTGTCGGAAACTACTGCGCCAACTTTTTGCGAGCGATGTGGGCGCTTACCGTTGGCGGCCTTGCCCGCGGTTGCCGCTTCACTGCTTTGCTGTTCGTTCTCTTCTGCCATTTCTTTTCACTCAATCTCGCCGCGCGGTGCGGGGCAATTAATAGTTTCTCCGCAGCCTTGCGGCGTCTTTTTACCTAGTCGCGGCTGTCTGCCGCTGTCGCGAAATCGTCTGCAAACGTGCTAACGATTTCTTTTCGTCGCGGATACGCTTGACCGCATCTACCTCACCAAGTGCCAGCTTAAACTTCAGGCGAAACAGCGACTCTTTTAAGCGAGCAGTCTCGGCCTGCAACTCTTCAGCGGAGAGATCCAGCATCTTGTCTAACTCTTCGCGGCGTTTCATATGGCGCCCCCTTCCTGGTCGGCACGCGTCACAAACTTCGTCTTGATCGGAAGTTTTTGTGCTGCCAGTCGCATCGCATCGCGCGCCGTCTTTTCATCCACGCCTTCGATCTCGTAAAGAATTCGGCCGGGTTTAACGACCGCCACCCAATACTCAGGCGCGCCTTTGCCTTTGCCCATGCGTGTTTCCGCCGGCTTCTTGGTCACCGGCTTATCGGGAAACATGCGAATCCAGATCTTGCCACCACGCTTGATGTGCCGAGTCATCGCAATACGCGCGGCTTCGATTTGCCGATCCGTAATCCATGCCGGCTCTAAACACTTGAGCCCAAACTCACCAAAGCTGATCTCGCTGCCACGAGTCGCGACGCCAGTCATGCGTCCGCGCATCTGCTTTCGGTGCTTAACTTTTTTCGGCATCAACATAGCGTTTTACTCATTTCCGATTGCCAATTTCCGATTGCCGATTTAAAGATTCCACTCGGCCTGTTTTTTTCAATCGGCAATTGGCAATCGCCAATCGGAAATCTATTGACCTTCCCCGCGCGGCCGTCTTCCATCCGAACCACCGCCGCCTTCACGCTCGCGACGTGTGCGCGGCCGGCGCTCGCGTTCGCCCATGCGTGTTTCGTTAATCGGATCAGATCCGGTGCCGCGGGCCATCGCCGCTTTTGCGTCGAGGATCTCGCCGCGATAAATCCAAACCTTGACGCCGATCTGACCAAAGGTTGTTTTTGCTTCAGCCAAGCCGTAGTCGATGTCAGCGCGTAGCGTGTGCAGCGGGAGTCGTCCCTGCAGATGCCATTCACTGCGCGCGATTTCAGCGCCATTCAGCCGGCCACTAACTTTCACCTTAATTCCCTGGGCCCCAAACCGCAGTGACTCTTCAACGGCTTTGCGCATCGCGCGTCGAAACGCGATACGTTTCTCAAGCTGCGCTGCAATCTTTTCCGCCTGGAGCTGCGCGTTCAACTCAGGCTTGTGAATTTCCTGAATCGAAATCAGGACTTCACGACCAGTCTTGGCGGACAAGTCAGTCTTCAGCTTGTCAATCTCGGCGCCCTTGCGTCCGATGATGATTCCGGGTCGAGACGTATAGATAACGATTTTCAGCCGGTTGGCGGCGCGTTCGACGTCAACGTGCGAAACGCCGGCGCCGGCAAAGCGCTGTTTCAGATCGCGCTTGAGCTTGAGGTCTTCCAACAAGAACTCGCCGTACTGCTTCTTCGCGAACCAGTGGGAGTGCCAGTCCTTGTTATAGCCAAGGCGAAACCCGTATGGATGAACTTTCTGACCCACAATCTTCTCCAGTCTGGTTTTGAGATCTGAGATATTAATCTGAGATCCCGTATTGCACTTGAGATCTGACATTTCAGATCTCAAAACATTTTTACTCTTCCGCTTTCGCCTTCTTCTTTGAAGCTCGCTTAGCGGCCTTCTTCTCGCCCTCAGCCTTAGCGGCTGCATCTGATCTGTCAGAAGCTTCGGTTCTTGGCGCTACGCGCTTGGCTCTTGGTGCTGCGGCCGCGCCGCCTCGCTTTCGTCCTTTGCTCTCCGCCAATTTGGCTGGCTTCGGGGTGGCTATTGCACCGCGTTTGCCTTTTGCAGCCGGCTCAGGTTTCGCGTCGTTCGAAAGCAGAATCGTCACATGACAAAAGTGTCGCTGTTCGCGATACGCTCGACCTTGCGGCGCAGGCCGGACGCGTCGTCTGTTCTTGGTTGGTCCACGATCGACGAATGCCGTCTTCACCCACAAATCATCCGGATCGATGGCGACATTAGCTTTTTCGGCTGCTTCGTTTGCGTTAGCAATGGCCGAGCGCATGCACTTTTCAATTAACAGCGAAGCACGCTTGCTCGAATAGCGCAGGATCGCCAGTGCCTTATTGACGTCTTTGCCGCGGATCATATCCACAACGAGCCGGGCCTTCTGCGCCGACCCTCGTAAATACTTTGCACTTGCTATCGCTTCCATCTGTAACCTCAGTCTCAAGTTTCAGGTTCCAACTTTCATGTTCCAGTTCTTGCAACCTGAAACTTGAAACTTGAAACTACTTCGCTGCCGCAGGCGCCGCAGCCGGCGCTACTTTCGTAGCCTTTTCTACCTTCGTGCCCGAATGTCCCTTGAAGGTGCGCGTTGGCGCAAACTCGCCCAGCTTATGGCCCACCATGTTTTCAGTCACATAAATCGGCAGGTGTCGCTTGCCGTTGTGAACGCCAAACGTCAGGCCAACCATGTCTGGCGTGATAGTCGAGCGCCGTGACCAGGTCTTGATCACCGGGGGACGGTTGCCGCCAGCGCGCACTCGCTCAACAGCCTTTAGAACGCTGTCGTCAATGTAGGGGCCTTTTTTAACTGAACGTGCCATATTTTCTCGCTTCGATTCGGGTGTCGGGTGTCGGGTGTCGGGTGTCGGAAAATCCGGCACCTGACACCTGATACCTGGCACCGTTACTTGGTTCGTCTATCCTTCAAAATCATTCGCTGCGTGCGCTTGTTACTTCTCGTCTTGTAACCGCGCGTCGGTTGCCCCCACGGCGTTACCGGATTCCTGCCACCAGAAGTTTTTCCTTCACCGCCGCCATGCGGGTGGTCCACTGGATTCATGGCCACGCCACGAACGTGCGGGCGAATGCCTTTCCAGCGCGACCGGCCAGCCTTACCATATGAAACATTTTCGTGCTCGATGTTGCCGACCTGGCCCACCGTCGCCTTGCAAACCAGCGGCACGCGTCGCACTTCGCCGGAAGGCATGCGAAGCTGCGCATAGTCGCCCTCTTTCGCGACCAACTGCGCGAACGCGCCGGCGGAGCGCGCCATCTGCCCGCCCTTACCAGGACGCAACTCGATGTTATGAATCTGCGTGCCCAGCGGAATATTAATAAGCGGCAACGTGTTGCCCGGCAAAATGTCAGCGTCGGCGCCGCTCATGATCGTCTTGCCGACTTCAATACCGGTTGGCGCGATGATGTAACGCTTCTCGCCGTCGATGTAAGTCACCAGCGCGATATGCGCTGAACGATTCGGATCGTATTCAATTTGGGTTATGCGGCCGGGCACGCCCTCTTTATCTCGCTTGAAATCAACAATGCGATAGAAGCGCTTGTGGCCGCCGCCCCGACGACGCACAGTAATACGGCCATCATTGTTGCGGCCCGAAATGCGTTTCTTCGGCTCGAGCAACGCCTTTTCAGGCACCGCGCCAGCCGTCAACTCATCGCGCGTCAGATAAGTCTGGTAGCGCCGCGCCGGAGATGTTGGTGTAAGTTTCTTGATACCCATCGTTCTTAGTCCGTTGTCCGTTGTTAGTTGTTAGTAGTCAGTTGCAACTAACAACGGACCACTGACAACTGACCAATCCTCAGATTGACTCACCGTAATCAACCGGCTTCTCGCCGTGTTTCAGGGTCACGTACGCTTTCTTCCACGATGGCTTGCGCCCTTCAAAGCGGCCGCGTCGCGCCATCTTGCCCATGAAGTTGATCGTGTGCACGTGGTCCACCTTCACCTGAAAAATGGTCTCGACGGCGGACTTGATTTCGGGTTTTGTCGCGTGCTTATCAACCCTAAAGGTCAGCAACTGTCGCGTATCCTGCGATTCTTCTTTAGCCACTAAAGCTTTTTCCGTAATCACGGGCGACTTGATGATGTCCCAAACTGTTCTCATTTGTTAGGCCGCCTCCTTCTTACGTTTCGGCGCTGCCTTCGGACTCTTCACCGCCGGCTTGCGCGCGCGCTTTGGCTTAACCGGCTCTGCCGCCGCGGTTTCGACGCTCGCTTCTTCAATGGGCTCATCACCGGCGCCGTTCTCTTTCTTTGGCCCAAGCAGTTGTTCTATCTCTTTCAACGCCGCCTCGGAAATCACCAGCCGCTCGTGATAGAGCAGATCGTAAATATTCAAGCTGAAACTGTTGACTACCTTCGCGCTCTGCACGTTTCTGGTTGAGAGCATCAGGTTATCGTTGTCCAACGAATCGACGATTAGCGTCTTGCCTTCGAGACCGAGCTTCTGAAGTGAAGCAATAAAATCTTTCGTCTTTGGCTTATCGAGGGTCCAGCCATCGATCAAAACCACCTTGCCTTCGCGGACTCGCTCGGAAAGTGCTGAGCGCAACGCTCCCTGCCGCATTTTCTTCGGCATGTTATAGGACCAGTCGCGCGGCTGCGGTCCGTGAACATTGCCGCCGCCTTTCCAAAGCGGCGAGCGCAGCGACGCGATACGCGCGCGGCCTGTGCCTTTTTGCTTCCAAAGTTTGCGGCCCGCGCCAGATACATCGCCGCGAGTCTTGGTCGCGGATGTTCCCTGCCGCGCGTTGGCCATGAAGTTGCGAACCGCTGCGTGGATTAGGCCTTCATTCAAAGGCGCGCCAAACACCGCGTCCGACAACTCGACCTCGCGAATCTCTTCGTTCTTTAAATTGCGCACCTTAACGGTAGGCATAATCAACTCCCCAACCGACCGAACACCGATGACCGAAAAAGAAAACCCCGGTCGCCTGTCTTCCGTCCTCGGTCATTTCTTGTTGCGCTGTCTCGCAGCCTTCTTCACAACAACTACGCTTCCATTCGGGCCTGGCACCGCGCCGCGAATCATCAACAAATTGTTCTCGGCATCAACCCTGGCAACCGTTAATCCTTTTACCGTGATGCGCGCATCGCCCATGTGTCCGGATGAGCGCATTCCTTTGACAACTCGTGATGGATAAGCCGACGCGCCGATCGAGCCGGGCGCGCGAACGTTCATCGAACCGTGCGATTCAGGGCCGCGATTGAAATGATGGCGCTTGACGGTGCCCGCAAACCCGCGTCCTTTTGACTTGCCGACCACCTCAACCACGTCGCCGTCAGCAAACTGATCGACGAGAACCTTGTCGCCGACATTCATTTCGCCGGCCGAATCGTCCAGGCGAAACTCTTTAAGAATGCGCGTTGGCGGAATACCGCCGCCGGTCTTCTCAAAGTGGCCGCGCATCGGCTTGGTAACGTTCTTTAGCTTGACGGGCTTTTCGTCGACGAGTCCGACTTGCACGGCATCGTACCCATCAGCTCCGGCAGCAGTTTTCTTCTGCACGACGACACATGGGCCAGCCTTAATCACGGTGACGGGGGTAACCATGCCGTCGGCCGCAAAAATCTGCGTCATGCCAACTTTTCTTCCGATGATTCCGTTAATCATTGGTTCATCCAATCTCAAATCGCCGAATGCCACTCAAGAAGTTCAGAGTCCAACCTTCAGGTTGCGCGTTTCGGAGAACGCAAGCTAAAGCTTGTACTCTGAATTGCCTGCCTTACTGCCGTCCAAAAGCCTTAATTTCAACATCCACGCCCGCCGGAAGATCCAGCTTCATCAACGCATCAACCGTCTGCGGCGTCGGATCGAGAATATCCATCAGACGCTTGTGCGTTCTGATTTCAAACTGCTCACGCGATTTCTTGTCCACGTGTGGCGAACGAAGCACCGTCCACTTGTTCTTGACGGTCGGCAAGGGTATTGGCCCGGCCACGCGCGCACCCGTTCGCTTCGCCGTTTCCACAATCTCGGTAGTGGACTGGTCCAACACTCGGTGATCATAGGCCTTCAGTCTGATTCGGATTTTTTCGTTTAGCATTTTCTTTGGTCCGTTGTCAGTAGTTCGTAGTCAGTTGTTTTCTTCCTGCCTACTGCTTCTGCCGACTGCCTACTCGACCACCTCTGAAACCGTGCCTGCTCCAACCGTGCGACCACCTTCGCGGATAGCGAAG
>JACCVY010000062.1 GCA_013697915.1 Blastocatellia bacterium | reverse complement strand
GCCAAGCTGTTTGCGCACTGGCAGATGGGCGTGAGGCGTGGTTCCCTGGTGGGAGCCGTATGAGCGGAGACGTTCACGTACGGTTCTGCGAGAGCCTGCGGGTGAGATTCCTGCGGGCTACTCACCTCGTGATGCTGTGCCGAACGGCAGCGGAAGCGCGACAAGCACTTTCGTGGGTGCAGGAATGGACGGCGGTAAACGGCCTGACTCTGCATCCGGAGAAGACTCGCATCGTGGATGCGACGATAGGTGGCGGCTTCGACTTTCTTGGTTACCACTTCGAGCGTGGCTACAGATGGCCACGGGCGAAGAGCATCAAGAAAATGCGAGCCACTATTGGTCGCCAGACGCGGCGGAGTAACGGGCACGCCTTGACTGTAATCATCGCGGGCGTGAACCGCACCTTGCGTGGCTGGTTTGAATATTTCAAACATAGTCATGAAACCACGTTCAATCGGCAGGACAGTTGGGTACGGATGCGGCTGCGCAGTATTCTCCGCAAACGTCATGGCCTGGCTGGTCGCGGACGTGGCGCAGATCATCAGCGCTGGCCGAATGCCTACTTTGCCACGCAGGGGTTGTTTTCGCTGGTCACAACCCACAAGGGGCTCTGTCAATCCTCTCGGAGGTAAGACCACCAACTGGAGAGCCGGATGCGGGAGATCCGCCAGTCCGGTTCGGAGGGAGGGGGAGCGAAACCAATCGCCTCTCCCTACCCCTATTCAGCCCTTCGGGCTAGCCGCCTGAAGGCGGTAACGCTTCTGCGTCCTGATTGTCGGATTCAGTCGTTTCGCTTGGCCTTCGTTCCGGCCGCAAATGTGGAAACAGAATTACGTCGCGGATTGATTGGCGGTTGGTGACCAGCATTACGAACCGATCGATGCCGATACCAATTCCGGCGGCGGGCGGCATGCCGTACGACAACGCGCGGATGTAGTCTTCGTCCATCACCATCGCTTCTTCATCGCCACGTTCGCGTTGCGTCATCTGATCCTTGAATCTTTCGTACTGCTCCACTGGATCGTTCAACTCGGAAAAGCCGTTCGCGCATTCCATGCCGGCAATATACAACTCGAAACGCTCGGCAACGGTTGGATCAGCCGGAGAGGCTTTCGAGAGAGGCGAGATCGGTTTGGGAAAGTCGGAAATCAGCGTCGGTTGAATAAGCTTTGGCTCGACATGCTGCTCAAACAACTCCAAAAGATTATCGGCGGTTACATTCGCATCGCCTACAACTTTGGCAACGCTGTTCCTCATCGAGATGCGTTCGAAAGGCTGCGAAAAATCGAGGTCATAGTCACCAAACTTTACATGCGTATGGCCCAATGCCTTAAACACCACCGCGCGCAGCATGCTTTCGCAGAAGTCCATCATCTGGTTCACATCTGCATATGCCCAATAGAACTCGAGCATCGTAAACTCCGGATTGTGACGCGTTGAAACGCCTTCGTTGCGGAAGTTGCGATTGAGTTCATAGACTTTCTCGAAACCACCTACCAGCAACCTCTTTAGATAAAGTTCCGGCGCGATGCGCGCGTAGAGATCGATGTCGAGCGCGTTGTGATGCGTCTTGAAAGGACGCGCAGCGGCGCCAGTGGCCAGCGGCGTCAGCATTGGCGTCTCGACTTCAATGTAGCCGTGGTCTTCAAGGATGCGGCGCATTTCGGCGACGACTTTTGCGCGCCGCTCGAAGACTTCGCGCGGGGTAAGTTCATCCTCCTCGCGTTCCAGTTTCAGACTGCCGGCAATCAAATCCGCGTAACGCTGCCGTTGTCTAATTTCCGGATCGTGAATGCCGTGCATCTTATCTGGGAGTGGCAGAAGTGCTTTCGACAGAAACTGTATTTTCTGCACGTGCACGGAAAGCTCGCCGGTTTTTGTAATGAACAAATAACCTTCAACGCCAATGAAGTCGCCGTGATCGAGTAAATTGAAGAGTTCCCAGCCGTCGACTTCGCCGTCACTGGCATCGTTGCGCACGCCGGCAAAGTCCGCGCGCTTCGCATAAATCTGCAACCGGCTGGAACCGTCGGATAAATGCACAAACGCGGCTTTGCCCATCACGCGCGGCGGCGACGCGATGCGACCGGCCAGGCGAACCGTGATTGTGTTCAGTTGTTGATTGGCAAGCTCGATTGCTTCCGCGGCCGGGCGAGCACCCTCAGGTGCCTCTGGTTCATAAGCACGATACTTTTCCAGGACCGCCGAAATCGTATCTTCCTTGCCGGGCTCAACCACTTCACTGCGTTCGAATTTGTTGGGATAGACGTTGCCGACAAGCGCACGCAGAGCTTCGAGATGCTCCTCGCGCGCGCGGGTTTGATCATTCTCTTCGATAAACGGAACAGACATGCGAAGCATCGTAAAGCGAAGCAAGAGCGGGGGCAAGCCCACCTTCCTGACCTGAGAGGTTTCCGCTGTTGAGCAGATCCTTGGGGGTGGAGCATTGCCCGAAGCTATCAGTCTCCAATTTGGTAAGCTCGAGGTTGGGAAGGTGGGCTTGCCCCCGCTCTTTGCTTTCGGACGCATCGTGCTAAATTGTTATTAATAGGATGAAACAAAAGATTCTGAGCCCAGGTGAATTGCTCGGAGTGCGCCAGGGTCTGCGTACAGCCGGTAAAACCCTCGTCTTTACTAACGGTGTCTTCGACCTATTGCATGTTGGCCACGTTCGTTATCTGGCAGAGGCGCGCGGGTTGGGCGATTTGCTGCTGGTCGCTATTAACAGCGACCGCACGGTGCGCCAGTTGAAAGGCGAAGGCCGCCCGATTACAAACGAGAGTGAGCGAGCCGAGATTCTCGCAGCTTTGCGACAGGTTGATTACGTAACAATCTTTGACGACATCTCGCCGCGATCTCTCATCACACAGTTGCTTCCCGACGTGCTCGTCAAAGGTGGCGACTACAACCTTGATGAAATTCATGGACGCGAGGAAGTGGAATCAGCCGGTGGACGCGTGGTTAGATTGCGTTTTGTTGAAGGCGCATCGACCAGCGCGATCATTGAACGGATGAAGCGGAAGTAATAGTGATGAGTAATGAGTAATGGTTAAGTAATGAGTAGGACAATCGAATCCAATAGTAGTCTACAGAACACGCTGCAACGCGTCAGCGAGACTCCCGACTTCAAGCGCGTCGTCGACGAAATCAATCGGGGCGCGCAAGTTGTATCGATTAGCGGTCTCGTTGCCGGCTCCGCCCGGGCCTTGGTGCTGGCCGCGCTTCAGCATGAGACGCGCAAACTTTTCGCCGTCGTGACGCAGGCGAACCGCGACCTCGAGCCCTGGGAAGATGACCTCCGCTTCTGGTATTGCGCGCTGGCGGGCAAGCAAAGTTGCGATCAGGAAGTGCTGCTCTTGCCCTCGTCCGAAAGTGATTCCTACGCTGGTTCTTCACCACATCCCGACACTTTGGAGCGACGCGCGCTGACCTTGTGGCGACTAGCGCATGGCCGTCAGGATTTCGTCTTGCTGACAGCGCGCGCTTTATCGCGACGCACCGTGATGCCGGAGGAAATCACGCAGGCTGGTGCATTATTAAAACGAAGCGAAACTCAATCTCCCGAGGAACTCGCCGAGCAACTGGTGGCTGCCGGTTACGTGCGCGAAGATCCAATTGGCGCAGTCGGTGAGTTTTCCATACGCGGTGGCATTCTCGACGTTTGGTCTCCGGGCCAGCCGCAGCCGGTGCGCATCGAATTCTTTGGCGACGAAATCGATTCCATCCGCACCTTCGATCCGGAGACGCAACTTTCGACAACTCAGTTAAGCGAAATCGAAATTGTTCCCATGCGCGAGCTGGTTGTGCGGCCGCGAGATTTCCGGAACTGGGCCTATGTTGCTCGCGAACGTTGGGCAGACGAGCGTTACGCGCGCGCGCTTCGCGATCGCACGGTTTTTGCCGACGAAGCGGAAAGTTTTTCCGGTTGGGAGTGGTTGATGCCGATCGTGCGCGAAAGAAATGCGACGGTTTTTGACTATTTGAAGAATGCGGTGCTGGTCGTCGATGAACCATCCGCGGTCGACTCGTATCTGGGTGAAGTTTATCAAACGCTCGCCGATCGTTTTGCTGAGACCGACGCGGCCGACGACATCGCACTGCGGCCGGAAGAGCTCTATCTGCCGGTGGAGGAGTTGCGAACAAAACTGGACGCACTACAGCGCGTCGAATTGCGCATGCTGGGTCGAGCCGCCTCCGAACTCGATCAGGCAATCGCGCTCGATGCCGAAGCGCCCCAGGTCCAGCTCGGTCGCGCCAGAAACGCGCGCACGCCCTTGTTCCTTTTCCCGGTTGCAGAACACGCTTCCGAAGTCGAATGGAAGACCCAGTCTGCGTTGAGGTATCACGGACGCCTCGCGAACCTCGCAACGGATGTGAACCGGGCGCGAGAAAGCGGAACGACGACAGTGTTTGCCATGCCGAGCCTGGGAGTTGCCGAGCGCGTGACCGAAATTCTTGCTGAGTACGAAATCGATGCGCGCCTTGCCTTAGTCGAAGAAGCGAGCGAAATAGCAACCACTGCGCAAACGATAGTCACCGTAGGCAAGCCCAGCAGCGGTTTTGAAATGCCTGCGGCGAAATTAATGGTCCACGTTGAGACCGACCTGTTTGACGAAGCGGGCGTGCAGACGATCGAGCGGCGCGGACCGGGCGCGGAAGGCAGTAAGCAGAAAGCAGTAGGCAGAAAGCGAAAATTCAGATCGGCAGCGTTTCTGTCTGACTTTCGCGATTTAAAGCCAGGCGATTTCGTGGTCCATGTCGATCATGGCATAGGACGTTTCGGTGGTTTGCAAACGCTCGATCTCGGCACGCGCAGCGGCGAGTTCATGCTGCTGTATTACGTCGAAGACGCGAAACTCTACGTACCGGTTGAAAGATTGGATCTGGTGCAGCGCTACTCCAGCGCTGAAGGTCATCAGCCGACGCTGGATCGTCTCGGCGGGCTCGGCTGGCAAAAAACAAAAGCCAAAGCCAAGCGGGCCATGCGCGATATGGCTGATGAGCTTTTGCGACTTTACGCCGAGCGAAAACTGGTTGGCGGTTATGCGTTCGCCGCCGACACGCCGTGGCAGCGTGAATTTGAAGATGGTTTTGAGTTTGTGCTGACGCCCGATCAGGAAACCGCGATTGAAGACGTCAAGCAGGACATGGAACAACCGACGCCGATGGACCGTCTGCTATGCGGCGATGTTGGTTATGGGAAAACCGAAGTGGCGATGCGCGCCGCTTTCAAAGCTGTGATGGAAGGGAAACAGGCCGCGGTCTTGACCCCGACAACTGTACTCGCCTATCAGCATTTTGATACCTTTCGCGGCCGTTTTGCGCCATTTCCAGTGAAGATTGAACTGCTTTCGCGCTTCCGCTCCCCAAAAGAACAGAAGGAAATTGCCAGGCGCGTTGAGGCAGGCGAAATCGATGTAGTAATCGGCACACATCGCCTGTTGTCGAAAGACGTGCGCTTCAAAGAGCTAGGGATCGTGGTAGTCGACGAAGAACAGCGTTTCGGCGTGGCGCACAAAGAAAGATTGAAGCAACTAAAAAAGCGCGTCGATGTACTCACGCTTTCAGCAACGCCAATACCGCGCACGCTCAACATGTCGCTGAGCGGCTTGCGCGACATGTCTCTGATTGAAACCCCACCGCGCGATCGGCTCGCCATTCAAACTCAGGTGGTCCAGTTTTCAGAAAATGTGATCAAGTCGGCCATCGAACTCGAGCTGGGCCGCGGTGGCCAGGTGTTCTTCATTCACAATCGCGTCGAGACAATTGAAACTATTGCAGCGCTGGTGCAGCGGCTGGTGCCCCAGGCGCGGCTGGCCGTTGGGCACGGCAAGATGAACGAAAAAGAGATGGAGCGCGTCATGCTCGATTTCATCGAGTTTAAATACGACGTGTTGGTGGCCACGACCATTATCGAAAACGGCATAGACATTCCCCGCGCAAACACCATCATCATAAACCGCGCCGATCAGTATGGCCTTTCTCAGCTCTATCAGTTGCGCGGACGTGTGGGCCGCTCAAGCCGTCGCGCCTACGCTTATCTCTTGATTCCCGGCGAATTGGAATTGACACCGATTGCCAAACGACGACTGGCAGCGATTCGTGAGTTTTCCGATCTCGGCGCCGGCTTTCGCATTGCGGCTTTGGATTTGGAACTGCGCGGGGCCGGTAATCTTCTGGGCGGGCAGCAGTCGGGTCACATGGATTCGCTTGGTTTTGATCTTTACACGCAGATGTTGGAACGCACGGTGGCGGAACTGCGCGGCGAAGCGGTAGAGGATGAAACCAGCGTCACGATCAATCTGGGCGTCGACGTTGCCATTTCCGACGACTATATCAGCGACATGGGCCAACGACTGCGGACTTACAAACGCGTCTCTTCCGCGCGCGATGACGAAGCGCTGGGAAGTATCCGCGAAGAGATTCGGGATCGTTACGGCCGCTTGCCCGAATCGGTTGAGCAATTGTTTGGTTACGCCCGCTTGCGCCTGCTGGCGGAAACAGTCGGCCTTCTCTCAATAGATAAGACGAGCGACGGCGTGGCGATAAAGTTCAGCGAGAAGGCGCGCGTCTCGGCGGAAAAACTGATGGCTTTTGTAGGAGCGCGCGAGGGCCGAACGTTCACACCCAGCGGCGTGCTGCGTGTAAGTCTGACCGACGAAGAAGAAGATCAGGTACTGGATCTCATTCGAGGGGTGCTGGAGAAGATTAGTCAGTAGTTGGTGGTCAGTGGTCAGTTTGCGGACCTACCGACTGCAACATTTGTTGGAAGTGCCCCCTTTATGCTCAAATCTACGGCTCAGCGAACGGCTATAAAGCAACCGGCAAAGGACAATTGACCACTAACTACTGACAAACGACTGCTGAGACTCGTAACCCACTACTGAATTGTTTAGGAGTATTACTGTGAAATCCAAGTTTAAGTCGCTTACGATTGCGAGCCTCTTTATTTTCGCGATCCTGATTTTCAGCCCCGCCCCGACGTTTGCGCAGGAAGGCGAGCTACAGGTTGTGGATGAAGTCATTGCGCAGGTCAACGACGATGTCATCACACTTTCCAGCTTGCGGCGCGAATCCAAGGAACGCATAGAGGCGCTAAAGCAGGGCGGGATGACGGAGCAACAGGCCGCCGACGAAGTGAGCAAGCGGCAGCCAGAACTCATCGCCACTTTGATCAACGAGCAGTTGCTTATGCAGCGCGGCAAGGAACTGGATCTTTCCAGCGAAGTGGAGGCCGAGGTCAACCGGCGCATGCTTGAGGTGGCAAAAGATCAGGGTATTACGTCCATCGAAAAGTTGGACGCGGCTATGCGGGAAAGCGGTCTTGATCCCGTGGCCACGCGACAAACGCTGCGCGTTGAGATGATGAAGCAGGCTGTAATTCAGCAGGAAGTTGATCGCAAGGTTTTCTTTGGCCTGACAATTGACGAGCTGAAAAAATATTTTCAGGCGCACCAGGATAAGTTTCGCAAACCTGAAAGCGTCAGCCTTTCAGAGATTTTTCTGAGCTCCGCGGGAAAAAACGAAGCCGAAGTGAAAGCCAGGGCCCTGAAACTTGTCGAACAGTTACGCGCGGGCGCAGATTTTGGGACTGTCGCGGCCGCCAATTCCGAGCGTGAAGCGAATGGCGTTCGCATTGCTCCGCAAACAAAAGGGCAAGTGGGCGCATTTGAAATGCCAAGTTTGCGTGACGATATTGCCGGCGCGATCAAAGACGTCAAGGCCGGCGGCATAAGCGAGCCATTGCGTGGTAATGACGGATATCAGATTTTCCGAGTGGACCAGCGCACTGCAGCGAGCACGGCCGCAACATTTAATGAAAATCAGGTGCGCGAAGCGATCACTATGGAGCGGACGACCAAAAAGCGTGAGGACTACCTGCAAAATCTGCGCAATGAAGCTTACATCAAGATCTCGGAAAACTACCGCCAGACGGTCGCGCCACTGTTGAAGCTGGATCCGGCAAAAATGGCAGACAGTGCTGACGTCCAGACAGGCAGCAGCTCAAAGCCCCCCGAGAAGAAGAAGGGCAAGCTGCTGGGAATTTTTCCGAAACCGTAAAACGGATGTCAGGTGTCGGGTGTCAGGTGTCAGCAGGCACGCAACCTGAGACCTGACACCCGAAACCTGACACCCATTCTTGTGCGCCTCGATCTCTTCCTCAAAGCAAGCCGTCTTTGCTCCCGCCGGACAATTGCCCAAAAACTCTGTGACGCAGGCCGCGTTTCAGTTAACGGCAATGTTGCCAAGTCGTCGCACGCTGTGAAAGAGAGCGACGAAATCACCATCACCGGACGTGACAAGATCATCAGCGCGCGCGTCCTGGCCATACCCCACACACGTCAGACATCGCGAAAAGAAGCGGCCACTCTTTATGAACTGGTCAGCGAAGAATCTATCGAAGCTATCATCTGAACCATGGCAGTTTGCTTTACGACGAACCCAAAGGCGGCACAGAGAACTCCAAAAGCGGCTGCCACCATTTCGATGGGCCAACTTGTCCAACGGCTGAGACATTAGGTAGAGTCTGGCTTAGCAATGACCCCGGAAATCAAACCATTCAAGATTCGCGACATCGCGATTAGTCCGCCCCTGACTCTGTCGCCGATGGCGGGCGTGACGGACGTGTCGTTTCGCCGCCTGCTGAAGCGACGCGGTGGCGTGGGCTTGAGTGTTTCTGAGTTCATCTCCGTCGAAGGCCTGACGCGCAGCAATCCCAAATCCAAAAGGCAGATGCGTTTTTACGAAGAGGAGCGGCCGTTTGCAGTGCAGATTTTTGGCGGCCAGCCGGAACGCATGCGCATGGCCGCGGAGATGGCGGAAGAAATCGGCGCTGACATTCTCGACATCAACTGCGGCTGTCCGGCGCCGAAAGTTGTGAAGCATGGCGGCGGTTCGGGCCTGCTGAAAGATCACTCGCGGCTGGAAACAATTCTTAAAGAGATTAAGAGGGCGATCAAGATTCCCTTGACGATAAAAATTCGCGCGGGTTTTTACGATCACACCATCAACGCGGTCGATACCGCCAAACTCGCTGAAGCGTGCGGCGTCGAGCACATTGCGTTGCACGGTCGCACCAAAGAGCAGGGTTATCGCGGTCTCGCCAATTGGGACCTGGTCAAGCAGATCAAAGAAACTGTGAGCGTGCCGGTGTCAGGCAGCGGCGACGTGACGACCATTGAACAAGCCTTTGCGCGTTTTCGCGAAACCGGTTGCGATGGCGTTTTGATTGGGCGTGGCGCGATGGCCAACCCCTGGATCTTCCGGCAGATTGAAGACGCAATGAATGGCCGCGATGTGTTTCAACCGACGCTCGCCCACAAACGTGCGATCCTGCATGAATATTTCGACATGTTGCGCGAAGACATGCCTGAGACGCCGGCCATCAATCGCATGAAGCAACTTGCCGGGCAGTTCACGCGCGGTCTGAAGGGCGGCGCGTTGTTTCGCACTTCGCTTTATCACTCACACTCAGTCGATGAAATTCTCAATCGCATCGAAGAGTATTTCGAAGCTATCGAGAACGACCGCCCCTACTTTGGCGAAGCCGGCAAGCCCATCGAAGAAGTTCCCGAACTCGACTCCTGCGAAGCCGCCAGCGCTGCCTGACCTTCATTTCCTAGGTAAAGGAAGGATTCGAAAGTTGCACGGACTTAATTCCGTGCCACCTGTCACAGCGGCTTGCTCGATTTCGCCAGCAGTGCCGGCGGTTTGCCGGCACCAGTGTCGAGATTCACAGCAACCGGATAGCCCTTGCCTTTCAACGCCGCAATTTCAATTACAACTTCCTTTTGATTTTTAGCGATCGGTTTTGTTTTAGCTAGCGCAGGCTTTTTCGCGGCTTTCGCAGTTGAATTCGCAGCAGGCGATGCAGCCTTGCTGGTTTCTATCGTGGTCGGCACGCTTTGCGGGTGACTCGACATTGCATTAAGGGCGTTCATGACCTGCGTGCGCTCAGCTTCGGTCAGGTCTTCCAGTTTCACGCCATTCGCTTGCAGCACCGCGCGCAAATTCTCTTCGGTGTTTGAGTCCTGATCGTAAACGTCTTTGTAGATGTGCAGCTTGCCATCTTCCGCCACAATCGTTTCATAACGCAGTTCGACCGGCACGGCATGGTCCAACTTCACAACTTTAGTCTGCGTCTTGTCTTTTAGGTGCGACTGAATGTTCGCGTCCGAAAGTTCTGTCCCAGAAGTTTTGGCCAGAAGTTTTGCAAAGTCCTGAACTTGCGGAGTGGTTAAGCCAACACAACCGTGCGAAGCAAACGTTCCTAACTTCGCCACTGATTTACCGCCATGAATCAGCGAAGGCAAGCCAATCGGAATCTTGATTGGACCAAGCGGATTTAGTTTGCTGCCTGCCTCAACTTTCTCACCGACGCTGACATTCTTCATCTTTGCGACCCACGGTTCGTCGGGCGGCGTCCAGGTGGGATTGAAGATGATGCTTTGCGCCTTTCGCATTCCGGTCGGCAAAGGAAATTCTGGATAGCCAATCCCGATCTTGTACGACTTGACCAACTCGCCTTCATGAAAAACATCCATGCGATAAGCGGGAATGTTGACTACCACGCGCGTGTCTTTGGGAACCGCGTTGGGACCGGACGCTTTTGTAGTGTCCGCTGATTTGTCGGCGGTCGGTTCGTCATTGCCTTTCACCCAGTATTCCTGTGCCAGCGCGAAAAGTTGTTTCGCCTTTTCTTCACCAACGGCGCTGCGTATTGCTTCGGCTGCGTGCTGGCGCGACTCTTCCGCGCTTCCCGTTTGATCTTCGGCATTCGCCTGCCGAAGTTTGCTAACTTCTTCCCCGGCAATTTTCTGCAATTGCGCGATCTCAGCGTCGCTGAGCGCAACTTGTGATTTCACTTTTGCGCGAAAGGCTTCGTCGGAAAGCAATGCATCGAGCACCGGCAAGGTCACTGGAACCTCGAGTGCGCTGCGAACCGTCGCGGAGGGCGAAGGTGACGCGGACGGCGATGGGCTGGCGCTGTTGGAATTGTTAGCCGGCTCAGTAATGCAACCCGCGGCGGCGATGAGCAACAGCGTAACGATCAGGCCGAGCGATAAGTTACGAATAGTCTTCATATTTTTCATTCCTTCTGTATTCAGAGTTGGCCAGTGGCTGGCGTTTGTAAAGCATGGCCATACTCACGCGCGAGCTAAATACTAGCAATGGGCGTTCCCACGCAGTTCGCAGGGGCATCAACGTTCTGTTCGCATTGAAATCCACACTCCGACAACCGTGCTTGCACTATTAACGAACGGTGGGCAAAAAGGTCTTAGCTAACTTCCTTATCAGACAGTGAAGGCATTCAAGAAGCAAAAGCTCAGGGTTGGGAAGGGCGGCTTGCCCCCGCTCGGATTGACTGGCACTCAAGCAGTGGGGGTAAACCACCCTTCCTGACCTGTGAGACTTTTTGGATCGAGTGTCGGCCCGTGGAAATTGTGCCGCAGAGACAATGAACTGCCGGACTAATGTCGTAGCAGCGGATAGGGATTAATGTTCGTGCCTTCCCAATAGCGCGTGGGGTTGGGAATTACCGAAATGGAAAAGTGCAGGTGGTAGTTTCCGGCGCCGGCATTTCCCGTGTCGCCGACGAAGGCAATGACTTCGCCCTGGCGCACAAGTTTTCCGGGCGCCAGGCCGTCGGCGTAACGTTGTAGATGAGCGTAGTAGTAAACCAATTTTTTGTCAGCGCTGTATTGATAGATCGTAGTGCCACCGCGCTCGCTCTGAAGAAGTTTAGCAATCTCGCCAGCGGCGGCCGCAAGTACCGGAGTGCCTGCGGGCGCCGGGATATCAATGGCGTCATGAACCCGGCCTTCGGTGCGCGCATCCATGAAAGTGTCCTGCAACTGATCAGGACGCACGCCCTCAACCGGAATGATCAGTTTCAATCTGCCAACGTAACTGCCGACGAGTGTTGTGTCGTTAGCAGGTTCGATGTTTTCCGGCGGCGGCGTTTCAGCCGGCTGGCCGGAAGGGGACTGACCTGCAACTGGATTTTGAGTTGCAGACAAAGATGGCGTAGGGGATGCCGTCGCGATGTCGTGCCGGTTGAGATTTAGCGGTTGGTTATTGCTGGAAGGGCCCGCGCACGCGAGAAAGAAAAGAGTCGCGGCGGCGCAGGTGGTTGAAATAAAAGTTCGCTTGAAAGCCCTTGCTCGTTCCGTCACAACCTACCTCTGGATACCCAACGGCAACAGAGGCCGCGGCGTTGTGCCCCCGAGGAACCAACTGGCGCCGACCCGCAGCCGATGGTGCCAGGTTGGTAGACGGGCCGTGTACATGGCAAAGCGCGCTTGCCGCGCCAGTGGCCCACCGAAAACTTTACCGCCTGCCAGGACTGCGGCCCGGTCGGTTCCGAGGCTGACGGCTTCGCCAAGCTCCTCAAAATGTTTTGTACGAAGTGGCTCGCCGGCAATGAATGATTTCACATTGCGCGCGGCGAGACGAGCCTCTTGCAAAGCAAGTTGCGCCGTACCCGCGAGTGTCGGCGTTGCGTCGGGAAAAAATGCAATGTCACCGAGCGCGAACACATTGTCATGGCCCATAAGCTGGAGCGTCGGGTTGACGCGTAACAAACCGCGTTCGGTTTTATCGGCCTTCAGGCTTTGTATCAACGGATTCATCAGCACGCCGCCCGTCCAAACCACTCCCGCGGTCTTGATTTCTGTCTGCGCGCCATTGTGCTCGACCGTGACGCTGTTTTTGGTGACGCGCATCACTCGCGTCAGCGTGTGTAGCTCAACGCGCGACTCCTGCAATGCGTTTTCGACGAAGGCGCGAATCTCTTCACCCATGCCGGGGACAACTTTGTCGCCCATCTCTATCAAGAGAATGCGCGGCTCGCCGTGCAAGGCGCGGCGCTCGAAAGCATCGCGGAGCAGGTCGGCCATCTTTGTCGAAAGCTCAGCGCCGCTGGCGCCGGCACCTACGACCGCAAACGTCAACGCGCTGCGAACATCCTGAGGTGGCAAATCAGGCGGCACCGCGTCAAGCGCTTTGACCATCCGCTGCCGCAGGGCATCGGCATGCGCAATCTTGCGGAAGGGAAGTGAAAACTGCGCCGCGCCTTCAACGCCGGCAAAGTTTGTCACGCCGCCAACGGCAAGCACTAGCACGTCGTAGGTCAATGGCTCGCGGCCGTTTTCGAACGTCACTAAACGCTTTTCCAGGTCGATGCCCGCGACTTTGTCCTGCACCAGATTTACGCTTTCACCGAGCAGCTCATCGTAGCGCGGCGCGATATGCCAGGCCTCGACTTCGCCACTCAGGTATTCATAAAGCATCGGCGCGAACAGGAAATGATCCTCGTCGCTGATGAGCGTGACATCGCCCGCGCCGCTGAGATCAAGCGCCGTAAACAATCCGCCAAAGCCGCCACCGACAATGACTATCCGTTTCTTTTCATTTGCCATGAGTTTGCCGATGGTAGCAGAGAGCCGGCAGAACTCGAATCGAGCAGCATTTCCCTGGGGCGATCCCCCAGGCTTTTGCATTTCGCGCCTTTGGCGCTAAGAGCCGTCGTCCAAATCGTTCAATCTAGGACTCCACCATTGCGCAAACCATTACGAAACTTTCCGACTATCTGCGACCTTTGCGTTCATTTTGTTTTGTTTTAAACCGCAAAGACTGCGAAGAAGTCCGCAAAGCAGCGCCAAGAAGGCCCCTCGCTACCTCCAAGTGGCCCCCGCTGGACACTCGCGCAGCGCGCGTGCTAACTTACTCCGACACATAATCTTAGCGGTACTGTCTGAAGACGGATTTTACTGCTGTCTGGGAGGATCATTTTAAGTAGTGGGATTAGCAAAAGAAACGAAAGAACAGATTCTCAGCGATTTCCGCAGCCACGATGCGGATACTGGCTCGCCTCAGGTTCAGGTGGCTTTACTCAGCAAAAGAATCAACGAGCTTACCGAGCATTTCAAAATCCATAAGAAAGACAACCACTCGCGGCGCGGCCTGCTTAAGATGGTCTCGCAGCGCAGAAGTTTGCTGGATTATTTAAAGCGCACAGATATTGAACGCTATCATGAGGTAGTGAATCGTCTGGGATTGCGTCGTTAATAAGGAATTCAACCAGAGTAACGAGGTCACTTCGGATCTCGTATTTTCGAAAGCCCGCGTCTATCGAAGAGCTTGCCAAAGGTGCCGAACGTGACGGCGAAACTCCCAGGCAGGCGGACGCGTTCGGCCTTAGCGTAACGCACAAAAGGCGGCTGAGTCACGGTATCCGGGCTCGTGCCGCCTTTATTTATGCGTTCACATTCTCAACGCGTCACGTCGCACGGGTCAAACTGAAAAACTAAATTGCAAATCGCGAGGCGCCCAAATTACAAACCGGGACGCTCGCGTGCCTGAACAGGTTTCAGGCCATTGTCTGAAGGAGACAAGAAAATGCCAGTTAAGAAATATCTCAAAGAGTCCATAAAACTAGGCGACAAGGATTTGACGGTCGAGACCGGCCGCGTCGCAAAGCAGGCGGATGGTTCTGTTGTTATCCAATACGGTGACACGATGCTGCTGGTGGCCGCGGTCGGCGCGCAAACCACGCGCGAGGGAATTGATTTTTTCCCGTTGACGGTTGAATACCGTGAAGCAAACTATGCAGCCGGGCGCATTCCCGGAAACTACTTCCGTCGCGAAGGTCGGCCTACCGAAAAAGAAACGCTGACCAGCCGGTTGATCGATCGTCCCTGCCGGCCGTTGTTCGCCGAAGGTTATCGCAACGAAACGCAGGTTATCGCCAGCGTCATTTCGGCGGACCCTGATAACAATCCGGACGTGATTGCAATCACCGGCGCCTCCTGCGCGCTGTACCTTTCCGATATTCCTTTCCTCAATCCGATCGCGGGTGTACGCATCGGCCTGATTGAAGGCCGTTACATTGTTAATCCGACGTACGACGAAGTGCGCGAATCGCGTCTAAACCTGATTGTGGCGGGAACAGAAGAAGCCATCGTGATGGTCGAAGCCGGCGCTAACGAAGTTTCCGAAGAAATCATGGTTGAGGCGCTGATGCTTGCGCATAAGGAAATCAATCGCCTGTGCCGCTGGCAGAGGGAGTTGTACAAAGCGCTGGACGTGCAGAAGCGCGAAGTTGTCGCACCTCAGCTTAACGAAGAAATGTTGGGCGAGATTGAACGAAACTATGCAGATCGACTGCGCGTCGCCCTGGATACAACCAGCCAGGAAAAACGCGACAGCTATGCGGCAGTCGATGGACTTAAGAAGGAAGTGGTCGAATCCTATCCTGAAGATCAACTCGAGCAGAGACAGATGGCGAAGAAGATTTTCGATCATCTGAAGGAAAAGATTTTTCGCGATGACATTCTCGACAAGCGACGCCGTCCCGATGGCCGCCGCTTCTCGGAAATTCGTCCGATAAGTTGCGAAGTTGGTTGGTTGCCGCGCGTTCACGGGTCGGCTTTATTTACCCGAGGTGAAACGCAGGCGCTGGTAACGACCACACTGGGTACCAAGGAAGATGAGCAGTTCATGGACGACCTGGAAAAGGGCGAAGTTAAACGCCGCTTCCTGCTGCATTACAACTTCCCGCACTACTCAGTTGGTGAAGTTGGCCGCTTTGGTTCCTCCAGCCGGCGTGAGATTGGTCACGGCGCACTCGCGCGCCGAGCGATTGAAGCAGTGCTGCCGGATGAATCAGTTTTTCCTTACACGATTCGCATCGTTTCGGACATCACCGAATCAAACGGTTCGTCGTCAATGGCCAGCGTTTGCGGCGGCATACTTTCGCTGATGGATGCGGGCGTTCCTTTGAAGGCGCCAGTCGCGGGCGTGGCCATGGGCCTGGTGATGGAAGGAAACAAGTACGCGATCTTGTCTGACATCGCTGGCGCCGAGGACCACTACGGCGACATGGATTTCAAAGTCACCGGCACGCACGAAGGTATCACTGCCTTGCAGATGGACATCAAGATCGGCGGCATTAACTCGCAGATCATGGCCGAGGCCCTGGAGCAGGCAAAGAAGGGACGTTTGCATATTCTCAGCGTAATGGAACAGGCGTTGGCGACATCGCGCGAAGACATCTCAGCGCATGCCCCGCGAATCATCCAGATCAAAATCAATCCCGATAAGATCCGCGACGTCATTGGACCAGGCGGCAAGATGATTAGATCGCTGGTGGAAGAAACCGGCGCGAAGATCGATGTTTCGGATGACGGCACCATCTCGATCGCAACGGCGAGCAGCTCGGCGGCTGAAGCCGCGGTTGCCCGCATTCGCGGCATCACGGCGGAAGCTGAGATTGGGCAAACATATATGGGCACTGTTTCACGAATCGTCGACTTTGGCGCGTTCGTGGAAATCTTTCCGGGAACGGACGGATTGCTGCACATTTCCGAAATTGCCGACCGGCGCGTCAAGGACGTGCGTGACGAGCTAAAAGAAGGTCAGCAGATTCTCGTCAAATGCATTGGCAAGGAAGGGAATAAGATCAAGCTTTCCCGGAAAGCCGTCTTGCGCGACGAAGGCAAAAAGGCGGAAGCGGCCAGTGCCGGCGAGCCCGACTAGGGAGCTGAATTTCATTTGCAATCCGCCCAGCGGGTTCGAATTCACCAAGTCCCCGGCCTGCGATAATCGTCGACCGGAGGCATCAGTTTTCCTGAGATCTCAGATCTCAAATCTCAGATTTCTGATTAGAGCACGAAGGAGGTTTGCGTCATGCAAACCTCTTTTTTTATTCGAGTTAGGCGCCATCAAAAGCCTCACCGAAGATGGAATCCCTTTTGTATTAGGCATCTTTTCCTATCAAACCAGCGAAAGCACTTTGCGTTATTCAAGCAGAACTCGATGAAACAGGCGCTTTCGCTTCAGAAGTTCATAGTTAAACGTTGTATATCGTTTCCCTTTAAGAGAAGGGAAGATCCGAGGAGGGACTTTCAACCGATGATGAGCCGAGCCCTTCGTCCAATTGCCGCGACACTTAGTCTCCTGCTTTTGAGCGGCGCTCCCTCACATGCGGCGCCCGTAGCAATCAGCCAGGTGATTCAGGTGATTGGCGGTTACCAAAATCCTCCAGAGCTTCGGCTCCGCACCGTCTCACAAAACACTAGCACGCTCGTGGCTGAGGGCGACGGCGCTTCACCGGTTACATCCACTACACAGCAGTCAACTGCCGCTGGCGTAGATGTCGTTCCCGACAACACCACCGGCGAGGCTGCCACAGCCAACACCGCGGACACATTGCTCGCGGGCGTTGCCGTCAGCGCCGAGCCACAAGCTGGTATTGAAGTCGTCGATCAGGGCGACGTGGAAGGAACGATATGCGACTGTGGCGAGATCACTGTGCCAGGCGGCGGCTTCCCTAAGTGGCCTTTGCTGTTCCTGGCTGCGATTCCGTTCTTCTTCATTCATGGCTGCGACCGTTGCGAAACGCCGACTCCGCCAACTACGCCGCCACCAACGCCTGAAGTTCCCGAGCCCGCGTCGCTCTTGTTGTTTGGCTCAGGCCTGGCAGCTTTCGGAGCGGGATTGCGCCGGCGTTATGCTCGAGGCAAGTTGACAGCGCAAATCCAGAATGCGGAGGAGGCCTAATCACAATGTTTAGACAAATCCTTCGCAAGAATCGCAACTACGGTAAGTTCGCTTTCGCAGCGTTACTGGCTGTCAGTTTTTGCATGGTCCATCCGGCTTCCACCGCCTACGCCAAAAAGCGACGGCTGGCGAAGTATGGAACGATAAAGATTCTAAGCACCCCGGGTGGATTGCCGATCGAAATTGACGGCCGTCCTGAGGGTCAAACATCTACCGATTATCGCGCTTTCGATCGCGACCCAGGCGTGCACACGATTGTGATCACTTTGCCCGGCGGTCAGCATTGGACCCGCGAGATCGATCTCGAAGCCGGCCGCATCAAATGCGTCGCGCTCAATTACAAGCCGGCGCCGCCAATGACGTCTCCTTGCCCATATCCTGTGAACCTCTCAGCTCCGGCGCAGGTCAACGAAGGCGAAATAATTACCTATACCGCCGACGTGGCCTACACGGGCACCTCAGCACTGAACTACACCTGGACCGTCAGTCCTGCCAACGCCAAGATTCTTTCAGGCTTGGGCACGCCTACGATCACAGTGGATTCGACCGGCCTGGCGGGACAAAAGATTACCGCGATACTGGTAGTGGATGACGGCTCGGGCGATTCTGCCTGCCGCCAAACGACGCAGGCGACGACCTTTGTGCCGCCCACGCCGCCACGCGAAAATCCTTCACGGCAATTTGATGTCTGCTGCAGTTGCTCGTTTGACGATCAAAAGGCTCGTCTCGACAATCTGGCAGTTGACTTGCAAAACGATCCGTCGACCACAACCTACGTCATAGCGTACGGTGGTAGATCGAGTCGCATAGGTCAGGCAGATTTGCTTGGCGGACGCGCTCACGATTACCTGGTGGCGCAACGAGGAATCGATCAATCTCGAATCGTAGTTGTCAACGGTGGATTCCGCGAAGAAGACTGCGTCGAGTTGTGGATCGTTCCGCGGGGGGCGACACCGCCACAACCTACACCAACGGTCCAGGCGGGCGACGTCAGACCGGCCGCGGCGGCCGCTGCATCGCCACGGCGCCGGGCGCCGCGTCGACGAGGCCGTCGTTAACTAACCAAATAACAACCCGGTCCATCTGGTCCACCAGTGATAAAGTGGGAGACAAGTCAAACGGCTTGTCTCCCTTTTTTTTGTGGCGATGATTGACCTGCCAGTGCAGCTGTGGTAATCATTGCGCCTCCCCCTTGTTAGTTGAATCCTTAACTCTCACAACAGGAGGCTGCTCATGGGTGACAATGGTGATGGTGGCGGCAGCGCAGGCGTCGTCGCGGTTCTGGTGATCTTTGTGATCATCGTGGTGGTTGTTTTGTTTGCTTTCCGAGGTCGTTTGTTCGGAGGCGGGGGCACGCAGAAGATTAACGTCAACGTACAAGCGCCCGCGGCGCCCGCGCCCGCAGCGCCCGCGGCGCCGGCGCCGAGCAGATAAGTTCGTTCACTTCGTTTGAGTTTGGATTGGAGAAGGGAGCGCTGGTGAGCGCTCCTTTTTTTTCTAGTAAATGGTAAATGGTGAATAGTTGGTGAATAGTAAATGGTGATCAGCTAATTACTACTTGATTGTAAGCCCGGGCTTTTACTATTTACCATTCACCATTTACTATTCACCCTTCCTATGACAGCTCCTAACATCGAAACCATCGTTTCCCTCGCCAAGCGGCGCGGGTTTGTTTATCCCTCTTCCGAGATCTACGGCGGGCTGGGTAGCGCCTGGGACTATGGTCCGCTCGGCGTCGAGCTTTGCAATAACGTAAAGCAGGCGTGGTGGCGTTGGATGGTCTATGAGCGCGACGACATTGAAGGGCTGGATTCGTCGATCATTCTCAATCGTCTGGTTTGGAAGTATTCGGGACACGAAGATACGTTTAGTGATCCGCTGGTTGACTGTCGCGAATGCAAAACACGTTTGCGCGCCGACAAGTTGAACGATGGCAAGTGTCCAAACTGCGGCTCGACTGATCTAACTGAGCCGCGTCCTTTCAATCTCATGTTTCGGACTCACGTGGGTGCCGCCTCCGAGGAGGATGATTCCTCTTTGGTTTATCTGCGCCCCGAAACCGCGCAGGGAATTTTCATCAACTTCAACAATGTGTTGACAACCAGCCGGCGCAAACTGCCTTTCGGCGTGGCCCAACTTGGCAAATCTTTTCGCAACGAAGTAACGCCTGGGAATTTCATCTTTCGCACGCGCGAGTTTGAACAGATGGAGATGGAATACTTTGTCCGGCCGGGTGAAGACGAAAAGGTCCATCAGGAATGGATTGATCAGTGTAGCCAGTGGTTCCTCGAACTCGGAATTGCCGGCGAAAATTTGCGACTTTACGAACAGCCGAAAGAAGAGTTGGCCCATTACGCCAAACGCACAGTCGATGTTCAGTACCGCTTCTTTCCTGAGCGAGAAGATGCGGAAAAACAATGGGACGAGTTGATGGGCATCGCCAATCGCACCGATTTCGATCTGCGCACGCATTCAAAAAAGCCGGAAGACGCTGAAGGAAAGCGGTTGAATCCTGACTCGACCGAAGATCTTTCCTACTTCGACGAAGCGACAAAAGAACGCTTCTATCCATACGTGATTGAGCCCGCAGCGGGCGTGAATCGGACAGTGCTTGCAGTTTTGATGGACGCGTACACTGAGAAGACGAACGACAAAGGCGAGACGCGCGTGATTTTGAAACTGCACCCTGCGCTCGCGCCGATCAAGGCTGCGGTTTTGCCACTTGCGAAGAACAAGCCGGAGATCGTGGCACTGGCGAAATCGATTAAGCGCTCACTGCAACCGGTCTTGCGGGCCGTGTATGACGACACCGGCGGCATTGGAAAACTCTACGCGCGTCAGGATGAAATTGGCACACCGTTTTGCGTGACAGTGGACCATCAATCGCTCGAAGACAATGAAGTCACTGTGCGTGACCGTGACACGTGGGAACAGGAACGCGTGAAGGTTGTCGAACTTGAAGGATATTTGTTGAAGAGACTTAATAAGTAGTTTCGAGTTTGGGGTTTCGAGTTCCGAGTTCTTGCACTAAGCATTGACGTCAAAACTCGTGACTCTGGAACTCGAAACTCGAAACTCGAAATGCCTATCGTTAAGAAGCGCAACGAACAAACTGAAACTCGTCTGCTGCTCGAGTCGGACGAGCCGGTCGAGTTGCCGCCGGCAGAAATCGAGGATCGCGATGTTCTTGTACAGTTTGAGAAGTTCAAACAATTTATTCCCGAGTTGCTTGAAGAATTGCGCGACGGTGTGTTGGCGGAGCCGGTGGCTGTAATGAACGACGGCTCGACCTTTGCCATTCACGGCGACACGCGCACTTTTTGGGTAAAGCTCTGGCACGCCGCCGGCACCGACCTCACAAAAATCGATCGGGCCCAAGTCATTAGCTGCATTCCCTCAACGCAGGGTCTGCAAGTAATTGTCGAAGATTACAGTGATGAACAACTAAAAGAGGATTAGCTTCCGCGAAAGTTGCTTCTGGCCAAACCCGCGGGGGCAAGCCCACCTTCCTGAACCCGAGCTTATCCATGTTGAGCTCCGTATTTTGAGTGAGAGCCTTCAAGACCTGGTCTGCTGAGTAGATCGAAAATCTCTCAGGTTGGGAAGGCGGGCTTGCCCCCGCTCTTGGTAACGCATATATAAGTGAGGGCACAGCATGCTGTGCCTTTGTAGTATTTGCCGATGTCAGCTTCCAATTCAAAAAATATCATTCCCGAAAAGGTTGTCGCTTTAGCTACGGCGGTTCGCGACGCCGGTGGCCGCGCGCTGCTGGTTGGCGGCTGTGTGCGCGATCTGCTGATGAAGATCGAACCCACCGATTGGGATTTGGAAGTCTACAACGTCGAGCCGTTCAAACTGCGCGCGCTGCTTGATGAGTTTGGCCCGGTCAATGTTGTCGGCGAAGCTTTCACCGTTTACAAACTCGGTTCAGATTTGGATGTTTCGCTGCCGCGCCGCGAGCGAAAGTCCGGCCGTGGCCATCGCGCATTCGCAATCGAGGGCGACCCGTCGATGTCCATTGAAGAGGCGACACGCCGGCGCGATTTCACTATCAACGCTATCTTGCAGGATCCGTTAACCGAAGAAATCATCGATCCTTTCAATGGTCGTGCGGATATCGCGGCCGGACTCCTGCGCGTTGTTTCGAACGAGACCTTCGCGGAAGACAGTTTGCGCGTTTTGCGAGCGGCACAGCTTGCCGCCCGGTTTGAGTTTGATATTGCGCCTGAAACAGCCGAGCTATGTCGGGCTATTGATCTTTCAGATCTTCCCGCCGAACGCATTTGGGGAGAGATGGAAAAATTATTGCTGCGGACGCGCCGACCATCCCTGGGACTGAACTGGCTAGGAGAGTTAGGTGTCGTCGATCAGTTGTTTCCGGAAATCAAAGCGCTGATCGATGTGCCGCAGGATCCAGAGTGGCATCCCGAAGGCGACGTTTTTATTCACACCGGTTTGGTTATTAACGGCGCCCGCAAGTTGATCGACGATCTCACTTACGCCAAACAAGTCACGGTTATGCTGGCGGCGCTGGCCCATGATTTTGGCAAGCCGGCGACGACTGAATTCGTTGATGGGCGTTTGCGCTCGCGTGGTCATGAAGAAGCGGGTGTGGCGCCGACGGAAATGTTTCTAAACCGGCTGAACATTCACACGCTCGACGGTTACGACGTGCGCGCGCAGGTGATTGCCCTCGTGCGCGAGCACTTGAAACCGGGCGAATTTTTCAAGAACCGTGAAGAAGTTGGCGACGGCGCGTTTCGCCGGCTGGCACGCAAGTGTGAACTGGATCTGTTATATCGCGTTGCCAAGGCCGACTCACTGGGACGCAATGCTGATTGGGTGCCGCGCGAAAAATGGTACGGCTCCGAAGCGCAGGAGTGGTTTATCGAGCGAGTTCGCGAACTGGCTGTCGAACAACAACCACCGGCGCCGATCCTCCTGGGTCGACACTTGTTGGACATGGGCCTACAACCTGGCCCGCGGATAGGTGAGATCACTAAAGCGATTTACGACCTCCAGCTAGATGGTCGCGTGTCCAATTTGGCGGAGGCGAAAGAGGTAGCTAAGAATCTCGTAGCCGAAGATACTGGCACCAACGCGAGCGGGGGGCAAGCCCACCTTCCCAACCTGAGAGGCATTCCAAATTGACCGAGGATTCCTTATGGAAAGCTGCGCCATCACTTCTTCAGCATCAACTTCGAGCAGCTCCAGATGAGGAAGGTGGGATTAGCACCCCAGCGGGGCTGCCCCGCTAGGGACCCCGCCTTGCCCCGCTCTTCTCAAATCTGCGGATTATGCCTTCGGTTGTTGTTGAGTGACGCAATGGATAGTTCCCATGCCCCACACCAGCGGCTCGCAATTGATTCCCACTACGCTTCGATCAGGGAAGACTCGTCGTAGGGTTTCCAAGGCACGCGCATCATTGGCGTGTCCAAACACCGGCGCGAGCACGACGTTGTTCGCGACATAGAAATTTGCGTACGACGCGGGCAGACGATCGAGGTTGCGCTTGTCAGTGCTTGCGCCGCCAACCACGCCCGGCATTGGCAGTGTTACGATTTCAAATGCCTGGCCGCGCGCGTCGGTCATCTTTTGCAGGCGTCTCAAATTGTCTTGCAGCAACTCGTAATTTGCGTCCTGCGTATCTTCTTCGACGACGCAAACAATTACATCCTCAGCCACGAACCGCGCAATGTCGTCAATGTGTCCGTCAGTATCATCACCAACAATCCCTTCACCAAGCCATAGAACTTTTGTCACGCCCAGGTAATCTTTCAGGTACCGCTCAATCTCTGACTTGTTTAAATGGGGGTTGCGGTTAGGATTCAGCAGACATTGCTCGGTCGTCAAAACGCAGC
Organism: Blastocatellia bacterium; assembly: GCA_013697915.1. Taxonomy (GTDB): domain Bacteria; phylum Acidobacteriota; class Blastocatellia; order Pyrinomonadales; family Pyrinomonadaceae; genus PSRF01. The sequence goes on along the minus strand of JACCVY010000062.1, from coordinate 12,502 downwards.
CCGCGCCATTGACTTCAATTGAGCCGCCTTCCATCACGATGCCCGGCTGAAAGCGCGGTGCTCTTAATAAATTCTCAAGACGACGGGGAATGGAATCGTCCCGCTTAAGTTCTTCGTACTTGTTACCCCAGGCGTTGAAGATCCAATCGTTGAAGGCGACTTTATCCGACAGTTTGTCGGAGACCAAAAAGTTTGGGCCATAGTCGCGTATCCATGAATCGACGGTAACAATGCGGTGGAAGCAAACGTTCTCGGCGCCCGTAAACGAACAACGCGCACGCACCAACTGTTCAGTCTCTCCATCATCGACCAGCAGATTTACAGTTTCGTTAGGCGCGAGCGCCGCCATCATCTGCAGAAAAATATTTTCAACCTGCGGTACGCGTCCAGGCCACGTTTCGGGATCTTTCGGCCATGAAAGCCAGGTGCTCGCATGCGCGCGCCACTCTGCGGGCATATGGAATCCGAGCGCGGCAGGTGTTTTGTTTGCGGAGTCAGGCGGGACGTCGGTCATGGTCTAAGCGGCTCATGCTTCAGTGGCTGGGGGTCGAAAATAGCGATAGAGGCCGAACAGACTGATGACGACCCAGATAGCTTCCATGACAAAAGCCGACAGATTGAAATTAAATACCAGTGAAATGATAATGAGACTGGCGCCGACCGCATTTAACAGTGAGTAGCTGAGCGAGTTGCTATTAATGCGGTTAAGCTGAAGCAACAAGTAGTCAATAATGATTAGCACGACGCCAACGTTGCCGAGAAAATCAGTGAAGCTGTATTTCATTTTTTTTAGTCGCCGTAGCGGAGTTGCAGCCCCTGATAAGCATCGATGCGGCGATCGCGCAGGAAGGGCCAGTTTTGGCGCGTCTCGTCCATTTTGTTCAAGTCACAGTCGACTACCAGCACCTCTTCTTTATCAGATGAGGCCTTCGCGATGATGCGGCCAAACGGATCGGCAACAAACGACTGGCCCCAGAAGTTTAGTTTGCCTTCGCGCCCGACGCGGTTAACTACGATCACATAGACACCGTTCGCGATCGCGTGCGCGCGTTGAATCGTTTCCCAGGCCGAATGCTGCGCCTCGTTCATCTCCGCTTCCTCGTCGGGAAGCCAGCCGATTGCAGTCGGATAACAAAGAAATTCCGCGCCGGATAGAGCAGTCAGCCGCGCGGCTTCCGGAAACCACTGGTCCCAACACACGAGCGTGCCGACTTTCCCATATTTCGTATTGTGGCTTTGAAAACCCAGGTCGCCGGGCGTGAAGTAAAACTTTTCGTAGTAAAGCGGGTCGTCCGGTATGTGCATCTTGCGATACTTGCCGGCGATTTTTCCGTCCGCATCGATCAGCACTGCGGTGTTGTGGTAAACGCCGGCCGCCCGTTTCTCAAACAGAGAGGCGACGATTACAACCTTCTTTGCTTTTGCCACTTTACCGAGTGCGTCGGTGGTTGGGCCGGGAATTGTTTCCGCTAACTTGAAAAGCTCGATGTCTTCAGTCTGGCAAAAATACTGCGAGCGAAAAAGTTCCTGAAGGCAGATAATCTGCGCACCTTTTTTTGCTGCGTCTCCAATGCGCGCAATCGCTTTCTTCAAATTGGCTTCTGGCTTCTGATCGCAGCTCATCTGGATCAGACCAACTTTAACAATGTTCGACTTCGCTTTCTTCGGCATGAAGAAAGTATAGCGTCCAAAGTCCAACGTCCCAAGTCCAAGCTTGCGAGGATTCAAGCAGTTTAGAGTCCAACCTTTAGGTTGTCTCTTGCCCCGCACGCAAGCTGAAGCTTGTACTCTGAACTGCTTGGAGGGCATCGATGACGGACTTTGGACATTGGACTTTGGACTGGCTAAGATGTCCGGTCGTTTTCAACCTCCACAATCAAGAGAGACATTTCAATGATCGACTTTGAATTGACCGAAGATCATAAGGCGCTGATTCAAACCGTGCGCGAGTTTGCGCAAAAGGAAGTTGCGCCCTACATAAAAGAGTGGGACGAGAAACAACATTTCGAGCGCGGCATATTTGAAAAAATGGCGGCGCTGAATCTGCTTGGCGTTTGTATTCCCGAAGAATATGGTGGCGCCGGTTTTGATTATATTTCGCTCGGTCTGGTTTGCGAAGAGCTGGAAGCGGTTGACACGTTTCTGCGTGTGGCGATGTCGGTCCATACCGGCCTGAATTCGCTGACGCTTTACGCCTGGGGCACTGAAGAGCAGAAACAAAAATACCTGGTCCCGCAGGCGAAGGGCGAGAAACTTGCGACCTATGGCTTGACCGAGCCGGGCGCCGGTTCTGACGTCGTCGGCTCGCGCTCAACGGCGCGACGTGAAGGCGACGAGTATGTGCTGAACGGCGAGAAAATGTGGATCAGTTTGGCTGATACTGCCGACAACTTTCTTTTCTTCTGCTGGACGGACGAAGAGAAGCGCCGCAATCGCGATCATTCGGGCATGTCGTGCTTTATTGTCGAACGCGGCTTCACGGGGTTCACTTCAGGAACAATTCACGGCAAGCTGGGCATTCGCGCCGGCAACACGGGATACTTTTCGCTGCAAGACACACGCGTGCCGGCAGCGAATCGCGTCGGTGAAGAAGGCGAAGGTTTTAAGATCGCGATGTTTGCGCTCGAGCAGGGCAGATACACAGTCGCGGCCGGCGCCACCGGAGTCATCCGCGCCTCGCGTGATGCGTCAGTCGCGTACGCGCTCGAACGCGAAACGTTCGGAACAAAAATCGCCAACCACCAATTGGTCAAACAAAAAATTGCCGAGATGGAAGCCGACTATCAAATGTCACACCTGCTTTGGTTGCGTGCCGGCTATTTGAAGAACACCGGTCAACCAAACGGGCGGGCCACGAGTTTGGCGAAATGGCAGGCAACGACCCGCAGCGAAAAAGCCGCGTCGATGGCGATTGAGGTGCACGGCGCGAATGGTTATTCAAACGACTACCCGGTCGAGCGCTACCTGCGCAATTGCAAAGCCGCCATCATTTATGAAGGAACACGCGACATTCACACGTTGATGCAAGCGGATTGGGCTCTGGGTTTGAAAAAAGAAAAACCGGCGCGCAAGACGCTGCCGCCGTGGAAATGATAAGAGGCGAGCGAAGCTTCGACAGCGGACCAGACAGATCGATTTCAGGAGATCCTCCCATGAAACACTCATTTGCTTTCCTCGCATTCATGCTCGTTTTACTTTCGGTTTCGCCGGCTGCTTTCTCTAAGGGCACAACAACGAAAGAACTGATCACTTCGAATAAGAAAGAGCGCGTTTATTATCTCTTCGTCCCTGAAAACAAATCGGGAAAGCCGTTGCCTGTGCTAATTCTTCTCCACGGCTCCAATCGAAATGGATTTAGTCTGGTTGAAAAATGGAAAGACCTGGCGGAGAAAGAGGGAATACTTCTGGCGGGGCCAGACGCAATGGATAGCTCTCATTGGTCCACGGGTCCGGATGGTCCCGAGTTTCTGCGCGATATCGTGGAAGCGGTAAAGCTGAAATACCGAATCGATGAGCGTCGTATTTATTTGTTTGGCCACTCCGCGGGCGCCAGCTTTGCTCTTTATATGTCGCTTTTCGAATCCGAATATTTTGCGGCCACGGCAATACACGCCGGCGCCTTGTCCCCCGATAGTTACTCCGACGTAGAGTACGCCAAGCGGAAGATTCCGATGGCGATCTGGGTCGGAGATCGCGATCCGTTTTTTCCACTTGACCAGGTGCGAGCAACTAAAAATTTGTTCGCCTCGAAAGGTTTTCCGGTTGAACTCACCGAAATACCTAATCACGATCACTGGTATTACGATTTGGCACCCAAGATTAATCGCAGCGCCTGGGAGTTTCTGAAGAAGTACGAGCTACCAGGCAACCCAACCTTTAAACAATACACGTTTCAGTAGTGATGTCCGGTGTTTTGCGAAAAGAGCGCCCAGGAGCTGTCCCGCGGCGCTCTTTCATTATGATTTAACTGCGAGTTTAAGAGACTACTTCCGTGCTTCGAAGATGCGATTGAAAGGCGTTTCGGTAGCGCGACGAAACTCGGTGAAACCTCCGGCCATTACGGCTTCTCGAATAGCTGATTCCGGTGCGACCGCTCCCAGGGCTGGTCCACCTAGTGCCATCGAGTTTGCAGTACAGCAGAGCGTCGACGCGCCGGAAAAGGTTCGGCCGATAATGTTGAAATTTTCCTCAACTGTGTTGCCGGCCATTGGCTCAACGATCATAGCGCTGCCGGTTGGTGAAAGCGTTTGATAGGCGCGCTTTGCGGCGCCCACGGGATCGCCCATGTCGTGCAAACAATCAAAGAATGCAATCAGGTCAAATTGCTGATCTGGAAAATCGCTCGCGTTGGCTACTTCGAAAGTAACTCGATCCGAAACGTTCGCCTCCTTAGCGCGTTGCCGTGCTGTCTCGATCGACTTGCCGTGATTATCGAAACCCCAGAAGCGTGACTTCGGATAAGCCTGGGCCATGATGACAGTCGAAGAACCATGTCCGCAGCCGATGTCGGCAACTTTCCCGCCGGCTTTTAGTTTTTCTTCAGTGCCGGTAAGCGAAGGAATCCATGAGGCAATCAAATGTGCGGCGTAACCCGGACGAAAGAAACGCTCAGTGCCTACAAAAAGATCCGGATCATGTTCGCCCCAGAGCATGCCGCCGCCATTCTTGAATGACTCTTCAATGCGCGAAACAGCATGGGTCATTGCTTTAATTACATAAAAGCCGCCGCCCACGTAGAACGGACTGCTCTCGTCAGTTAGTGCCATCGCCTGTTCCGGAGATAGTGAATAGCGACCACTAGCTGGATCGTAGTCAACATAGCCACTGGCTGCCTGATTTATAAGCCACTCGCGAATGTATCGTTCATTGGTTGAAGTTTGCTGCGCCAACTCCTCCGGCGTGACTGAGCCTGTTTGCGCCAGCGCTTTGTAAAGGCCAAGCTTTTGGCCGATGTAAGCCAGAGAAGAACTCAGCGCGGCGCCAAAATCTCCCACCACTTTACCTAGAAATGCGTTCATCTTGTCTTCATTGATCGGTGCAGGTTGAATAGCAGACATAAGAGCCTCCTTCAATTAAACAAAAATCGATTTGGAATTGGGGCAATGATCGGCGAAGTTCTACGCCAAGGTGGCAAACAAGTCAAATGTATTTGAGACGTCTGGTTAGCGGCCTCTTTCTTAGTTTGTTTTAGGGCGACCAGTTAGGGTCTCGGCGGGTTGCAAGTCTTCGACCTCGTCTGCACTTTGATCTTTCGCGGCTAACTCCTGATGACGCGCGATGGCGCGCGCGACTGCTTCCTCAATGTCCTCAAGCTTGAATGGCTTCGCGAAATAGGCGAACGCGCCAATGTCCAAGAGCGCTTTTGCGGCTTCTTCATTAGACAAACCGGAAATGACAATTACCGGAGTCGCGGGATGGTTAACCTGGATCTGCTTCAGCAATTCGCGACCGCTGAGTTCCGGCATGGCGATGTCAGTCAGGACAACATCGTAAGTTTCGACGTCAAGATAAGCGAGCGCTTGTTCGGCGCGATCCGCCGCGTGGCATTCGTGTTTGTCGGAAAAGAGTTCGTGAAGCGTGTCGCGAATGAGGGAGTCATCGTCGACGATGAGTAAGGTGGCCATTCAACTTCTCCTGGGTGCGGCTTAGGATTATTCAACAATTGTCCCGCTGAATGCCGGTGCAATATTAAGGGTATTGCGATCTGCGCGTACTCGCGGCTGGGTTGTCTTCACGGGTTTCTGTGACGCAAGTTCTGTTTCAACTTCGAGAATCATATGAGTAGTTTGCAAAACGGTGTCCGGGTTCAGCGAGATCGAGGTGATGCCTTTCTCGACGAGAAAACGCGCAAATTCGGGGTAATCCGAAGGCGCCTGCCCGCAAATTCCAATCTTCTTTCCGGCTCGATGCGCGGCTTCAATGGCGAGCGTCACCATGCGCTCGACGGCGCCGTCGCGTTCGTCAAAAAGATGCGCGACCATTTCTGAGTCGCGATCCAGACCGAGCGTGAGTTGCGTCAGATCGTTTGAGCCAATCGAGTAGCCATCAAACACTCGCAGGAATTCGTCGGCGTAGATAACGTTCGCCGGCAATTCGCACATGGCATAAATCTCGAGTCCGTGCTCGCCTTGTTGCAAACCAAAGTCAGCCATCAGGGCCACAACTCGCTCAGCTTCAGCCACCGTCCGACAGAAGGGAATCATGGCCAGAACATTTACCAGGCCCATGTCGTCGCGCACGCGCTGCATCGCCTGGCACTCAAGTTCAAATCCTTCCCGGTAACGATCGTCGTAGTAACGCGAGGCGCCTCTAAAGCCGAGCATGGGATTTTCTTCGGTCGGTTCAAATTCCTGGCCACCGATCAGCATGGCGTATTCGTTTGATTTGAAGTCAGACATTCTGACAATCACCGGCTTGGGATAAAACGCCGCTGCGATGCGAGCAATACCTTCAGACAGGCGGCGCACAAAGAACTCGCGTGGATCTTCTTCGCCGATGCGGCGTTCGATTTCCTTAACGACGTTCGTGTTGTCCAGATTGGGATAGCGCACCAGCGCCATCGGATGAATGCCGATGTGGTTGTTGATAATGAATTCGAGACGAGCCAGACCGACGCCGTCATTTGGCAATGAAGCGACCGCAAAAGCATGATCCGGATCGCCGACATTCATCATCACCTGCGTGCGCGGCCTTTGCTCATCGCCAACAACGCGGCGATCAACTGCAAACTCAATCAAACCTTCGTAGATGTTGCCGTGCGCTCCTTCCGAGCACGACACGGTTACATCCATGCCGCTTTGCAATAACTGGGTGGCGTTGCCAGTGCCCACAATGCAAGGCAGTCCCAACTCGCGGCTGATGATTGCGCTGTGACAAGTCCGGCCGCCGCGGTCTGTGACAATAGCCGCAGCCCGTTTCATAATCGGTTCCCACGCCGGATCAGTCATGGAGGTCACCAGCACATCACCGGCTTTGAATTCAGTCAGATGGTCCGGATCAGCGAGCACATGCACGCGACCGTGGCTAACTTTTTCGCCGACTGCAATGCCGCTCACCAGCGGCGCGCCATGCTCGCCGGTGAGCCGGTAAGTCTCGATATAGTTTTCGCGATTGCTGGCGTGAACCGTTTCCGGTCTTGCCTGAAGAATAAACAACTCGCCGGTTTGCCCGTCCTTGGCCCATTCGATGTCCATCGGGGTTGAGTGACCGGCAAGCGCGGAGTAGTGGTCCTCAATCAAGCAAGCCCAACGCGCCAGCTCCAGCACTTCATAATCGCCGAGTACAAACCTGCCACGTTGTGCCTCTACAACTTCACGCGTGCGCGTGCCCTTGCCATCCAGACCGTAAACCATTTTCACTTCTTTGCCGCCGAGCCGGCGGCTGACAATCGGGCGCGCACCTGTTTTCAAGGTAGGCTTGAACACGACCCACTCGTCGGGCGTGGCCATGCCCTGCACGATTGCTTCGCCCAGTCCCCAGGCGCCGTTGATTACAACCACGTCGCGAAAACCGGATTCAGTATCGAGCGTGAACATGACGCCGGAGCACGCCTGATCGGAACGCACCATCGGTTGCACGCCAATGGAAAGCGCAACTTCAAAGTGATCGTAACCACGCGCAGCGCGATACGAAATTGCACGGTCAGTCCAGAGGGAAGCAAAACAGCGATGGCACGCTTCGATGAGATGAGTTTCGCCGCGCACGTTTAGAATGGTGTCTTGTTGTCCGGCGAACGAAGCGTCCGGTAGGTCTTCAGCAGTGGCCGAGGAACGAACTGCTACTTCAGGTGTGCGTCCCAATCGTTCGCAGAGCCGGCGATAGCCGTCAAGGATCGCTTCGTGCACTTCCGCCGGCAACGGTGTGTCCAGCATCAAAGCGCGAGCTTCTCGTCCGGCGTTATTCAACGCGCGAATGTCGTTGTGATCCAGATCACTCATCAATTCGCGCAGTTGTTTGCCGAGACCGTTTGTTTGCAGGAGGAGCCGGTAGGACTCGCTGGTGGTGGCAAAGCCATCAACCGCACGCACGCCGCGCGGTAACAGAGCACGGAAAAGTTCGCCGAGGCTGGCACACTTGCCACCGACGAGTTGCACATCGCCGGCGCCCACTTCACTCAGGTCGAGCACCAGTGCATTCGGTTTTTGCATAGCGTTTCGTCGCCCCCAAAACTGCTGAACATCACCGCATCCTGTCGCAATGAGTGTAGCTGAATGCATGTAAATCCGTCGATGATTTTGCCGGCAGAGTGAACTGTGAAACCTCGAAATGCTGATGCAGTTTGTTTCTCATTAGCAACGTTGGTCAGCGCGGGGACGCTGGTGCCTGACACAAACAAGAACCGTTTAAACGGTTTCCCGGCCGAGGCTGATCACTAATCAACGGGGTAAAGCCACAGTGCTAATGAGAAGGGCGGTTGAGCTCAAACTGCGTCACTACCAACGCGCCATTAGCTACAAAATCTCTGTGTGCTCTGCTAGTATGAGCGCGCACTTCTTCATCTGCTGGCGTTGGTAATCGAGGCGGTTAGCAGCCAAATTTCGGATTCAGGAGAACTGAGAGATGGTCCACGAATTAAAGACAGAGCGCGAGCTGTCTCTGGATTTCTTGCGCGTTTGTGAAGCAGCGGCAATTGCCGCGGCGCGCACGATGGGCCAGGGCGACCGCAAGTATTCCGACCACGTTGCGGTCGAGGCAATGCGCGAGGTGATGGATACAGTGCCGATGCGTGGCCGAATTGTAATTGGCGAGGGCGAACGCGATGAAGCGCCCATGCTTTACATCGGTGAAGAAGTCGGCGGTGGCTATGGCGTTAGCGAGGACCTGGCTGAATCCTGCCCGCAGGTAGATATCGCAGTCGATCCGCTTGAAGGAACAAATCTCTGCGCGTTAGGCGCCAACAACGCCATCGCCGTGCTGGCAGCTGCTGAACGCGGCGGACTTCTAAATGCGCCGGATCTCTACATGGACAAGATTGTAGTGGGGCCGTCATCGCGCGGCGTGGTGGATCTCGATGCGCCCGTCAAAGATAACCTCAAGAATATTGCTCGGCGCCTCGGTCGTGATGTGGAAGACTTGACGGTGATAGTTCTCGATCGTACACGCCATCAAAAACTGATTACGGATGTGCGTGAAGCCGGCGCGCGCATACGTTTGATTGGCGACGGCGATCTTTCCGCGGGAATCTCGGCGGCAGTTGCGGGAACCAACATACACGCGCTGGTGGGAATTGGCGGCGCGCCGGAAGGAGTAATTACTGCGGCGGCGATGAAATGCCTTAACGGTGAAATACAAGCGCGACTTGTTTTCGATCCCGAACGTCTCGGCGTTGACAGAGATAAAGTGCCACCCAAGGAGCAGGTCCTGGAACGTTTGCAGTCGATGGGCATCACAGACGCCGACAAGATCTACGACACAAACGATCTCGCTCCCGGCCGCAAAATTATTTTTGCCGCAACCGGAGTCACTGATGGCGCACTACTAAAAGGGGTCAGATTCTTCGGTGCCGGCAAACGAACGCACTCGGTGGTCATGACTACAGAGTCGCGCCACATTCGCTTCGTGGACACGCTGCACATTGAGGGTGGGCCGGATACGGTCATTCGATTTTAACACCTTGGTCTTTGGTCTTGGGCTTTTGGTCTTCGTAAAAGCGCCAGACAGCAAGCGCTGGTTGAAAGTCCCTAATCAAAGCCCAAAGCCCAAAGCCCAAAGCCCAAAGACCAAAACCCGTTTTTAACATGTACGCTTCGCCAGACAATTACATTCCGCAGCGCGCTTCTATTCGCCGTCAGCTCGCGGTCTGGTTGATCATTGCGCTGGGCTCAGTGGCGATCAGCGCAGCGATTATTGCCGCGCCCCTGGCTTTAAGCTCAGGGCATCTCGTGTGGGCGCTTCCGATCTATCGCGCGTTTAGTCTTGTCTGCCATCAGATTCCGGAACGGTCATTCTTCATTGCCGGACATCCCTTTGCAGTTTGCGCACGCTGCTTTGGTCTCTATGCAGGCTTTACGCTCGCGACCATCGCCTATCCGCTGGTTCGTTCATTAAAGAAAACAGATGCGCCACCAAGAAAATGGCTATTCATCGCGGCAGCTCCACTGGCGATAGATTATGCGCTCGGAGTTTTTGGGATTTGGGATAACACACATTCATCCCGCTTCATCACCGGAGCGTTGCTGGGCGCGGTCGCTGTCTTTTACGTGATGCCGGGCCTGATAGATTTAGGCTTGCGCCTGACGGGTCGCAAGCCGCAACGTGCGATCGAACCCGTTTCAGCCTTTCCCGATGTTTTGCCTGCTGGCTCGAGTGTTGCACCCAGTGATTACAGTGCCCCGCACCGTCGCATCTGATGCGGCCCAGCCATCGTGTTGCGCGATTAAGGACAGGATTAACACGATAGACAAGATACAGAGCAATCCCCAATTTCCTGTTCCTCTTGTTAATCCTGTCGAGTTTCGTGTTTCCTAGTTAGACCTGCTTCAGTATAGAATCTTCGCGCGCCGTCCGGGCATTTGTCAGGCGGCGCTTTTGGATTTAAGGATTGCGTAGTTATTTTATGGCTTTGATTTTCCAAGACACGACTCCACCGTTCGGTCCCACTCCCAATCAGCTTTTCGAACGTTATTTTCAGGACCTGGTTAACAAGACCTGGGGCAACATCAGTCCGCTTTATCAACTCGACAGTTTTGATTGGATCATTCTGAGCCTGTACTTCGCAATCCTCGGTTTGTTGGCGGTCTATGGCGGCTATCGTATCAAGCAGGTGATCGACTTTTGGCGCTATCGCAAATTCGTGCCGCAACCGCTGCGCAAGTTCAGCGAAGCAGAATTACCGGTCATCACGATCCAGCTGCCGCTCTTTAACGAGATGTACGTCATCCAGCGTTTGGTGAAAGCGATCACCGAGATCGACTACCCGCGCGAAAAACTTCAGATTCAGGTGCTTGATGACTCGACCGACGAAACTGTGAAACTGGCAGAGGAGACCATCGGAAAATATCAGGCGCTTGGTTTCGACATCGAATACGTCCATCGTCTGGACCGCACCGGGTTCAAAGCGGGCGCGCTTGAGAATGGAATGAAGACCGCAAAGGGCGAGCTGTTGGCCATCTTTGACGCGGATTTTGTTCCCAATCCTGACTGCCTGCGCAAGCTGGTCGACTTCTTTACCGATCCCATGGTTGGCTGCGCACAAATGCGCTGGTCCCACATCAACGCGAAATACAATCTGTTGACCAGACTACAAACGATCATGCTGGACGGACATTTCGTCGTCGAACAAACCACGCGCAATCGCACTGGCGGATTTTTCAACTTCAATGGCACCGCCGGCATTTGGCGCCGCGAAGCAATCGCCAGGAGCGGCGGCTGGCAGCACGATACGCTCACCGAAGACACCGACCTGAGCTTTCGCGCGCAGTTAATGGGTTGGAAATTTGTTTACCTGCTGGATGAAGATGCGCCCGCCGAAATTCCGGTTGAGATAAATGCGTTCAAGGCGCAGCAACGTCGCTGGGCAAAGGGCGTGATGCAGGTGGGCATCAAGCTCTATCCGCGCATCTGGCGTTCAAAGCTGCCGATGCGCGTGCGCCTGGAAATGTTTTTCCGGCTAACCGGCAACATTAGTTATCCGCTGATGATTGTCGCGAGTTTTCTTCAGTTTCCACTGCTGCTGGTTCGTTACAACCAACCGTTCTATCACTTGATGATCCTGGATTTGCCGCTGCTCTTTTTCTCTTCAATCTCCGTGTTTCTTTTTTACGGCACCGCCGTTTGGTATCTCGATGAGAAGCGCGCCCCGCGTTTGTTGCATCTGCCGTTGGTGATGGCGCTGGGCATCGGTCTGGCTTTTTCCAATGCGCGTGCCGTTTTGGAGGCGCTGTTGGGCATCAAGAGTGAATTTGTGCGTACCCCCAAATACCAGGTGGAGAAAACCTCCGACGAGACCTGGAAACGCAAGAAGTACAAACGTAAGCGCGGGCTGCTGCCGCTATTGGAGCTGAGTTTCTCGATTTATTTCCTGCTCGCCATTCTTTACGCCATTCGCATGCGCATGTGGGGCACCGTGCCCTTTCTGTTTCTGTTCTTCTTTGGCTTTGGTTACATGGGCGTGATGAGTCTCGTGCAGGCGCTGGGTGGCCGCGGTTCCGCCTCGTTCTGGCGTCCTGCTGCCAGAACGCCCGCGGGACAGTAGATGTTCAGGTGCGCCTCGCGTTGCTTTAGCGGACCGAGAAACCGCATTTCAGCGCAAGCGAAAACCTATTTCAGCGCAAATTTATCGAAATGTGTCTTGATCTGTTTCCCCTCATCTACTACTATCGCGCCGCCATTAATTAGAAGGTTTGCTACTATTTGCCGCGCAGTACCGGAAGCGACTTTCGTTCAATCCAAATTCTTATTTACTGAGGAGAAAAATGAGTACCCCTAAACCACTTATCGTCCGAGTTTGTTTGCTCGCCTTGCTAGTCCTTGCGATGGCGAGTGCCGCTTTTGCTCAATCGCA